>JAABQI010000112.1 GCA_011391545.1 Rhodoferax sp.
GAGGTTACGACGGAATCCGACCGCGTGTTTGGCGATGTTTGTTAGCGACGGTCTGGACGCGCGCAAAAATGGCGGTCATGCGTGGTTTTCAGCTGGTCAAACTGCATGCCAGCTATGGACCGAAACGTGGATCCGCTTCGCAGCGGGAGCAGTCCTTGACAGGCGTTCGGTGCAGCTGAAACGTATTCAGACTCAGTGAATTCCAAAGGAGTCACCTGTGTGCTCATTTCGCCGCACGGGATGAGAACGGTCATCTCTTGAAAGTCTTCTTCAGGAATTCAATCACCGCCTTGCCAGCAGTCTCTCGCCCCTTGCGGTCACCCTCCATTGTTGCCCCCGTGTCGGCGCAGAGATCCCGTTGGATCGCCTGCACCTTGTCCTGCGACAACGCCTCGCCGCTGCGACCGTCACGCGTCTTGAGGTCGACAATGTCGAACTCAAGCGGACAGCCTTCTTTGGTCTTTGTGTTGGAAGGCAAGTTGATTCGCCGGCTGTTGTCCACATCGAACTTATGGCGGACGCCAGGCAGCACAACAAATTCTGTGGGCGTGCCTGCCGCGGCGATGCGCTGAGCGTAACGCTGGCAATCGCTGAGATAGGCATAGTCGTCCGCGTCGCCATGCACGAAGAGCATCGGTTCGGGGCTGAACACACCGGGCTTGGGTGTCACAGACAAAGAGCCGGCACAACCGCCGCTGTACATAGCGATATGCGCAGAAAAGCGCAAGCCAGCGGGGGCTGCGCCATCAATGATGCGCTCGACCCCGCTGCGAACAGCCGTGATGCCCCCGCGTGAGAATCCCATGACGGCGATGCGCTTGGGGTCGATGCGTGGATGGCTGGCCAGCATGCCCAGAGCGGCGAAGGCGTCGGCAGTGTCCGCTGCAAACGGCACCTGGCTCTGGTCTTCGCCGGTGGATTTGATGCCGCGTGGACCGAAGACATCGATCACGAAAGCCGCAATGCCCTGTTCATTCAACAGCTTGGCCCAGAAGCTGATCTGCTCCGGATAAATTCCCCCGGAGCCATGCACCAGCACCACGGCTGGCAGCTTGGCATCGTTGGGAGCGTTCGCCGGCAAGACCAGCTCGCCTTGCGCGGTGGCGGCAGGTCGTGGCCGAGTCCGCTGGATCAGTTCCATAACCGTTCCAGGTGAGCTCGACGCATAGCTGTAGACACCGTTGCCCGGGCCGCTGCTGAAATCAGTCATGGGCGTCACGGTTTGGGCGAGGGCTGAAGTGCCAAGACAAAGGGCGGAAATACCAATGATCAATTGGCGAAACATGTGATTGCCCATGGCTTGGTCTCCCGAGGAAGCAACAGCAAAATTGCTGCGCACACATTGTGCTCGCGGTAGGCGCACAAATCCATGTTGTTGCTTGCGACGCCTCATCAATCCACGACATCTAGTACAAAGACACGTAAGTAACGAAACATGAATATACTCTGCATGTCGCCTACCGGCATACCTTGGAGTAGTCATGCGTCAGACAGAACTGAACTTGAGCGAGGAGGATCGCTCGACCATCGAAGCAATTCGCAGCAAGGGGATGCATCAGGCACGCGAGGTCAATCGTGCACATGTACTCTCCTGTCTGGATCGCGATATTCCAGAGTCGCAGATCATGGAGGTCCTTGGCATCGGCCGCACGGCTGTGTGGCGCGCTCGCGCCGCATACCTGCAAGGCGGGGTGGAGTTGGCAGTGTTCGATGTGCAACGCTCAGGACGCCCACGCCAGTACGACACCAACGCCGAGGCCCATGTGATTGCGTTGGCCTGTTCAACCCCACCCAAGGGACGCCAGCGCTGGACCATGGTCGAACTCGAACGAGCCGCTCGTCAGGAATCTGGCATGCAACCCTAAAAACTTGTCGCGGTACGAGTCGACGAGGTATTCAGGCTTTCTTGATCAGAAGCTCGTAGGTGACTTTGTGATGCGAGTTCTTCATGGGTATTTAAAAACCCAATGCTGGCATGGCTTTGGATCATTTTCTGATGACCGTTTTGGACCCAATGTCGCGCAAGCGCAACGGCTTGATCCTGGCTTCTTTTTCTCCAAGCCGACCCGCCCGTCCAAAATGGCGGCAGGGAACAAGCTTGGCGACGTCCCTGTGCATACAACAACGCACGCAGATGCAATCAATTGAAACAATGTGAACAAAGGGCCCGCCGAACCCCCGAACATGTGTACGTTCGGAATGCTCGACGGCGCCGCAGCCGCCTTAGAACGCGTACTTCATGACCAGGGACAACTGGTCACGGTCAGTTAACAGACGGCTCTCGCGCAAGTCCAGTGACGCGCTGCCCAGATAACCCAGATAGTTCAAGGTCACCGCAAAATTACCCCCCTTGGTGAAGGTGGTGCCCACACTGAAACGGGTATCTCCCTCGCCGCCAACACCCCCCAAGATGGTGCGGCCTTGCAACTGATGCGACACGCTGATCGGCACCGACAGGTCCCAACCCTCCACAATACCGGGATAACCCAGCACCACCTGTCCGGACAAGGCCACCGCTGTCTTGTCGCCGAAGCTCAGCTTGTCGCTGGCTTTGAAGCCAAATGCGGCCGGAAATGCCTCTGCACCTGGCGCCTTGCGCGCCTGCACATCGCTGACCTGAACCACCGCCACCTCACCCAGCAGCAGGACCGAGCCGGCCATCGGCGTGCGGCCCAGGTTGGCAAAAGCGTTCAGGTTGCCCTGAATAATATTGGCGCGGGTCGGTGTCGGCAACGTCGCGCCATTGGCGGGGTTCACCACCGTGTCGACCAGTACCGGCGCGCCTTCCTTGTACGAGATTTCGCCGGCCACGGCCACCGAACCCAGCGTGGTGTTGAAGGAGGCACCCATCAGCTTGATGTCGTCGAAGTAGCGGATTTTGTAGCTGCCGTTGCCAATCTGCGTGATGCCGCCAAATGCCGGCTGCAATGCAGCAGGAATGGGCGTGCCCGGGGTGAAGGCATTGATCTCCGGAAGTGGCGTGCGGTCGTGATAGTTCATGAAATACACGCCCACCTCAGTGGCGTCAGTGACCCGGAATCGGCTACCCACGCCCCATTGGCCCATGCCCCCGCCCGGCGTGATGTCCGCCCCGCGCAGGCCAAACGAGCAACCTGAGAAGCCGGTAAATAAGGTGGGAACCACCGGAATCTTCGTGTACGGACCCAGGCATGACCCGCCAGGACCCACACCATCCGAGGTGCTCAGGAACGAGCCCGGCGCGGCTGCCAACGTGGGATGCCAGTCGTACTGCGCATGGGCCAGCAGGGTCAGGCGCGGGGTCACCTCCAGCGTGGCGGAGACTTGGTCTTCGGGCAGCAACTGGTCCTTGGTCTCGGTGCCGGGTATGCCGGTCTTGGTGCCATCAGCAGGGCCCTGGGCCAGCGAAATACCTGGGAAAAACAAGCCCTCGCCCCAGGAAACCACGTGGCGCCCGGCGCGCACAGTCATTCGGCCCAGGGTGCCGGCCTCGAAGGCGGTGTAGCCATAGGCGTCGAGCACCCGGGCGTAACCGCCGTGAAAGCGCTTGGCGTCTTCAGTGAACTCATTCACCGGGCCCGGCTTGTTGACCGGGCCGGTGTTGTCGTTGCTGCTATGGTATACGTCGTCATAGAAGATGCTGCCCGACAACACAAAGCCGTTGTCGCCCTTGGACAGCTTGGTATCGACCAGCGCGCCCAGGCGGTTGGAGGTCAGAGCGCCCTTCTTGAAGTTGTTATCACCGTCGTTGCCGCCGGCATTTTTGGCAAGCACCGGATCAGGATCAGCCAGGCGAGTCGCCAGCGTGTATGTGGTGCTGACGCGCCAGTCCAGCGTCAGGCCGTTACCCAAGTCGACCGGCTCGCCGGCATGGGCAGCACCAGCCAGGCAAAGCATTGATGCGGCCAGGGCGATGGGCGAAATTTTCATGTAGCTAGTATTTTTCATGGTGTGTTCTCTTCGTGGACACGTTGTCAGTTGCCGGCGCTGCGCGCGGCTTCGGGGGTGAACATTGAGGGAACCATATCGCCCTTGTTCAGCACAGGGCCAATCGGACGCTCCTGGAACAGGTTGTAGCCCACGTAGCCGCCTGAGTTCAGGTCAAAGTAAAAACTCGTGCCGGCCTGCCAGCCGTTCAAGTCGAAGGCGTAGTAGTGGTTGATGTAGGCGTATTGCCACAATGAGCCACGCGCGTCGTAGAAATCAGACATCACGGCCTGGCCGTTGTCCTCGTCAAGAAACAGCACACGCTTGCCGTACAGGTGGCGGAAACCCTCCTTCAGCTTGCCCTCGACGACCCAGACGCGGCGCAATTCCCAGCGGATCAAGTCGGCATTGGGCGAACCCGGTTTGATCAGGTTGGCATACTTGACGCTCTTGTCGTGGACCTTGTAGGAGTTCGCGGGAATGTACATCTCACGCTTGCCCAGCAGCGACCAGGTGTAGCGCTCGGGGGAACCATTGAACAGGCGGTCAGAGTCAATCGTCATCTTGCCGCCGGTACCGCCCAGAGGCTGGTCAAAGCCGAACTCGGGCAACTGGCGCACGCGGCGCGTACCCGGGTCATAGGACCAGGCCAAACGCTTGCCCTCACCGAAATTCACCGGCTCGGAGGACACACTGACACCGCCCTTTTCACGCTCAGGCAACAAGGTCCGGGTGTTCGATTGCGACATCACGCCTTCCAGCGGCTTACCGATTTCAGCGGGCAGGTTCACCGTGGCCAAGTTTCGGTTGTGCTGGCGACCCCAGGAGATGCTGCCGTCCGACAACACGTTGGCGATGTCACGCACGGTGTCCTCGTTGTAGGCGCGGAAGGGGAACATGTTGTTCATCAGGGCTTCTTGCCCGTTCTTCGGGATCGGGAACGGGATCGCGCCCTTCACCCCGCCCTTAACGCCCAGACCGCCGTCGGCGATCTCGGCTGTGAGCGCGTTCTTCTTGGCCATTTCGCAGACCGAATCCGGGTAGCGGAAATCACGGTGGCCCGGATAGACGTCCATGCGGTAAGTCTTTGGGAACTTGGCGAACATGGCCTTTTGGCCATCGGACAGCTTGGCCGCGTACTGCGCCAGGTTCTCGGCGGTGATCGAAAACACCGGCTTTTCGTTGGCATAGGGGTCCACCGGGTGCTGGCCGGTATGCGGCTTGTACTGGATGCCGGGGGGCGTACCCAGCCATTTACCGGTGTACTCCGGAACACCGTCCTTGGAACCGGCCTTCTCGGCGCCGATGCAGGTCAATTCCTTGCCGAGCTTGTCTGCCTCGGCGGCTGGCACCTTGGCCATTGCCGTGCCGCTCAGCATCAGACTCATGGCCAAAACAATGGGTACGTGGGTCATGGATGTCTTCATTTTCAAAGTCTCCTCTATCAGGGTTTAGCTAAAACAAAAGTTGCCACGGACTGCGGCGACAAAGAACAAATGCATCTCTCTCGAACAACGACGGCAATTTGACTCTCCGGTGCAGATTATTTTTCGAAATGTCAATCGCTCCATCGTCAAATTAGACTAGGTTGAGACCCTAGTACGAACCGCACCAGAGCGCTTTCTGAAACGCGCGAGCTTGCCCGGGAAGGCGCCCGCACCAGTTGAAGCCGCTGAAATGGAGCCCAAGCAGGTGGCGAAGGCGACCAGTTGCCGGGCAGGGAATGCAGCGCAGTTCTCAGTCCTGCGCGTATTCGCGCTTGAGCGTGGTCTTGAGCATTTTTCCGGCCGGATTACGCGGCAGGCTTTCACTGCGCACAAACACCCGCAGCGGCACCTTGTAGGCGGCTAGCCGCCCTGCCACATGCGACTGGACCTGCGCGGCCGTCAGCAACGCGCCGGGCGCAAGCACCACCACGGCCACCACGGCTTCGCCGGTCTGCTCGTCGGGCTGGCCAAACACCGCGGCCTCGACCAGCGCCGGATGCTGCAACAGGCAGGACTCGACCTCGGCTGCGGCAATTTTTTCTCCAGCGCGGTTGATCACGTCCTTGATGCGGTCGACCACGCGGAGCAGGCCGTCGTCGTCAAGAAGACCGATGTCGCCGGTGCGAAACCAGCCCCCGCTCAGCGCCCGGGCGCTGGCTTCAGGCTGGCCCACATAGCCCTGCATCAGGCTGACCCCGCGCAGCCACAGCTCGCCCGCCTGGCCCGGCGCCAGGTCGACACCGTCGACGTCGACCACGCGCAGTTCAATGATGGGCGACAACGGCCCGGACATCTGCGGCCGCAGCTGGAACAGCCGACCCGACGCAGCGGCGCCGACACCATTGGTTTCGGTCAGGCCAAAACCAACGCCTGACATCGACTCTCCGCGCCGCGCCAGCACATCGTCGATGAGGCGCTGGGGCAGGCCCGCGCCACCAAAGCCGACGCCGCCCAGGCTGCCGGTCACGGCAGGGTCGTCAAAACCGGGTTCGGCCAGCAACTGCATCACCATTGACGGCGCGCCGTTGAACTGGGTGATTTTTTCGGCCTGAATCAATTGCAGCGCTTGCGCCGGATTCCAGCGGCGCATGAACACCAGCCGACGGCCATGGCGCAGCGACGCCAGCAGTTGGGCATGCAGACCGCTGACATGGAACAGGGGTACCGCTGTCAGCGTGGTCGGCTGCAGGGCGCGCGCCATGATGGTCGCCACCAGGTCAGGCGAGGTCATCGCCGAGATGGCGCCGATGTAGTCAATGTTGTAAAGCGCCTGGCAGACCGCCTGCTGCGTCGACAGCGCACCTTTGGCCTGGCTGCTGGCGCCTGATGTGAACAGGATCAGGCCCGCATCTTCGGGCGCCAACACGGGGGACTGGAGCGCTGGCGCGCCAGGCGCAATGAGTTCTGGCCAGGCGGCGTCACCCTCGCCCGGCGCGCCCTCGACCACCACGGCGCGACAGCCCAGACCAGCCAGGTCGGCGCCAACATGGGCAAAGCGCTCGGCATCGCAGATCAGCCAGCGTGGCTGCAGGTCGCGCAAATTGGCCAGCAACTCTTCGCGCAGCCCAAAGCTGTTGAGCGGCGCGGGCACAGCGCCCAGCAGCACCACGGCAGCAAATGCGACAGCCCATTCAGGCCGGTTACGCATCGCAATTGCCACGCAGTCACCAGCACGCAAACCATGCTCGGCCTGCAGCCGCCCGGCCAGCGCGTCGACGGCGCTGAAAAAGCGCTCGAAGGTCCAGCGATCACCCTCGTAGACCATGAACTCGCGATCAGCATGAGCGCGGCCGGCGTTGATCAGCGCGGGCAGGTTAGGGAAGGCATGGCGGTAGGCCGGCAGGGGCTGGCCGTTGACCAGCACCGTGTGGCGCTCAAAGGGAGCGCCCGGCGCGGTGAGCTGCTCGCGGCAGCGGGCGACCTGAACCAGCAGGTCCACAGGAGAAGCGGCGGAAGAAGAACTCATGGTGTTCAGAAACCTTTCAGGCAGGCATAACGATTGCGATGGAAGACGCCATCACCCAGACAGTGTTGCAGCACGCGGGCGCGCTTGACGATCAGGCCCAAATCGAACTCGTCGGTCACGCCAATGCCCCCGTGCAGCTGAATGGCTTCGTTCATGAGCTTTTCGCACAGGTCGGAGGCGCGCCCCTTGGCCAGGCTGGCCAGCAGCGCAAGCTCGGGGTCGCCGGCGTCAATGGCAGCCAGCGCGGCGCGAACGCAGCTCTGGAGCATTTCCAGCTCGGTATAGAGGCGGGCCATGCGGTGCTGCAGGGCCTGGAAAGAGCCAATGGGCACGTCGAACTGCACCCGCTCTTTCAGATAGGACGTGGTGCGCTCGAAGGCATCGCGTGCCAGACCCAGGCCCTCGGCCGCCAGACAAACGCGGGCGCGGTCCAGCGCGGCGTCGAGCGCCTGCGCGGCGTCGCTGGCGCACTCAAGCCGCATGTCGGCAGCGACCTGCACGCCCGACAGCGTCAGGCGGGCGTGGTTGCGGCTGTCGACCAACCGGGTCGGTTGCAGACTGACGCCGGCCAGTGTGCTGTCGACCATGAACAGGCCCAAGCCCTCGTCGGTGTCCTGCGCCCCGACCACGCGCGCCACGACGATCAGCCAGGCGGAGCCAATGCCGTCGATGACAAACCATTTCTCGCCATCGAGCACCCAGCCTGCGCCATCGCGCCGGGCACGGGTGCTGATGGCCTTGGGATCATGGCGGCCCTGCTCATCGATGGCCAGCGCCAGCAACTGCTGGCCGTCCATCAGGCCGGGCAGCCAGCGCTGGCGCTGGGCCGCGCTGCCGGCTGCCAGCAGCAGCTCGCCGCACAGGACCACCGAGGACAGCAGGGGCAGGGCCGCCACGCTGCGCCCCATGGCCTCGAACACCGCGCCCAGGCCCTGGTAGCCCACCGCGAGCCCGCCTTCGGACTCAGGAAAAACGGCCGCCGGCCAACCAAGTTCGACCACCTGCTGCCACAGCGCCAGCTCGTAGCCCAGCTCGGCGCGCGAGTCGCGCAGGCGGCGCTGCAGGCTCAGTGGCGACTGCGCGCTCAAAAATTCGCGGGCGCTGTCACTCAGCTGCCGTTGTTCGTCATTCAGCAAAAAACTCATGCCTGCGTCTCCGGTTTCTTTGTCGTGTGAATCATTGTTTTCATGGTTCAGCCCGGCAGGCCGAGCACGCGCTTGGCAATGATGTTGAGCTGTATCTCGCTGCTGCCGCCGGAAATGACGTAGGTCTTGGAGAGCAGCCAAAGGCGGCAGATATCGTGCTCGTCGGCGCTGAACTCGTCGCCCTCCCAGCTCAGGCCGCGCTGGCCCATCAGCTGCATCAGCAATTCATACTTGGCCACTTCCTGCTCGGTCTGCACCAGCTTCATGATGGCGGACGGCCCACTGATGTCGAGGCGCGCCATGCCCTCTTCCTTGACGCGCTGGTGCGTGAGCGAAAAGGCGTGCGAGTCCATCAGCAGCGCGGCCAGGCGGTCGCGCCAGACCGGCTCGCGCAGGCCCCCATCAGCATCAAAGAGATAACGCCTGGCCACGGCCAGCGCGTCGTGCGATGGCGCGGCGCCTTCGCTGAACTTGGACATCGCGGCGCGCTCATGCTGCAGCAGCTTCTTGGCCACCGTCCAGCCGCCGTTGAGCGGGCCAACCAGCTGGCGTGCGGGCACCCGCACATCGTCAAAAAATACCTCGCAAAAACTTGACTTGCCGCTGATCAGCTCAATCGGCTTGACGGTGACCCCCGGGCTCTTCATGTCGATCAGCAGGAAGCTGATGCCCTCCTGCTTGCGCACGCTGGCATCGGTGCGCACCAGGGCGTACATCCAGTCGGCGGCGTCGCCATAGGAGGTCCAGATTTTCGAACCGTTGACGATGAACTCGCCGTTGGCATCGACGCGCGCTGCAGTCTTCAGGCTGGCCAGGTCGGAGCCGGCATTGGGCTCGCTGAAGCCCTGGCACCAGCGCGCCCGGCCCTGCATCATGAGCGGCAAATGCTCGCGTTTTTGCGCCTCGGTGCCGATTTCCAGCAGCACCGGTCCGAGCATCCAGACACCCAGATTGAACTGCGGCTGGCGGCATCCCAGGCGCAGCATCTCCTCCTCGACGATGCGCGCCTGCTTCGGGCTCAGCCCGCCGCCGCCAAACTCGGCCGGCCAGCCCGGCGCGAACCAGCCGCGCTCGCGCATGCGCTCGAACCAGAGCCGCTGATCTTCGTTGCCGAACTTGAGCTGGGAGCCGCCCCACACGATCTGCTCCTGGGTGATCGGCTGGCGCATGGCCGCCGGGCAGTTGGCTTCAAGCCAGGTCCGGGTCTCGGTGCGGAAATTTTCGGTGTCTTGCATATCTGTTTTCTTGCAGGCTTAAGTTCTAGTGATTGATTTTCTGGGCGGCCGGCACATCGGCAAGGCGGAAGCGGTAGTGGCCGTCCTCGTCGATCTCGCGCCGCAGCATACCGTCATAACGCATCCATGACAGGTGGGCAATCGACTCGCCGAGCGCCAGCATGTCATCGACCGGGCCGCGCAGCCGAGGGAACAGGCACAGCATGGCTTCGAAAGCAGTGCAGGCGCCGTGCTCCTGTAGGCGGGCGCGCAGCAGGTCGAACTGCTGCGTGTGGTGCTCTCGCAGTTCCTGAGTGCGCGCATGCAGGCCGCGAAATACCCGCTCGTGCGAGGGCAGCACCAGAGTGTCGGGCGCAAGCTGCTCCAGCCGCGTCAGCGATTCGAGCCACAGCTGTAGCGGATTGGCCTCGGGCTCGATGCCGGTGACCAGCACGTTGGAGCTGATGCGCGGCAGCAGCTGGTCGCCTGCGATCAGGATCTGGTCCTGCTCGCAGTACAGGCAGGCGTGCTCGGGCGAGTGGCCCTCGCCAATCACCACGCGCCAAAGGCGCGCACCGAGCTGAATCTCATCGCCGCCGCGCAGGCGGTTGAACGAGCGCGGCTGGGGCGGCATGAAGGGGTCCTGGCGCATGGCTCGCCACATGCGGTCGATGCGCTCCTGCGGCATGCCCGCGCGCTGGTAGAACAGGGCCTGGGACGGCGGCAACGGATCGGGTTCGGGCTGGGACAGCGCGCGCATCATGAAGTACTCGCCAAGTGTCATGTAGAGCGGGATGTCAAAGCGCTCGCAGAGCCAGCTCGCCAGGCCGGCATGGTCATAGTGCATGTGGGTGCAGACCAGGCGCACGATCGGCAGGCCCTGCAGATGCGTGGCGGCAATGTGCTCCCAGCGCGCGCGGCCGGTGTCGGTGTTGAGGCCGGTGTCGACCAGGGTCCAGCCCTCATCGCCGCGCAGCAGGTAGACGTTGATGTGGTCCAGCGCCATCGGCATGGGCATGCGCGCCCACAGGATGCCGGGTGCGACTTCGACCACCGAACCGTCACTGGCTGGCGCGGTGAAGGGGTAGTCGAGCACCACCCGGGCAGGCAGACGGGTCATGCGCCAGCCTTCACCACCGCCGCATCGAGCGGCAAGTAGGTCTGGAGCTTGTCGTCACGAACGAACAGCGGGTCGCGCACCAGCGCCGCGTCGTAGCCCTCGCGCTGCAGGTCGACCTTGCGCAGCTTGTAGTTGCCAGTCATGTCGGTGGTCGGCGCGATGCGCAGGAACAGCGGCGCGGCATAACGCGGCAGGCGGTCCAGCGCCAGCGTCCAGAAGGCCGCCGGGTCAAACTTGGCGCCTGGCTGCAGCACCAGCGCGGCCATGCCGGCGCGGCCTTCAGCGCCGGGCACCTTGACGCCATAGACGGTGATGGCATCAAGGCCTGGAAAATCGCCGAGCGCGTCCGCGACCTCGGCGGTCGAGACGTTCTCGCTGTTCCAGCGGAAGGTGTCGCCGATACGGTCGACAAACCAGCAATAGCCGTCCGCGTCGCAGCGCAGCAGATCGCCGGACGACCACCAGGCGTCGCCCGCGCGAAACACATTGCGCAGAATTTTCTTTTCGGTCGCCTCAGGCGAGGTGTAGCCCTCGAAGCGGCCACCCACGACGTCGGGGATGTCGATGATCATGCCGATGCCTTCGCCGACCTCGCCGACGTCGCAGAGCTGCAGGAAGCCGTTCGCGTCGCGCGGATGACTTTCGGTCTCGATGTCGTAGCGCACCAGACGCAAATTGGTCTTTTCCCAGAACGGCACGCGGCCGCAGGAGCCGACGCGATTGTCGACATTGATGGTGTTGGTGTTCGACTCGGTCGAGCCCCAGCCCTCGTAGATCTCGAACTCGCCGAAGCGCCGGACCCATTGCTCCCAGACCTCGGGGGCCAAGCCGGCGCCCACCATCTTGCGCAGCGGATGCTGATGGTCGCCGGGCTGCGGCGGCACGGTCAGCAAAAAGCGGCAGACTTCACCGACGTACTGGCAGATCGTTGCCCCATGATGGCGCACGTCAAGCCAGAACTCGCTGCGGCTGAATTTGCGCCGCAACAGCAGGCTGGCGCCCGCGGCCAGGGCGGTGGCGCCGGCCGACAGCGAGGCCGCGCCGTGGTAGAGCGGCAAGAAACAGTAGAAGCAGTCCTGCGCCTGCACATCCATCGTGGCTTGCATGACATCACCGGTGATCAGCCAGCGGGCGTGGCTGATCACGGCCGCCTTGGGCAGGCCGGTCGTGCCAGAAGTAAATATGTAAAGCGCGGGATCGCCGGCGACCAAAGCGGCGCGCCACGCGGCGGGCGGGTTGGTGTCTGGCGCCTGGCTCGCAGCCTGCGCGAAGTCCAGCGCGCAGCGTTCGCGCAGGTCCGCCGCAGCGGGGTTCTCGGCGTCGGGCCACAGCCAGTAGCGCATGGCGGCGGGCAGTTCGGTCGCCGCCAACAGGCCCAGGCACTCCTCACCAAAGACGGCGAGCGTGGCACCCGTGGCCTCCAGCGCGTGCACCAGCGGCTTGCCGCTGACATTGGTATTGAGAAAGACCAGCCTGACGCCGAGCTTGGTCAAACCCAGCCAGGTGAACAGAAAGGCCGGCCGGTTTTCCATGCACAGCGCCACCACGTCGCCACAGCGCAGGCCCAGCGCGCGGCCGGCATGAGCGACCTGGTTCATGCGCCGGTTGGTCTCGGCGTAGTCGTAGCGCTCGGTGCCATACAGAATACAGGGCCGCTCGGCAAAACGGACCGCGCTTTCCTCGACACGCTCGGTGATGGTGTAGGCCTGCGAGGCGCGGTGGCGCTGGCCGGCGCTGGCCCGGTGGTCAAGCTTGGCCTGCGTCACTTCACGCGGCACGATGAGTGGTGTTTTCACGCTGTCTCCCTTTCTTATTAGTGTTGGCCGACAGAGTCGCCTCAGCGCACCGGACGCGGCATCTTCAGGCCGAACTGTGCAATCAGCTCGCGCTGGATCTCATTGGTGCCACCGCCAAAGGTCAGCAGCGTGCTGGCGCGCACTTCGTACTCCAGTTCGCCCAGTAGCAGCGCGGCACTGGAGCCGGCACGCACCAGGGCGCTGGCGCCGACGATGTCGATCAGCTTGCGCAAAATCTCCAGAACGCTTTCCGAGCCGTAAACCTTGGTGGTCGACGCCAGGGCGACGTCCATGCCACCCGCCTCCAGGTCAGCCGCAATGCGGAAGTTGATCAGGCGCATCGCCTCCATGCGTGTGTAGCACTCGGCCAGCGAGCGCCGCACCCAGGGCTGGTCCACCGCCCGGCGACCCTGCTCGTCCCTGGCCTTGGCCCATTGCAGCACCCGGCAAAACGGACCAAACACCTTGTCGGACCAGGAGCCCAGGCCAAGGCGCTCATGGTTAAGTTGCGCGGTGATGAGCTTCCAGCCGCCATGCAGTTCGCCCACCAGCCGGTCGGCCGGCACCGCCACGTTGTCGTAGTAGGTGGCCGCCGTGAAATTGCCCACGGTCTTGATCAACGTGTGCGAAAAACCAGGCGCATCGGTGTCCAGAATCAGAATGGAAATGCCCTTGTGGCGTGCCAAGTCGGGACTGGTGCGCGCCGCCAGCCACACATGGTCGGCCGACTCGATGCCTGAAGTCCAGAGCTTGGCGCCGTTGACGATGAAGCGGCCGGTTTCGAGGTCGCCCTCGAGCCGGGCCTGCGTCTTCAGCACGGCCAGGTCGGAGCCGGCCTGTTGCTCGGAGTAACCGATGGCAAAGATGGTTTCGCCAGCGGCAATGCCAGGCAAAAAGCGCTCTTTCTGCGCTTGCGTGCCGTTTTCCATCAGGGCCGGACCGACGGTGCTGATGGTCACGAAGGGCAGCGGCGCGCCGGCGATGTTGGCCTCTTCAAAAAAGATCAGCTGCTCGGTGGCGCTCAGGCCCTGACCGCCGTGCGCCTTGGGCCAGCCCACGGCCAGCCAGCCGTCGCGGCCCATCTGGCGAACGGTGTTGCGGAAGGTGTCACCGCCTTCGGCGCCGCGCAGTTCCAGGCGCAGCTCGGGCGTCATCAGGTTGTAGAAATAATCGCGCACCTTCAGGCGAAGGGTGTGCTGCTCGGGGGTGATATCGATGAACATGGTGTGTGTCTCCTTGCCCGGTGTCAGGCGTCACCCAGAATCAGGCCGCTGGTCGGCACGCCAGTGCCGGCGGTGACCAGCACGTTGTGCACGTCGCTCACTTGGTTAGCCGAGTTGCCTCGCACCTGGCGCACGCCCTCGGCGATGCCGTTCATGCCGTGGATGTAGGCCTCGCCCAACTGGCCGCCGTGGGTGTTGATGGGCAGCTTACCGCCACGCGCATGGTGACCGGCACGAATGAAGTCCTTGGCCTCGCCACGCTTGACGAACCCGAACTCCTCGAGCTGCGGCAAGACGAAAGGCGTGAAGTGGTCGTAGATCACCGCCGTCTGGATGTCGTCGGGGCTCAGGCCGCTTTGCTGCCAGAGCTGCTTGGCAACCAGGCCCATCTCGGGCAGGCCGGTGATGTCGTCGCGGAAGTAGGAGGTCATGATCTGCTGGCCGTCGCTGATGCCCTGCGCCGCACCCTTGATGACGACTGGCTTTTGCTTGAGGTCGCGGGCGCGCTCGCTTGACGTGATGACCATGGCCACCGCGCCGTCAGACTCCTGGCAGCAATCGAGCAGGTGCAGCGGCTCGCAAATCCAGCGCGAGGCCTGGTGCTCTTCAAGCGTGATCGGCTTGCCATGAAAGAATGCGGCGGGGTTGGTGGCGGCGAAGTCGCGCGCGGCCACGGCCACGCGGCCAAAGTCCTCGCTGGTCGCGCCGTAGCGGTGCATGTAACGCTGGGCGAACATACCGACCCACGCGGCCGGCGTGTGAAAGCCATAGGGCATGTACCAGCCGTAGTTGACGTTCTCGAAAATCGGCGTCGAGGCAAAGCCGTAGCTGCCGGAACCAAAGCGGTACCAGCTGCGCTCGTTCATGGCGCGGTACACCACCACCGTCTTGGCCACGCCGGTGGCCACGGCCATGGCCGCGTGCAGCACCGGCGCGCAGGCCGCGCCGCCGCCATGCGGAATTTGCGAGAAGAACTTGACGTCCTTGGCGCCCAGCAGGCGGGCAATTTCGTATTCGGGCACCTTGTCCACGGTGTAGGACGAGAAACCGTCCACCTCGCTCGGGTCGATGCCGGCGTCGGCCAGCGCGGCCAGCGTCGCTTCCATGGCCAGGCGCAGTTCGGTGCGGCCGGAGTTCTTGGAGAACTCGGTGGTGCCCAGGCCTGCAATGGAGGCGCGGCCGGAAATTGAGAGATCGTTCATATAAGTGTGTGCTCCTGGCTGTGCGGCATCAAGGCAGGGCAACACGCACCGAGCCGATGACGTGGTTGCCCATGGAATTAACGCCTTTGAGCGTGACTTCGACCGTGCGGTCGGACGCGCGCTTGTCGGTGACGGCGCCGCTGATGGTCATGGCGTCGCCGGGGTAGTTCGGCACGCCGAGCTTGATCTTCAGGTCGCACATGCGCCCCAGGGGACCGCTCCAGTCGTCAATGAAGCGCTGCACCAGGCCGTTGGTGGTCAGGATGTTCATGAAGATGTGCGGCGAGCCCAGTTGGCGCGCGGCGTCCAGGTCGTGGTGGCCGGGAAAGTAGTCACGCGTGGCAATGGCGCCCCCGTTGACCAGCGCCACCGTCACCGGAACGGTCAAGGAGGGCAGCTCCGCGCCCACTGCGATGTCGTCAAACCGTGGCATGGCGGGCCTCCTCTCGGTCGTTGTCGTGTGTGTTGTCGTCTTCGGCAGCGTCATATTTCCATCCCAGGGTGTCGTTGTCGGCCAGCCAGTCGCCCAGCTTGGCAAGATGATGTTCGGTCCCGCCCAGCGCAACGCCGAGCGCGCGGCTCCAGAAAAGAAAACGGTGCGCCGGGTAGGTGATGTCCACGCCGATGCCGCCATGCACGTGCTGCGCCATGTGGCCGGCGCGGTGGCCCGTGTCGTTGGCCAGCGCGCGCGTGGCCCAGGCCTGCGGCGCGGCGCCCAAATTGGCATCGAGCCGGTAGACCAGCTGCCACAGCGAGGTGCGCAGCGCCTCGACGGCAATGTGGCCGTCGGCCATCTGGCCGGCGACCAGCTGAAAAGTGCCAATGGCGCGGCCAAACTGCTGGCGCTCGCTGACGTATTCAACGGTGCGGCGCAGCTGCTCTTGCGTCACACCCAACTGCAGCGCGGCCAGGCAGGCAATTGCGCGCTGCTCGACCCAGCCGGTGGCAGCCAGCGGCAGCACATTGCCCTCGGCAATGACAACGCTGTCAAACGCCAGGTCGGCCACCGACTGGTGGTGCTGATCCCTGCCCTCGGTGCGCCCAATGCCGTCTTGCAACAAGTCAACCAGCACCAGGCGCATCTGCCCTTGGGCGTCGGCAGCCAGCAGCGCCTGGCGCGCCTGGGCGCCCAGCGGCACGGCGCTGGCCTGGCCAGTCAAAGTCCAGCCGTCGCCGGCACGCACCAGCCGCAGCGACGGACCGCGTGACTGCGACAGCGATTGCAGCGAAAGCGCCACCGGCGCCTCGCCCGACAGCGCATCACCTTGCACCTGCGACAGGGCGGCGGGAGCAAACTTTGCCAAAGCCGCCAGGGTCAACTGCGGTTCCCACAGCGGCACCAGTGCCAGCGCGCGGCCCTGCTGCTCCAGCACGGCCATCAGCTCGGTCATGCCCAGCCCCAGGCCGCCCTGTGCTTCGGGAACCATCACGGTGTTCAGCCCGGCAGCCACGCATTGCTGCCATAGCGCCCGCATGAACGGCTCGCTGGAGGCGTCGTGCTCGCGCAGCTGGTCGTCGCTGCAAAAATCGGCAAACAGGCCCTGCGCCATGTCGGCAAAGGCGCGTTGGTCTTCGCTCAGGTCGAAATTCATGCCGTCACCCCTTCCGTGGCCGCCACTGGGCGGAATTGCGGCAAAACCAGTTCGCCGTCGTTGAAACTGTTGAACTCGACCTGCACCGCCTGGCCGATCTTCACGTCGCCCGGTTTGATGCCGACGATTTGTGAGATTAGCCGCGTGCCCTCTTCCAGCTCGACCAGGACGATCGGGTTCGGATGATCGAATGGCGGGACCTCGGGGTAATGCATCACGACGAAGGAGTAGACCGTGCCGCGTCCCGAGGCTTCAACCGTGTCCCACTCAAACGAATGGCAACTCGGGCAGACTGGGCCGGGCGGGTGGCGCAACGTGCCGCAGCCCTTGCAGCGCTGGATCAGCAGCTTACCGGCGCGCGCGCCTTCCCAGAAAAAGCGCGTGTCGTCGCTGATGCCGGGCATGGGGCGCCTGGCTGCGGCTGGCGCTGCGGCCTTGGCCTTGTCAGCGGCGGCGTCAGGCTTCTTGACCGGGTTGGCCGGGAGGAACTTGAAGACACGAAACAGCAGCTGGCCGACTTCCTCGTCACCCTCGGGCTTTTGCGAGAAAAAGCGCATTACCAGCGTGACAAAGTAGCCGGTGCCCAAGGCCGTGGTTTTTTCCGGGCTGATGCTGTCGAGCCGGGTCGTGTAATACAGCCGCTCGCCTTCGCGCACGTCACGCCCGAAGCTCAGCTCGGAGTTCACCGCCACCACCGACGCCAGGCCGTGCGCTTCCATCAGCATCAGCGCCTCGTAGGGGTTTTCGGTGGTCGAGCCGGGCGGGTAGTTGTTGGGCACCAGGCCCTCCATGCACCAGACCTGCAGCATCGCCGGCGGCGCAATCACTGCGCCCTCCGCGGTGTAGCGCGCGGCGTCCACACCCATCACTTCGCACCATTGGCGAATCATGGGCGCGTTGACCCTGTCCCAGGCGCAGACCCGCCCGTACTCCTTGCCCACCAGGGCACGAATCTCGTTCATCCAGTCGTGTTCAGCCAAGGCCGTACTCCTTTGTTGATTGGTTTGAGGTGCTGCTGCCGGCGTCAGGCTTGACCCGCTTTCGCGGCCGCCAGGAAGGCCGGTTTCTCGCCCCCGCCGTGCAGCAGCAGATTGGTTCCGCTCAGGTAGGCCGCGCGTGGCGAGGCCACGAACAGGCAGGCCTGGGCGATGTCGGACGGCTCGGCCATTCGGCCCGCCGGAATCGTGGCGCCGACGGCGGCAATACCGGCCTCGTCGCCAAAATGCAAATGTGACTGCTCGGTGCGCACCAGGCCCGGGCTGACCGCTACGACGCGCACCCTGGGCGCCCACTCGACCGCCAGCGACGACGCCAGGCTCAGCACGGCCGCCTTGGCCGCGCCATAGGCGGCCGTTCCCGGCGACGGCCGCAGCGCGCTGACACTGCCGATAAAGACAATCACGCCGCCTTCGCCCTGGGTCTGCATCACGGCATTGGCGGCCTGCGCCATGTGCAGCGCAGCCGTCAGGTTCAAGCGGATCACGCCCTCGTGAAAGCGCGGCGACACTGTGGCCGCATCAACAGGCGGGCTGCCGCCCGCGTTGTGCACCAGCACGTCGAGCCGGCCGTGGCTGGCGACGATCGTGCCGACCAGCGCGCGCACAGCATCGGCCTCACGCACGTCGCAGGCCATGAATTCGGCACTGCGACCGCCAACCTCAGGCAGGGTTTCGGGCTGACTGCGGGCGCACACCACCACCGTGGCGCCTTCGGCCAGAAAGCCCTCGGCAATGCCGCGCCCGATCCCCTTGGTGCCACCGGTGACCAGCACAATGCGCTGGTCGAATTCGTTTTTCTGTTTCATGGTGTCAAATTTACTGAATGGCTGGCCGCGAAGATACGTCCAAAAGGACGATGTAGCGCCAGCCTCCAGAAAAGAACATCAATGGCATCATCACCAGCAGGATTTGCGCATGCCCCACGACTCTTCTCCTCCTTCTGCGGTCCATGCCCCGGACCAGGCCGGCAGCGAACTGCTGGTCGAATGCCGGGATGATGGCGTCGCCCTGGTGCGCATGAACCGGCCCCAGGCCACCAATGCGCTGAGTCTGAACCTGCAGGCGCTGCTCTCAAACGCATTCACCCGACTGGCTGCGGACCCGTCGGTGCGCGCCATCGTGCTCACGGGCGGCGACAAGGTGTTCGCCGCCGGCGGCGACATCAAGGGCCTGGAGGGCGCCGGTCCGATCGAGATCATGGAGCGCCACACGGAGCGCGTCTGGGCGCCCATCGAGCGCTGCCCGAAACCCATCATCGCGGCGGTCTGCGGCTACGCCTATGGCGGCGGGGCCGAGCTGGCCATGCACTGCGACATCATCCTGGCGGGCGAGGGCGCGAGCTTTTCGCAGCCCGAGATCCGCATCGGCATCATGCCCGGCATCGGCGGCACGCAGCGGTTGGTGCGCGCCGTGGGCAAGTTCAACGCCATGCGCTTGCTGCTGACCGGCAAACCGGTCAGCGCCCAGGAGGCGCGCCTGATGGGCCTGGTCAGCCAGGTGCTGCCCGACGACCAGGTGCTGGCCGAGGCCCTGAAGATGGCGGCACTGATCGCCGCCATGCCGCCGCTGGCGGCCATGCAGATCAAGGAAGTGGTGCTGGCCGGCGTGGACGCCTCGCTGGAAACCGCGCTGATGCTCGAGCGCAAGGCCAACCAGTTGCTGTTTGCCACGCGCGACCAGAAGGAAGGCATGCAGGCCTTCATCGAGAAACGCAAACCAAAGTTCGAGGGACGATGACATGAGGAAGCGGCTTGCAGCGCTAAGCTTGATGCTGACCCTGGGCGCTGCGCTGGCGGCCAGCGTTGCCAAGGCGGAAAGCGCGCTGCGCCTGTGCCAGGCCTACAGCGGCCGGCCTGCGCCCGCCAATCAGGCCGGCGGTATCCAGCCCGGCATGGTCGCCATGCGCGGAGGCCGCTTCCTGATGGGCTCCGAGCGCTTCTACCCCGAGGAAAGTCCGCGCCGATCAGTCGAGGTCGCGCCCTTCCACATCCAGCGTCACGAGGTCACCAACGCGCAGTTTGCCGCCTTTGCCAACAGCACCGGCTACCGCACCGTGGCCGAGAGGCCGCTCGACTCCAAGCAGTTCCCGCAGCTGGGCGAGGCCCAGCGCCGGCCCGGCTCGCTGGTGTTCCACGAGCCAACGCAGGTCAAGGGGATGGCCGACATCAGCCAGTGGTGGACCTGGACGCCTGGCGCTTCCTGGCGCGCGCCCGGCGGTCCGGGCAGCAGCCTGCGCGGCCGCGCGAACCACCCGGTGGTGCACATCGCCTTCGATGATGCAGTCGCCTACGCCCGCTGGGCCGGGCAGGACCTGCCCACCGAAACCGAATGGGAGTACGCCGCGCGCGGCGGCCTCGAAGATGCCGACTACACCTGGGGCGACGACAAGAACCGCCGCGACGACAAGGGAAAACCGATGGCCAACCACTGGCAGGGCCCGTTCCCGCTGAAGGACATGGCCGAGGACGGCCATCACGGGACCGCGCCGGTGGGGTGCTTCCCGGCCAACGGCTACGGCCTGTTCGACATGGCCGGCAACGCCTGGGAGCTGACCAAGGACGATTACCTCGACCCGCGCAACCCCTATGGCGGCATGAAGGTCGCCAAAGGCGGCAGCTTCCTCTGCTCCGACGATTTCTGCGGTCGCTACCGGCCCGCGGCGCGCACGCCGCATGGCATTGACACCGGCATGCAGCACGTGGGGTTTCGCACCGTGTGGCGCGCGCCCGCCCGCCCCTGAACGACGCTACGGCTCAAGCTGCGGGCTTGAGCAGCCGCGCTGCGGCCAGCGCAACCAGCTCGCGCTTGAGCACCTTGTTCGAGGCGTTAAGCGGAAAGTTGTCGCACCACAGCACGTGGCGTGGCACCTTGTAGTTCGCCATGTGTTCGCGCGCCCAGGCCACCAGCGCTTCAGCGCTCAGCTCGGCGCCCGCACGAAGCACCACGCAGGCGCAGCCGACCTCGCCCATGCGCGCGTCGGGCAGGCCGACCACCGCCACCTGGGCAATCGCCGGATGGTCGGCCAGCAGGCGCTCGATCTCGGCCGGGTAACAATTGAAGCCGCCCATGATGAACATGTCTTTGAGGCGGTCGGTGATGCGCAGGTAGCCGCGCTCGTCGAGCACACCAACATCGCCGGTGTGTAACCAGCCTTCGGCGTCAATGGCCTCGCGCGTGGCCGCCTCGTCGCCAAAATAGCCTTGCATCACGTGGTAGCCGCGCAACAGCACCTCACCGGGCTGGCCGGTGGGAACGCTCATGCCCTGAGCGTCCACGCAGCGCACCTCGGTGCCCGGGATGGCGCGGCCGCAGGTGCCGGCCACGGTCTCAGCGCTGTCTCCGGGGTCGCAAATGGTGGCGCAGCCGCCGCATTCGGTCAGGCCGTAGGCGGTCGTGACGTTGGCAATGCCGAGCTCGTCGCGCATGCGGGTGATCAGCACCGGCGGCACGTTGGCTGACCCGGTGACCGCGACGCGCAGCGATGAAATGTCGAAGTCCTTGAGGCGCGGATGCGCCAGCATGGTCAGGAACAGCGTCGGCGGACCCGGCAAAAAACTGATGCGATCATGGGCGATGCGCGCCAGCACCGCGTCGGCGTCGAACACCTGCTCGGGGTAAACCGTGGCGCCCTGGATGAAGGCGGCGACCCAACCCGCCTTGTAGCCAAAGGCATGAAAGAAGGGGTTGACGATCAGGTAACGGTCGCCCGGCCGCAGCCCGACCACCCGGCCCCAGGCACTGAAGGCGCGAATGGTGGGGCCATGCGCCGACATCACGCCCTTGGGTCGTCCGGTGGTGCCCGAGGTAAACATCAGGTCGGCGGTACTGTCGGCCGTGAGGGCCTGCTCGCGCGTGCGCACCTGCGCTGGCGCAGTGACGCGGCCCTGGCCCAGGAAGTCGCTCCAGCCCATGTCGCCCGACAGCGCCGGGTCGGCCTTGAAGCCCTCGCGCAGAACCACGACATGCTGCAAGGTCGCCGGGCGCTGGCCGTCCAGCAGCGCCGGGTAATACTGGCCCAGGAAGTCGCCGATGCAGAACATCAGCCTGGCGCCACTGCGCTCCAGGATGTCGGCCGCCTCAGCGCCCTTCATGCGGGTGTTCAGCGGGACCAGCACCGCGCCGGCGGCGTGAATGCCGCAAGCCGCCAGAATCCACTCGTGCATGTTCGGCGCCCAGACTGCCACGCGGTCGCCCGCCGCCACGCCAAGCGCGATCAGCGAGGCCGCCACCGCCTGGCTTCGCACCAGCAGGTCGGCATAGCTGATCGTCACCGCGCCGTCGATGACGGCGGCGCGTTCAGGGAAATCGGCCGCCGCCTGGCGGATCAGCGCTGGCAGGGTCGCCGGCAGGTTGGCCGGAGGCACCCAGGCGGACGCGTCAGGAAGGGCGCTGTCGGGCGCCTGGTAGTTCTGTGTCATGGGGTCTACTCCGGAAATTTGATGCGCAGGTGCACGCTGGTCGGCACGGCCTGGCAGGCCAGCGTCCAGGCTTTGGCCAGGTCTTTCTTGTCGAGCACGTCGTTGTGGCGCAAATGGACGCTGCCTTCGATGACCTGGCACATGCAGGAGGCGCACATGCCGGCCTGGCAGGAATAGGGGGCTTTTAGGCCAGCGCGCAGCGCGGCCTCCAGCAGGGTTTCGGTGCCGCCGCAGCGCAGGGCATGCAGCTCACCGTCCAGCAGGACTTCGAGTTCGGCTTCGTCCACCGCGCCGGGCAGTGGCGGTGCCGCCTGGGCCGCGGCGCTGGCAGCGGCCTGGGTCTCCTCGTCGGGCAGCGAGGCGAAGCGCTCGACGTGAATTTTCTCGGGCGCCATTTCAAGCGCCTGCAACGCCGCCACAGCGGCATCCATAAACGGGCCCGGGCCGCAGATGAAAGCCTGCGCCATGCGCTGGGTCCGGGCCAGCTCGGCCAGCTGCGCCACCGAGGGAACACCCTGCACGGAATCGAGCCAATGAATCACCTGCAGGCGGGCGGGGTGGGCGCCCGCGAGAGCCTCGAGTTCGTCGCGAAAGATCACCGATTTTTCGTCGCGGTTGGCGTACAACAGCGTGATGCGGCCCTGCCCCCTGGCCAGCACCGAGCGCAAAATGGCAAATACCGGCGTGATACCACTGCCCCCGGCGAGCAACAGGAAGTCGCCGTCGAGCGTGCGCGGCGTGAACACGCCAGCGGGTGCCAGCACCTCGATGAGGTCGCCGGCCTTGACATGGTCGCAGACCCAATTCGAGCCCCGGCCGTCGCGCACGCGCTTGATGGTCACGCGCGGCGCTTCATCAACGCCGGGCGCGCTGGACATCGAGTAGCAGCGCGGCACATGGCGGCCGTCAATGTTCAGACGCAGTGTCAGAAACTGACCGGGCTGGTAACGAAAGGCCTCGACCAGCGCCGGCGGCACCTCGAACACCAGCGATTTGGAGTCATGCGTCTCGTCGACGACCGCGCTCACGCGCAGCGCCTGGTAGCGGCTCACAGCCCCATGCCCAGAATGGCGCTGTCGGCGCGGATCTCGGCGCCACTGATAGCCTGCGAATCGTCGGAGGCCAGGAACAGCAGCACTTTGGCTATGTGCTCTGGCAGGCAGGCGCGCCCCTTGGGGTTGGTCTTGGGGTCGAACAGCAGATAGTGCGCCGGCACGCCAGGCGCCGAGGCCTGCATCATGGGCGTGTAGATGCCGTCCGGGTGCAGCGAGTTCACGCGCACGGCATGGCCGTTCTTGCGGCAATACAGCGCGGCGGCGCGGGTCAGCGCGGCCACCGCCGCCTTGCTGGCGCTGTAGCCGGCATAGTTTTCGATCGGCAGCCAGGACGAGACCGAGGCCATGTTGACGATGCTGCCGCCGCGCTCCTTCATGGCTGCCACGCCTTGCTGGCATCCGATGAAGCAGGAGTCGGCGTTGACCTGCATGAGCTGGCGGAATTGCGCCAGCGTGCCAGACTCGATGCTGCCCGGAATCAGGATGCCGGCGTTGTTGATCAGGATGTCCAACGGCCCAAAACGCTGCTGAACCGCCTGCAGCGCCTCGCGCCAGTCACTCTCGCTGGCAACATCGTGGCGCACGAACATGGCGCGCGCGCCACAGGCTTCAGCCAGAGCCTGACCGGCCTCGGCATTGATGTCGCTGATCGCGACGAAGGCGCCCTCTTCCAGCAAGAGCTGCGCCGTGGCCCTGCCCACGCCGCTGGCGCCGCCGGTGACCAGCGCCACTTTGTCCTGTACACGTCCCATCTCAGTTCCCTTTCATGATGCGGCGGCAGCGCGGCCGGCGCGTCGCCCGGAAAACACACAATCGGCCAGCGACAGCCCGCTGACATAGCGCGAGGAAGGCAGACCGACGGCGCTGCGGCCAGCGGCAAACAGGCCGGCAATGGGCCGGCCGGCGGTGTCGAGCACCTGGCCGTTGCTTTCGTCGAGCAGCAAGCCGCCCAGCGTCAGCGTGGCAAGCGGAAAAGTGGGCGAGCCGATGGAGATGTCGAGCGCGTAGAAAGGGCCGTGCGCCATCTCGTGGCGCATGTCGGGCGACTTGCCAAATGCGTCATCACACTCGCCGCGCGCCGCCGCATTGGCCGCCTCGAGGCTCGCGCGCAACTTGGCCGGGTCGGCTATCAGGCGCGCTGCCAGCGCCTCGGGCGTGGCCGCCTTCTTGGCGCTCAGCAGCAGCATGGCCAGCGCCGGCAGCGACTGGAAGGCCCACAGGCCGCCAAACAGACATTGGCGAATCGCCTGCGCGCGCAGCTTGGCATCGATCACGAGCCAGCCGCGACCGCCCTGGTGGTCCACCAGTTCGTGCCCCAGCTTGGCGCCATAGACCTGCTCGTTGCAAAAGCGCTCGCCCTCGGTGTTCACCACGATGCCCTTGGGCCAGGCCGAGGGCGGCGTGATGAAGCGCCAGGCCGAGATGTTGTCCAGTGCCTGGACTGCTGCGCCCACGCTTTGACCCAAGCGCAGTCCGCTGCCATCGCAGCCGGCTCCGCCCACCGGCCAGCCGCGCTTGGCATGCGCCGCGTGCTCGGCCATCAGTTCGGGGTTGTAGATGAAGCCGCCAGTGGACAACACCACGCCCTGTTTGGCGCGAATGAAGCGCGGCTGCGCGGCGCTCTGCTCTATCAGCGCAGCTTCGCGCCGGCAGGCAGCCGCCTTGCCAGGACGAAAGGTGCGCCAGCGTGCGACTTGGCGGTGCAGCTCGGCATGACGCAGGGTCGCGTGAGCGCCGGCTGGCAGTTGCCAGACCTCGACGCCCAACACCGGGCCGGGCTGGCCGTCGGCGCCGCGCTGGCGCACCAGCCGATGCACAGCGGCCTGGGTGATGGGCACCGCGCCGGCGCGCAGCGTGGCGGCGCGCAGCTCGGCATACAGCACCTTGCCCGACTGGCCCTTGGCCACCACGCGGTGACCGCGCGGGGCAGGCGCGCCGCGCTCGCCGCGGCAAGCCGGCACCACCTCGTTGCCCGAGAAATAAAGGAACTTGCCCTCGGGCGGATAAGACGTCTTGTGGTCAGGCATGGTGGCGGAAAAGCGCGCGCCCTGGGCTTCGAGCCAGGCCAGGTTGGAAGCGCTGTCGTCGCAGAATTTTTTCAGCGTGGCATCGCAGACCACCCCGTTGACCTCGTGGCGCAAATAGTCGGCCATGGCCTCGGGCGTGTCGTCAAAGCCGGCCTGGCGCTGGTAGGGCGTACCGCCGCCGGCGTAGACCACGCCGCCCGACAGCGCGCTGGCGCCACCACCCTCAAAGCGGTCGATGACGAGAACCGAGGCGCCCGCCGCCCGCGCCTCAATCGCAGCGCAGGCGCCGGCCGCGCCCCAGCCCACCACGATCACGTCGGCACTGTCGCTCCAGGCCACCGCAGCCGCATCATCGACCTCGAGCGCCGGGGCAATCGGCGTGACGGTGGAGGTTCGCTCGCGCCGGCTCATGTCGCGCGCTCCAGCAGGTCGGTGCGCTCAAGTGGCAGCGGCTGGCCCTTAATGGCGGCAATGGCGCGGTAGGCGAAAGTCATGGCCGGGCCGAGGGTCGACCCGGCGCCAGGATAGGCCGGGCCCATCACCGAGGCCGCGTTGTTGCCCACGCAGTACAGGCCTTGCACCACCGCGCCGGCATCGTCGAGCACACGCGCGTCGCGGTCGGTCAGGAGGCCGCCCTTGGTGCCGATGTCGCCGGGGTGTAGTTTCATGGCGTAGAACGGTCCCTTGGCAATGGGCGCCAGGTTGGGATTGGGCTTGACGTGGGCGTCGCCGTAATAACGGTCGAACACGTTGCCGCCGCGGTCAAATTCCAGGTCCTTGCCGGTGCGGGCAAATTCGGTCATGCGCGCGGCACTGGCCACCAGGCCGGCCGCGTCAACGCCGATCTGGGCGGCCAGCGCTTCCAGCGTCTCGCCTTTCCAGTAGACGGTGTTGAGCCAGCTCTTGCGCAGCCGGCTGTCGGGCACAGCGGCGCCCGGCATCAGCGGGCCGATCGGGTAATTGGCGCGAAAGCCAGCATCAAAAACAATCCAGGCGGGAATGGTGCCGCCAGTCCTGGCATGGTCGGCGAACATGGCCTGCTGGAATTCGGGGTAAGGGCCAGATTCGTTGAGGAAACGCTCACCGCGTGCATTGACCACCATGCAACCCGGCAGCGAGCGCTCGACGAACATCGGCCGGAATTTCTCTTCCTTGGGCACTTCCATGGTGGGCACACCCCAGGTGTGGGCCATCAGGTGCAACTGGCCGCCCACCGCGGCGCCAGCGCGGATGGTGTCGCCGGTATTGGCGCCCGGCGGGGTGGCGGTCCAGCCCTGCTCGGTGGGTTGGGGCAGGTACTGCTCACGCATGGCCTGATTACGCTCGAAGCCGCCCGCGCCCAGGATCACCGCCTGATGCGCCTGCAGTTGCAGCGCCTGGCCGTTCTTTTGCACCACGACGCCGGCGACGCGGCCATTTTCGGTGACCAGCGAGGTCAGCGGGGTGTCCAGCCACAGCGGGATCTGGCGCTGGCGCAATGCCGTCAGCAGGCCCCCGATCAGGGCCTGGCCGCCGGTCAGGCGGCGGTCGCGCCGGGTCTTGTTGCGCCAGGGGTAGTCAAGGAAGTAACGGCCCATGATCCACATCAGCATCCACTTGGACTTGCGCTCGCGCGCCAGCATCGATTTGGCCTGAAAGGCATTGATGTTCATGCGTCCAAAAATCAGCTGCCCCGGATTGGTGGGCCGCATCAGGTTCAGGCCTTCCAGACCGAGCCGGGCGCCATTGAAGTCCACCGGGTCCATGGTGCGGCCCCCGGGCAAGGCGCCATCCATCGTCGGGTAATAGTCGGAGTAGTGCGGCATGCAGCGGTAGGGAATACCGATCTGCGCGAGGTAACGCGCCATGTGGCGCGCCGTCTCGACATAGGCCAGCACGCGATCATCGCTGGCCAGGCCCTTGGCGCAGGCCTTGACGTAGCCAAAGGCCACGTCGATGCTGTCGCGCAGCCCCGCTTTGGGCATGTCGTGGTTGTCAGGAATCCAGATGCCACCACCCGAGATGGCCGAGGTGCCGCCGACCAGCGCGGTCTTCTCGACCACCAAAGTCCTGAGCCCCTCGTCGCTGGCACGGATCGCCGCCAACAGGGCTCCAGCGCCCGAACCGACCACGATTACATCGAACTGCTGGTCCGCCTGCTGAGGCTTCACGCTATTTGCGGTAGTCATTCTTTTGGCCGCTCAGACGAAGGCGTCCGCGTTGGGCAGGCCCAGCATGACGGCGCCGTGGCTTCGGGCGTAAGTGTCGGTGTTGTTGGCAATATGGCCACGCGCCACATGCAAGTCACGGAAGGTGCGCTCGATCGGATTCGTCTTGAAAACGCCTCCAGCGGCGCAAGCGCGCATGATCTCATTGACCACCTCGGCGCACAACTTGGGCACCTGGGCCGACTGGGCGCGCTGCATCAGGCGCTCCTCGACGGGCATCTTTTCCCTGCTTTTGGCGCAATCAACAATGCGCGCGTAGTTCCGAAAAAGCACCAGCTTTAGCTGGTCGGTGGTCATCATGGCCTCGCTCACCGCCAACTGGGCGTTCACGTCCTCGGCGGTCTTGGCGCCATGCTTGCCGACAAAACTGGCCGCGCGCTGGCGGAAGCTGGCCACCGCGCCATCGGTAGCGCCAATGCAGGCCGACGACACCGCGCGCTGGAACACCTGGGTGAAGGGAATGCGATAGAGCCAGCCAGGGTTGCCAACGCGGCCAGGGCATCCCGCGTCGCTGTGGTCATTGGTGCGATGGGTCCGGTGTGCCGGGACAAACGCATTGTTGACCACGATGTCGTGGCTACCGGTGGCGCGCAGGCCGAGCACGTCGAAGTTTTTCACAATCTCGAAATCGGCCTTGGGCAGCAGGAAGGTGCAGTGCTCGATCTCGCCCGAGCCATCCTTCTTGGGCAGCAGGCCGCCCAACAGGATCCATTTGCAATGCTCGACACCACTGCTCCAGCTCCAGCGGCCGCTGAAACGAAAGCCCCCCTCCACCGGCTCGGCCTTGCCGACCGGCATGTAGGTTGAGGCGGTGAGCGTCGTCGGGTCCTCGCCCCAGACATCAACCTGGGCCTGCTCGGGAAACAGCGGCAGCTGCCAGTTGTGCACGCCCACGACGCCATAGATCCAGGCGGTGGCCATGCAGCCTTCAGCGATTGCCATCTGCACCGAATAAAAGACCCGCGGGTCCATCTCATAGCCGCCCCAGCGCTTGGGCTGCAGTACCTTGAAAAAGCCAGCCTCTTGCATCTCATCGATAGTCTCGCGAGGCACCAAGCCGGCATCTTCGGCCGCACGGGCGCGTTCGGCAAGGCGCGGCGCCATGGCGCGGGCGCGGGCAATCAGCGCAAGCGCCTCGGGGGTCAAATAGTCTTCGTTCAAGGTAACCATGGTGTGTCTCCGGAAGGGCCTGTGCGGCGCATGGGGTTAAAAGCAAAATGGCAAGGGAAATATTTCGTGATGCCAGATATTCCCACCCGGCGCCACCGCGCTCATCGTCCAATCAGACTAAAACACCGCCGGTCCGCACCACCTAGTCCGTCTGAGGGATTCGATGGGGGACGGCACCCGGCAAGCTTGCGTCCCTGCATCAGGAGACCCCATGGACCAACTCGACCCGCCCTTTGACCCCAAGGACTTTCGCCGCGCGCTCGGCATGTTTGCCACGGGCGTCACCATCGTCACCGCCTGCGCTGAGGATGGCACGCCGGTGGGCATCACCGCCAACAGTTTCAACTCGGTGTCGCTGGAGCCGCCCATGGTGCTCTGGAGCCTGGCCAACAATGCGCGCAGCCTGCCCGTCTTCAGCGCCACCAAACACTGGAATGTGCACATCCTGTCGAACGAGCAGGAGGCCCTGTCGAACCGCTTCGCGCGCACCGGCGAGGACAAGTTCGCCGGCCTGGCGCTGGACAAGTCGGTCAACAGCGCGCCATTGCTGCCCGGATGCAGCGCCCGCTTTCAGTGCCGCACCGCGTTCCAGTACGAGGGTGGCGACCACACCATCTTTGTCGGCGAGGTGGTGCAATACGACAGCTGCGCGCTTCCCCCCCTGCTCTACGTCACCGGGGGCTATGCGCTGGCCGCGCGCAAGGCGGGGCCGGTGTCCACCGAGCCGCTGGCCAACATGGACGGCGCCTCCTACTCGGAAAACCTGCTGGGTTACCTTTTTGGCCGCGCCCACTTCCAGTTTGTCCATGGCCTGCGCGACACGCTGCAGCAGCGCCAGCTCTCCGACACCGACTTTTTCGTGCTCTCACTGCTGAGCGTGCGCCAGCCGCTGGCCAGCGCGGAGATCGCGGCTCACATCGCCTACACCGGCGTTGACCTGGGCGCTGGCGCGCTGCAATCGATGGTGCGTCGCGGTCTGCTGCTCGAGCAAGCCGGCACCGAGACCGGCCTGCGCCTGAGCCCGGCCGGAAGCGACGCCATCCTGCACGTGCTGGCCGCCGCCAAGGCCGTCGAGGCCGACCTGGTTAACCGCATGGGCGAGCTCGAATCAGCGGCGCTGCGCAACCTGCTCAAGCAGGCCATCCTGGCCACTGACCCGGGCCTGCCCAAACTCTGGCAGTCGGCGGCAGCGCCACACCAAGCCTGATTTTTCCCATCTTTACCCCTACCCCCATGCAAACAACCCACTCCATTCCAGAAGGCCATTACCTCGACATCGCGCCGACGGCGGGCCTCGCGCAGCGCGTGCACTACCATGACCAGGGCAAGGGCGAAGCCGTTATCTTCCTGCATGGCGCAGGCGGCGGCGCCAGCGGCTACAGCAACTTCAAGGGCAACTACCCGGCCTTTGCGGCGGCCGGTTACCGCGCCATCGTGCCCGACCTGCTGGGCTACGGCCTGTCGAGCAAGCCCGACCTGCCGCAGTACGACCTCGACCTGTTCATTGCCGGCGTCAAGGGCCTGGTCGACGGCCTGGGCCTGAAAAAAGTTACGCTGCTGGGCAACTCGCTGGGCGGCGCCGTTGCGCTGGGTTATGCGCTGACCTACCCGGACGACGTTGCCCGGCTGATCCTGATGGCGCCGGGCGGTGTCGAGGACCTCGACACCTACCTGGCCATGCCCGGCATCGCCAACATGTTCCGGATTTACCAGTCGGGCAAAACCGGGGAGGAGGCCATGCGCGCGGTGATGAGCATGCAGTTGTTCGACCCCAGCCTGCTGACCGAGGAAACCATCAACGAGCGCGTGCCGATCGCCGCCACCCAGACCCAGGCCGCCCGCTCGATCCTGAAGGTGCCGAACATGACCACGCGCCTGCATGAGCTGCGCTGCCCGGTGTTCGGCTTTTGGGGTGTCAACGACTTGTTCAACCCGGTCAGCGGCACCATGAAATTGATGGATCACTGCCCGCAGGCGCGCATGGTGCTGGTGAACCGCTGCGGCCACTGGGTTCAGGTCGAGCATCGCGATATGTTCAACCGCAGCTGCATCGACTTTCTGCAAAATGGCTGACCCGATGGATGCCGCACTGATCACCCAACTTGGCGACGCGCTGTTCGAGGCCCTGCGCGGGCGCCGCACGCTGGCACCGCTGACCACGCGCCACGCCGACATCACGGTGGACGACGCCTATCGCATCTCGCTGCAATTTCTGTCGCGCCGCCTGGCCACGGGCGAGCGCGTCATCGGCAAGAAGATTGGCGTCACCTCCAAACCGGTGCAGGACATGCTGGGCGTGTTCCAGCCCGATTTCGGTTTTCTGACCGACACCATGCAATACGCCGATGGTGCCACCGTCTCGCTCAAGCAGGCGGGACTGATCCAGCCGCGCGCCGAGGGCGAGATTGCCTTTATGCTGAAGTCCGACCTGCAGGGTCCCGGCGTGACGCGTGAGCAGGTGCTGGCGGCCACGGCGTGGGTCGCGCCCTGTTTCGAGATCGTCGACTCGCGCATCGACGACTGGAAAATAAATATCCAGGACACCGTGGCCGACAACGCCTCCTGCGGCGTGTTTGTCGTCGGCACCCGCCACACCGACCCGAGCACGATCGAATTGGCCGCCGCCGCCATGCAAATGTGGAAAAACGACGCGCCGGCCGGCGCCGGTCTGGGCGCCGCGGTGCAGGGCCACCCGGCCGAGGCGGTGGCCTGGCTGGCCAACACCCTGGGCGCCTTCGGCATTCCGTTCAAGGCCGGCGAACTCATCCTGTCGGGGTCCCTGGCCCCGCTGGTGCCGGCTGTGGCAGGCGACCGTTTTTCGATGCACATCGAGGGCCTGGGCGGCTGCTCGGTGGCTTTTTCAGACTGAGGAAATAACATGACCCCAAATAAAATCAAGTGCGCCCTGATCGGGCCGGGCAACATTGGCACCGACCTGCTGGCCAAGCTGCAGCGCAGCCCGGTGCTCGAGCCGGTGTGGATGGTCGGCATCGACCCCGAATCCGACGGCCTCAAGCGCGCCCGGGAGATGGGCATCAAGACCACCGCTGACGGCGTCGACGGCTTGCTGGCGCATGTGCTGGCCGACGGCGTACAAATCGCCTTTGACGCCACGAGCGCCTACGTCCATGCCGACAACAGCCGCAAGCTCAACGCCCTGGGCGTGCTGATGATCGACCTGACGCCAGCCGCCATCGGCCCGTTCTGTGTGCCGCCAGTCAACCTGCTGGCGCACCTGGGACAGGGCGCGATGAATGTCAACATGGTCACCTGCGGCGGCCAGGCCACCATTCCAATGGTTGCCGCGGTCAGCCGGGTGCAGGCCGTGGCCTATGGCGAGATCGTGGCCACGGTGGCCAGCCGATCGGTGGGCCCGGGCACGCGCAAAAACATCGACGAATTCACCCGCACCACCGCTGGCGCCGTTGAACAGGTCGGCGGTGCCAAAAAAGGCAAGGCCATCATCGTCATCAACCCGGCCGAGCCGGCGCTGATGATGCGCGATACCGTGCATTGCCTGACCGAGACCGAGCCCGACCAGGCCGCCATCACCGCGTCAATTCACCAAATGATGGCCGAGGTGCAAAAGTATGTGCCCGGCTACAAGCTGGTCAACGGCCCGGTGTTCGATGGCAAGCGCGTCTCGGTCTATCTGGAGGTAGAGGGACTGGGCGATTACTTGCCAAAATATGCCGGCAACCTGGACATCATGACTGCCGCCGCCGCCCGCACGGCCGAGATGTTCGCGCAGGAAATCATTGCCGGCAGGCTCGTCCTCAATCCAACGCCCGCCCGTGCTGAAACCGCCCCGGTCAGCGCATGAACCACCAAGGAGTCCCATCATGACTATGCAAGGCAGAAAAATCACCGTCCACGACATGACGCTGCGCGACGGCATGCACCCCAAGCGCCACCTGATGACGCTTGATCAGATGAAATCCATCGCCTGCGGCCTCGACGGCGCTGGCGTGCCGCTGATCGAGGTGACCCACGGCGACGGCCTGGGCGGCAGCTCGGTCAATTACGGCTTCCCAGCCCACACCGACGAGGAATACCTCAGCGCGGTGATCCCGCTGATGAAGCAGGCCAAGGTGTCCGCTTTACTGTTGCCGGGCATCGGCACCGTTGACCACCTCAAGATGGCGCACGGCCTGGGCGTTAACACCATCCGCGTGGCCACCCACTGCACCGAGGCGGATGTCTCCGAGCAGCACATCGGCATGGCCCGCCAACTCAACATGGACACCGTGGGTTTCCTGATGATGGCGCACATGAACAGCGCGGAAGGCCTGGTCAAGCAGGCCAGGCTGATGGAGAGCTACGGCGCCAACTGCATCTATATCACCGACTCCGCCGGCCACCTGCTGCCCGAGGGCGTGAAGGCGCGTCTGGGCGCCGTGCGCGCCGCGCTCAAACCGGAAACTGAACTCGGTTTTCATGGCCACCACAACCTCGCCATGGGTGTGGCCAACTCGATTTCCGCCATCGAAGTCGGCGCCACCCGCATCGATGCGGCGGCCGCTGGCCTCGGCGCGGGCGCCGGCAACACACCGATGGAAGTACTGATCGCGGTTTTGAGCCTGATGGGCATCGAGACCGGTGTTGATGTTGCGAAGATCACCGACGTGGCTGAAGACCTGGTCGTGCCGATGATGGACTTCCCGATCCGTATCGACCGCGATGCCCTGACCCTGGGCTATGCCGGTGTCTACGGCTCCTTCCTGCTGTTCGCCAAGCGCGCCTCGGTGAAATACGGCGTGCCCGCGCGCGACATCCTGGTCGAGATGGGAAGACGCGGCATGGTTGGCGGCCAGGAGGACATGATCGACGACACCGCCATGACCATGGCGCGTGAACGCCAGGCTCTTTCCGCCTGAAAGTGACCTACCGCCCGGTCTGAAACCCGGGCTGGCGTCAGGCCAGGTCGCATTGCGCAGACCGGCTCACCAGCGCCCTGACATCAGCGTCTGCTGCCAGCATGCGGACGAAAAGGGCGACGCAAGCGCCATTGCGTCGGAGTGCGGATCAGGCGATCCGGTCAAATAATAGCTCGCCAGCAGCGATGCAAACAGCGCGATGGCAGTTGTGGCGGCGAGAGCCAGGCGTGAACGACGATTCATGATGTTGTCTCCTGTGCGCCATTGACCCCCAAACATTTTTGAATGAGTTTGCTCTTGCTGTGCAGTCTGGCTTTATGCCCCGAGTATTGGGCAACGGCAGGGCAAAACATCATCCATTTGGACTAGGCCGGTCGGCGCAGCAGTTGCAGTGCCGCCGGCACCCCCGTCGAGGCCATCGCAAAGGCAAGCAGGCCGCCAAAACTGCCGCCTGCGGCGATCTGGCCCGCCAAGCCGGGGCCGGCCATCGAACTGAGGGCGAATACAGCGGGCACCAGCATCACGGCGCGGCCGCTCGGGTCGCTGCGTGCAATGCCGGCCGCATGGAACACGCAGCCGCAGGTGAAGGCAAACTCCCAGATCCAGGCGCCCAGCGCAAAGCCGGCAAAGCCCGTGGCACCGCCCAGCAAGGCAAGGCCCACGCCCACCGCAACCAGCACCACCCAGGCGGCTCGCTGCGGACCCAGGCGCTCGCCCGCAGCCGCAACACTGAAGGCGGCTACGCCACCGAGCAACTTGAGCACGGCAAAGACGATGCCCATTTCGGCGGGCGCGACCTTGAGGGCCGCGCCGATGCGCTCCAGAAAAGCCCACAGGCCGATGTTGCCGACGAGAAAAACAAAAAAGACCGCCAAGGCCTGCCAAGCCGCCGCAGGCAGGTACCCGGCTGGCACCAACTGCGCGCCGGGCGCCGGAGCCAGCCTGGGACCCTTGGGCACCCACAGCGCCGACAGCCCCAGCAACACCACCACACCGGCCAGCGCCAGCGCCGCGCCAGGATATTTGAAGTGCGCGATGACCAGCGGCGGCAGGGCAAACAGCACCACCGCCGTGACCGACAGCTCGACGCCCTGGCGCACGCCGAAGGCGCGCACCTTGTTGGGCAGGTCAGACAGAATGCGCATGCCCAGACAGGTCATGGTGGAGGCAAAGAAACCGATCAGCGCCCACATCACAAAGAGCAGTTCAATGCTGCGCACGCTGGCGCTCAGCCCGAAGGACAGCGCGGTTCCCGCGGCGCTCACCACGGTGAGCAAGCGCCAGTTGAGCCGGTTCATCCACAGCGGCGCGCCCAGCGTGCCGGCCAGGTAACCGGCAAAGCAGGTTGACCCGATCAGGCCGGTAGTGCTGGCGTCAAGGCCAAACGCGTCGGCCAGGCTGCCCAGCATCACGGGCAGGATGTTGAACGGCAGGCCGCCGATGGTGGACGCCAGGCTGGCCGAGAGAATAAAGGCGATCAGCGTGCGGTCGCGTGGCGTGGGGGAGGTCATGGCGGGCGATCGGCGTTACGAGGGATTGATCCGGCATTGGCGCGCCGCCACGATCCCCTTCTTTCCTACATGTAGAGCATGACCAGGTCGTTGATGACCGAGGGCCGGTCCTGGCCGACCACATGCACATTGATTTCCATGGTCACCTGGGTGCCGCTCTTGACCGCCTGCACCGACTTGATCCGGCAGCGGGCATGGATGCGGCAGCCGGCCGGCACCGGTGTTGGAAAGCGCAGCCGGTCAGAGCCGTAATTGACAATGTTGATGAAGCCGGTCACCTCGAAATCCAGCGGCAGCTTCATGCGGCTGATCAGCACCTGCACCAGCATGCCATGGGCAATCGTGGTACCAAACGGGCTTTGCGCGCGCGCCTTGACCGGGTCGGTGTGGATCCAGTAGTCATCGCCCGAGAGATCGGCGAACTGGTTGATGAGTTCTTGCGTCACCTCGACTTGGTTCGACCAGCCGGAGAACTCCTGCGAGACCAGCGCGCCCATGGCCTCGATATCCTTGCAGCTGACCTGGCGCTTGGGCACTTCGTCTGCCACTGCCGGCGAGGCTTCGGTCTCAACGGGCTTGTCCCCGGTGATGACATTGGCCTGGGCCGACTCGACCGGTGTGTAGCGCAGCAGCGTCACGCTGCCGGGCCGCTCGTCAAACACCGGGCGCACGCGCTGGCCGACGCGCAACGCCTCGGGCTGCACGCCCACCAACGTCGTGTTGATGTGAACACCTTGCTCCAGCTCGATCACGGCCAGCAGCTGCGGCATCTCGTCGCTGAACTCGGGCAGCGTGGGCACGCGCGCCACGGTGTAGGTGTAGAGCGTGCCTTCGCCCGAGACGGTTTTCCACGTCAATTGACGCGAGCCGCAGGTGGGGCAGTGGGTGCGCGGAAAAAACAGCCAGTGACCGTGCGCGCACTGCTGCAGGCGCACTTCGTGCGCTTTGAGGCCGTCCCAGTAGGGGGCAGAGATCGGGGTCGGCTGGGGCAGGGGTTTGTTCCAGCTCATGCTCAAGCTCCCCGCAGGATCAAGGCGCCCTGCTCGCTCATCACGCCGCCAGTGCCCGAGACATAGGCCAGGTCGTGACGCGCCAGTTGGCGCTCGCCGGCCCGGCCCTGAATCTGGTGCATCGCCTCGATGACCTGGGTCATGCCGCCGGAGCTGCCGGTCTGGCCAAAGCTGAGTTGTCCGCCGTGGGTATTCATCGGAAAGTTGCCCTTGAAAGTGAAGTCGTGTTCGCGCAGGAAGCGCATGCCCTCGCCCTTGGCGCAAAAGCCGGCGTCTTCCAGCGTCAGCAGCACGGTAATGGTGTAGCAGTCGTAGATTTGCGCCATGTGCATGTCGGCGGGCGTGAGTCCCGCCATCGCAAAGGCGCGGCGCGAAGCCGGGCCGATGGGCGTGGCCAGCATGTCGGCGGCGTAGGTGGGTGACTTGGTCTGCACATGCTCGCCGCAGCCGATCACTTTGACGCCGCGATGCCGGCCCTTCTTGGCCTTGTCGTCGCGCGTGACGACCACGGCGCCGCCGCCGGCCACCGGCATGACAATCTCCAGCATGCGCAGCGGCTCGGCCACCATGCGCGAGGTCAGCACATCGTCCACCGTGATGGGCTGACCGTAGAACATGGCCTGCGGGTTGTGGCAGGCATTGAAGCGCTGGTCCACGGCAATGCGCGCCAGCGCGGCAGCGTCGTAGCCGTACGTGGCCGCATAGCGCTGGGCAATCATGGCGTAGCCGGTGTTTTGCGCCATGTGGCCGTAGGGCAGGTCCATCTCGGCCTCGGGCGCGCCAAAGCGTGTGCTGTGGCCTCCAAAGCGCGACGCCTTCATCACCTCGGCCATGTGGTCGTCGTGCGGCGCCATCGGCGCCATGCGCGAGGGGATCACGCACACCACGGTGTCACACATGCCCGTCTCGATGGCCATGGCCGCACGCCAGACCGCGCCGACCGAACTGGCGCCGCCCAGGTCCACCACCTCGGCAAAATTTAGCGGCACGCCCAGGTATTCGCCGGCCATCGCGGGCACGAACATGCCCGCTTCATGGAACTGCGGCCCGACCGTGATCAGCCCGTCCACGTCGGCCAGCGACAGGCCGGCGTCGGCCAGCGCCTGCGTGGCCAGATCGGCCACCTGCTCCAGGTGGAACATTTGCGGCGCGGTGGCATATTTCTCCGGCTTGTACTGCGCGGCGCCAACCAGCGCCGCCTGTCCTTTGAGTCCCATGGGTTCTTTCGGTGAATGTCGGTAGCCTACATTGTGTTCAGGCTCGCCCGGCGATCCATCGTCCAAGTAGACTAAGGAGAGCGCGAGCTTGGGCTGACGTCGCCTGTGCCGCCAACGCGCAACAGACTCGGCACCAAAGACGCAGGGTTTACCCTCAAAAGTTAGCCGTGTCGTCCTTTCGGACGATGAATTATTGTCCCGAGCGCGAAGAATCGCCCCCTACACCGCGTCAGCAAATGAGATTGGCGCGACACGACTATTAGGAGACATATGGAGCGAACCCCTGTTGGCATGGCAATGGCAGTACTGATCGCGCTGGGCGCGCTTCAGGCCTTTGCTCCGCGAGACACTCCCCCGCTGGCTGCAACACGGCTCGCGGTGGAGCATATGCATTTCAACTCTCTGGCGCTGTCAAAGGCCGGCATCATCGCCGGCGGCGAGCTGGGCACCTTGCTGTTTTCCACCAACCAGGGCAAGGACTGGCAGCGCGCCAGCATGAATGTGGAGCGACAGGCACTGATCAATCAGATCAGCTTCGCCGCCGATGGCATGCTCGGCATGGCCGTCGGCCATGAGGGCACGATCCTGCGCACCAGGGATGCCGGCCTGAGCTGGCAGGAACTCGCTTTTGACGAAGAAAACGGCGAACCCCTCATGAGCGTTGCCCAGTTGCCTTCGAAGGAGTGGATTGCCGTGGGTGCCTTTGGCCGCGCGCTGCGCTCGGACCCCCAGGGCGAACAGTGGGCGCCGCTGGTGCTGCCGGCGGCCGTCGAGGACAAACACATGAACCGCATCGTGGGTTCGGCGGACGGCCAGCACTGGCTGATCGTCGGTGAGCGCGGCCTGGTGCTGCGCTCGGGCAACGCCGGCCAGAGCTGGACGCTGATCGCGCCTTTCTATGACGGCTCGCTCTTCAACGCGATGACCCTGCCCGACGGTGGCTGGCTCGCCTACGGCATGCGCGGCCATATCTTTCGCAGCGAGGGCGGTGATGCGCCGTGGCTCGACTCCGACATGCCGGTGCCGGTTTCCTTCTTCGGCCACGGCCTGAGCGCTGACGGCAGGATCATTCTCGTCGGCCAGGGCAGCGTGCTCGCCACCAGCACCGACGGCGGCCGCCATTTCAGCCTGAGCCGCGCGAAGGGCCGCGCCACGTTGACTGACTTGCTCCTGCTCCCCGACGGCCAGGGACTGGTCGCCAGCGACGCCGGCCTGCAGACCTTTTCGCCAACACCCCAAGCAGGCCCAACACCTTCTCCCGGAGCCGCCCAATGACCAACTACCATACCGCATCGCGCTTCAGGGCGCTGATCTCCCGCCTCGCCCATCAACTGATTGTCTGGCGCAACACGATTGCCGTGGTCACCACCCTGATCACCCTGCTGCTTGGGGCTTCGGCGCTGCGCACCCATCTGGATGCCGGCTTCAACAAGCTGGTTCCCCTGCGCCACGACTACATGGCGGCCTTCCTGCAGCATTCCGGCACCTTCTCGGGCGCCAACCGGGTGCTGATCAATGTCCGCTGGAAGGGCCAGGGCGACATCTACAACGAGGAGTTCTTGAAGGCACTGCGCGGCGTCACCGACGAGGTGTTCTTCACACCCGGTGTGAACCGGGCCCAAGTCTATTCTCTATTCACGCCGAACGTGCGCTACATCGAGATCACCGAGAACGGTTTTGTCGGCGAGGTCATCATCCCCTCGCGCTTCAGCCCGAACGCAGAGGGACTCGCGAAGGTGCGCTCCAATGTGGCCAAGTCGGGCCAGATCGGGCGGCTCGTCAGCAACGACCTGAAAGGCGCCATGGTCCGTGCCGATCTGCTTGAAATCGATCCGCAGACGGGCAAGCGGCTTGACTACGGCAAAGTCGCCAAGAAGCTGGAAATGGTCCGCGCCCAGTTTGCCAGCAAGGACATCGAGATCAACATCGTCGGTTTTGCCAAGGTGCTGGGTGACGTGATGGAGGGCCTGATCACTGTCATTAGCTTCTTCGGTCTGGCCTTTGTCATCACGGCGATTCTGCTGTGGCTTTATTCGCGTTCTGTGAACCTGACGGTGCTGGCCCTGCTGGTGGCCCTGTTGCCGGTGATCTGGCTGCTCGGTCTGTTGCCGCTGGGCGGCTTCGGCATCGACCCGATGTCGATACTGGTGCCCTTCCTGGTGTTCTCGATCGGCGTGTCGCACGCGGTGCAGATGACCAACGCCTGGAAGCAGGACGTGCGCGCCGGCCTAAGCTCCGAGGACGCCGCCGAGAGCGCCTTTCGCAAGCTGGCAGTGCCCGGCACCATTGCCCTGCTCACCAACGCGCTGGGCTTCATGGTCATCATGCTGATCGACATTCCGATCGTGCATGAGCTGGGCATGACGGCTTGCCTGGGCGTGTTGCTCATGATCATCACCAACAAGGTGATGCTGCCTGTGATCCTGTCGCGCTTGCGGCTCGAACCCGCGGCCCTGGGACGCACCGACGGCATAACCAAGCTGCGTGACCACTGGTGGCTCCTTTCGGCGCTGGCACAGCCACGCCCGGCGCTGATCACGCTGGCGGTGTCGCTGGCGTTGCTAGCCGGCGGCACCGTCATGTCGCGCCACCTGCTGACCGGCGACATCGGCGCCGGCGCGCCCGAGCTGCGCGCCGACTCGCGTTACAACCGCGACAACGACCGTATCATCCACGACTACTCGGTCGGCATGGATGTGCTGTCGGTCTATGCCGAGGCCACCGATCTGGAGGAAGCCTGCCTGAACTGGCCGGTGATGAATGGCATCGAACGTTTTGACCTGGCCATGCGCGGCGTTGACGGCGTGCGCTCGGTCACCACCGTGGCGGGCTTGGCCAAGCTCGCCGCCAGCGGCAACAACGAGGGCAATCCGCGCTGGGCCGCGCTGCAGCGCACCGAGGCGGCGCTGCGCACCGGATCCAAGGCGGCCAACCCGGAACTGGGCCTGAACACCGAAGGCTGCAAGATAATTCATCTGCAGCTTTTCCTGAAGGACCATGAGGGCGCTACGCTCAAGCACGTGGTGGGCGAGGTGCAGAAGTTCATCGACGCCGACAAGACCCCCAACCTGCGCTTTCGCCTGGCCGGCGGCAACGCCGGCGTGGCGGCAGCCACGAACGACGCGGTCGAGCAGGCCGAAGTGCAAATGCTGGCGGCGATCTTCGGTGCCATCACACTGCTGTGCTGGCTGACCTTCCGCAGCTGGCGCGCCGTGCTGTGCATCATCGTACCGCTGACGCTGGTGTCCATCCTGTGCAACGCGCTGATGGCCATGCTGGGCATCGGCCTGAAGGTGGCCACGCTGCCGGTGATCGCCATGGGCGTGGGCGTGGGCGTGGACTACGGCATCTACTTGTATGAAAGCCTGCAGCATGAGATCGAGCACCGTGGCGCCTCGCTGCGCGAAGCCTTCTACCAGGCGCTGCGCCAGCGCGGCACGGCCGCAGTCTTCACGGGTGTCACGATGTCCATCGGTGTGGGTACCTGGGCCTTCTCGGCGCTCAAGTTCCAGGCCGACATGGGGGTGCTTCTGGCCTTCATGTTCCTGGTCAACATGCTGGGCGCGGTGTTCCTGCTGCCGGCCATGGCCTGCTGGCTGGGTGTCGGGGCGGTGCGCAAGCCGGCCGTGTTCCCCTACGTGCCCGCGAAGGAAATGTCCTGATGAGCCTGGAACAGCTGCTGCTGGAACACGAGCTGCAGTGCGTTCTCGGTCGCTACGCCCAACTCTGCGACGAACGCGACTGGCCCCTGATCGACCAGATATTCAGCGCCGATGCCACGGCGAGTTATGGCGGCTGGGCCCTGGCCGACCGCACCGCCATACTCAAGATGCTGCGCGACAACCTCGGCGGCTGCGGGCAGCGCATCGCGGTGCAGGCGAGAAAAAACTGGAAACTTACGAATGCATGGGCTCCTACCACGACCGCTGGGTGCGAGCCGCGGAAGGCTGGCGCATCCTGCACCGCGCCATGGTCGTGAAGTTCGAATTTGGCAACCGCAAGCTGCTGGGCCCGGCCACTGCGCCAGACTAGTCGGTGTCGCTCAGCCAGGCCACGCTATTCAGGAAAATACGCACCAGTTCGGTCTGGCGGCGCACGCCGGTCTTGGAAAAAATCGAACGCAGGTGCGCCCGCCCCGTGTTGCGCCGGATACCCAGGACCTCGGAGGCCTCTTCCAGCGACAGGCCATTGGCCAGCTGGATCGCCAGCGCGGTTTCGGCCGGCGTCAGGTGGAACAGCTGCTGGGCCAGGCGCACCGGCGGATCGACGCGCCCCTCGGTGTCACGCAAGAAGATGGCCACGCTGGGGCGCTGTTTGCCCTCGGTCCACTGATCGGAGGAGATACTCTGCACGATCAGCCCCCAGGCCAGCCGGCCAGACGGCCGACTCACGGACATCGCCTCGCTCATCGACGGCTTGGCGGCGGGGGCATGGACCATGGCGTCGCGCACCAGGCTTTGCAGCTTGCGGTTGTCGTTGGCGTAGGAGGCCTCGAGCTGCTTGCCGACCACACGCAGACCGTCCTTCATTTCCAGGATGGCGGTCGCCGCCGGATTGCACTCAAGCACCTGGCGGTCCTGGTCGAGCACCACCACGCCGACCATCAATTGCGCCATCGCATGGCTGTAGAGTGTGCTGACCTTACGGTCCTCGTTGATCGACAGGTGCAGGTTCAGGGCCCGCTTGATATGGGGAATCAGCAGGCGGCAAAAATCGATTTCCGCTCGGGAGAAGGCCTCTGCGCTTTCGGGGCGGGTGATGCGCAACCCATAGATGCCGCCATTACGCGTCGAAATGTCGGCGGCAAGCACATGGAAAACGCCCTGCGGCTCGCAGTAGCTGCGGTAATAGGTCGAGGCGCGCCAGTCCTTTTCAGAGATCACGTCGCCGATCGTGACCAGCTGATCCGGCACCATGCCCGCAAAGGGGCTCATCGCGATGTAGGGGTTGCCGGGATCCAGGTTGGGCTGGTCGTTGCCGGCCGAGACGATCAAGCCGACGTCTTCGGCGGTCTCGGTGCGAACAATGAGCGAGGCATAGTTGGCAGAAAACCCGGCCCGGATGGCCTCCAGGCAGGTGACCCATCCCGCCTCATCCAGGGCAGCGTCGTAAATCGCACCCAGAATATGGCTCAGAAATTCCTGCGACATGCTCATGCCTGCCAGGGACGGGGGTAGAGAATCTTGCATGAACGCGGTTTCCGTGACCATTGGATTGATCGGCAACGCAGTATATCGTTGGGGCTGGTCAGCGCAAGGGTTTTGAGCGTCAAGCCAGTTCGAACAGCCCGGCCGCACCCATGCCGCCGCCAATACACATGCTGACCACTACATAACGCACGCCGCGCCGGCGCCCCTCGAGCAGAGCGTGCCCAACCAGGCGCGCGCCCGACATGCCGAAGGGGTGGCCAATCGAGATGGCGCCACCGTTGACGTTGAGCTGAGAATCTGCAATGCCCAAGGTGTCGCGGCAGTGAATGACCTGGCAGGCAAAGGCCTCGTTGATCTCCCACAGGCCGATGTCGGCCACGCTCAGGCCATGGCGCTGCAGCAGCTTGGGAATCGCGAACACCGGGCCGATGCCCATTTCGTCGGCAGCGCAACCCGCCACCGCCACGCCCCGGTAGGTGCCCAGCGGCGCCAGGCCGCGCCGCCGGGCTTCGGCCGCGCTCATCAGCACCGATGCCGAAGCACCGTCGGACAACTGCGAGGCATTGCCGGCCGTGATGAATTCGCCCTCCGGCACCCACTGGCCGTTTTTCCAGACCGGCTTGAGCTTGCCCAGGCTTTCCAGCGTGGTGTCTGCGCGGTTGCCTTCATCCTGCAGCAGGGTCACGGCCTCGCTGCCAATCACATTGCCCTCGCGGTCAAACAGCTGCTTGCTGGTGGCCAGCGGCACGATTTCGTCGGCGAACAGGCCGGCCTGCTGCGCCGCAGCGGTGCGCTGCTGGCTGCGCAGCGAATATTCGTCCTGGGCGGCACGCGAAATGCCATAGCGGCGGCTGACAATCTCGGCGGTCTCGATCATCTGGATATAGGCCGTCGGCGAAGCCTGCAGCACCGACGCCGACTGCGAACGGTAGCTGTTTTTGTGCTTGTTCTGCACCAGCGAGATCGACTCGAGGCCGCCGGCCACGGCGATGTCCATCTCGCCGGTCATGATGCCCTTGGCGGCGGTGGCGATGCTCATCAGGCCCGAGGCGCACATGCGGTCAATCGCCATGCCGCCCACGCTGTCGGGGAGTCCGGCGGTGTAGCAGCACAGGCGGCCCAGGTTGTAGCCCTGGTTGCCCTGCTGGGCGGCAACACCCAGGATCACATCGTCGACCTCGTGGCCGGCCACGCCGGCCTTGTCCAGCGCGCTGCGGATGACATGGCCACCCAGCACCGGGGCTTCGGTATCGTTGAAGGCACCGCGAAACGCCTTGCCGATGGGCGTGCGGGCGGTGGAGACAATAACGGCTTCTTGCTGGTTCATGTGAAAATTCTCATTCAAAGTAAAGACGGCTGATGGTGTCCACCACGCAGCCAGGCTTGTCGGCACCCTCGATCTCGACGCTGATGCGCACAATCAGCTGCACACCCTCGCCCTTGACCCGCTCGGCAGCGACCACCTGACCGCGCCCGCGCAGGCGCGAGCCGACCTTGACGGGGGCGGGAAAACGCACCTTGTCGCAACCGTAATTGACGCCCATTTTGAGGCGCTGGTAACTGACCAGCTCGGGCAGGAACAGGTTGGCCAGCGACAGCGTCAGGTAGCCATGCGCCACGCAGGCACCGAACGGGCCGCTCTTGGCGCGCTCCGGGTCGACATGAATCCACTGGTGGTCGCCGGTGGCGTCGGCAAAGGTGTTGATGCGCTGCTGGGTTAGCTCCACCCAGGCAGTGCTGCCCAGGTCCTGCCCCACGGCCGCCAAGACGGCCTCGACCGAGTCAAAGCATTGGCCAGCGTTCATGATCATGCCCGCTGCGAGCTGACCGAGACCACCTCGCCGGTCATGTAGGACGAGTAGTCACTGGCCAGGAAGATCATCACATTGGCGATTTCCCAGGGCTCGGCGCCACGGCCAAAGGCCTCTTTCGCCGACAGTTCATTGAGAAGTTCCTCGGTGGCGGATTTTTTCAGGAAGGCGTGGATGGCGATGGACGGTGCGACCGCGTTGATGCGGATGCCGAACTCGGCCGCCTCCAGCGCGGCGCAGCGAGTCAGCGCCATGACACCGGCCTTGGCCGCCGCATAGTGCGCCTGCTCGGTCTGTGCGCGCCAGCCCAGCACCGAGGCGTTGTTGATGATGACGCCACGGCCGCGCGGCTGCATGACCTTGAGCGCGGCGCGGGTCACGCGAAATGTGCCAGTCAGGGTCACATTGATGACCTTGTTCCATTCATCGTCTTCCATGTCCACAATGCGCTTGCTGGTGCCCAGTCCGGCGTTGTTGATGAGCACATCGATACCGCCGAGTTGCTGCTCAGCCGCGTCGATCAGCGCCTGAACCTGCGCTTCCTGACTGACATCGCAAAGCAGGCCGTAAACCGCCTGCAGGCCGGTCTCGCGCTGGATGGCCTCGACCGCCTCGCTCAGGCGCCGCTCATGCACATCGGAAATGAACAGGGCGCGACAGCCCTCCTCAGCAGCGCGCTTGGCGACGGCAAAGCCGATGCCGGCACCTGCGGCGGCGGTCACCAGCACGGACTTGCCGCGCAGCAGGTCATGGGCGGGAACGTAATCGGGAGCAGGCTTCATGGGTCAACATCCATCGTGATAATTCCATCGATGATGCCCGTCGGGCGCCCGCCCAACATCGTCTGCTTGGACGATGGGACGCGCCCGCCTCAGCGCGGCATTTGCAGCGCCCGCTCGGCCATCAGGTTGCACTGAATCTCGTTGCTACCCGCGTAGATGGTGTCGGCGCGGCTCAGCAGCCAGAGCCGCTGCAACGCCTGGCTTAACGGATCGTCGCCCGCGATACCGCCAGCGCCGCCCAGCACGTCCACCGCCAGCTCACCGAGCGAGCGGCGCCAGTTCGACCAGGCATATTTGCTGATGCTGGCGGCGCGGGCCGGCGCGTTCTCGTCGGCGGTTCGCAGCGCATGGCTGCGCAGCGTCTGCAGGCCCAGCGCCGCCTGCGCGATGCGCTGGCGCAGCACCGGGTCACGGGCGGCGCCACTGCGGCGGGCCACGGCCACCACCTGCTCCAACTCGCTTCTGAAATGGGCCTGCTGGCCCAGCGTCGAGGCACCGCGCTCGCAGCCCAGCAGAAACATTGCCACGGCCCAGCCCTGCCCCGGCGCGCCCAGCATGAGCGCGCCTTCGGTGCGGGCGCCGTCAAAAAACACTTCGTTGAACTCGGCGTCGCCGGTGATCTGGCGGATCGGTCGCAGGCTCACGCCCGGCTGGTCCAAAGGCACCAGCAGCAGCACCAAGCCCTTGTGGCGCGTCGAGCCGGACTCGCAGCGTGCCAGCACAAAAATCCAGTCAGACTCGTGCGCCCAGGAGGTCCAGACCTTCTGGCCGTCGATGATCCAGTCGCCGCTGGCCGGGTCGAGGCGCGCCCGGGTGCGCACCGCAGCCAGGTCAGAGCCCGCACCGGGTTCCGAATAGCCCTGCGCCCAATAGGTCTGGCCGGCCAGGATGCCGGGCAGAAAGCGCGCCTGCAGCTCCGGTGTCCCATGGGCGATCAGCGTCGGCGCCAGCAGCGTTTCGCCAATATGACCCAGTCGCCCAGGGCCGCCGCAGCGCACATATTCCTCATGAAAGATCACCTGCTGCGCCAGCGGCAGCTCGCGCCCGCCATGGCTGCGCGGCCAGCCCAGGCCGGTCCAGCCGCCCGCAGCGAGCTGCTGCTCCCAGCGTTTGGCCAGGGCCGGCGTGTAGCCGGGCGCGCCCATGGCGCTGGCATGGCGCAGCGGCTCGAAATCACCGCCCAGGTGGGTGGCCATCCAGGCGCGAACACTTTCGCGAAAGGCGCGCTCCGCGCCGGTTTCCTGCAAGTTCATGGGGTCTCCTCCGGCGCGTCGAGCAGTTGCGCAGCCACTTGCTCCAACCACCACGTCACCGGCCCGAGCCGCTGGCTCGAGGCCTGCGCGCGGCGCAGGTACAGGTGTGGATCGAACTCCCAGGTGAAGCCGACGCCACCATGCAGCTGGATGGCCTCACGCGAACAAAATTGCGCGGCCTCGGTGGCAGCCACACGGGCCTGCGCGGCATGAAACAGCAGGACCGCGGCATCCGGCGCAGTGTCTGCAATACAGGCCGCGCCGTAGACCGCCGAACGCGCGCCCTCCAGCGCAACGAGCATCTGCGCGCAGCGGTGCTTGACCGCCTGAAAGCTGGCGATCGGACGGTCGAACTGGCTGCGCTGCGCGGCATAGGCCAGCGTCAGGTCCAGGCATTGCTGCGCCACGCCGACCTGCTCGGCCGCCAGCGCAATGGCGCCCAGCTGCGTCACGCGTTGCAGCAGGCTGTCGAGAAAATCACCGCGCCCGATGCAGGCACCCGCCGGCAGGGCCACGGCGCTGGCCTGCACCGCCGCCATGCTGCGGGTGGCGTCAAGCGTCGCCAGCGCCCGCACCTGCAAGCCGGGCGCGTTGGCGGGCACGGCAAACAGCAAACTCTCGCCCGCGGCGCTTTGCGCAGGCAACAGCAGGACATGGGCCATGGCGGCAGAGCCGACCAACGGCCAGTCGCCGTCGAGCACCCATCCGTTGCCAGCCAACCGGGCAGTGGCCTGACTGGCGACGCCCTCAGGCAGCGCCAGCGTCGCGATGATCTCGCCGGTCGCCAGCTGCTGCAAGCAGTCCTGCGCCACCGGGCTGTCTGGCAAGTCGCGCAACGCGCTGGCCGCCAGCACCACGCTGTCAAAAAACGGCACGCAGGCCAGGCGCAGGCCCAGCTGCTCCTGCAATAACGCCAGCTCGACCAGGCCCAGGCCCAGGCCACCGGCCGCTTCGGGCAAATGCACGCCACACCAGCCGAGCTCGCCGATGCCGCGCCACAGTTCAGGGTCCAGGCCGTCAGCGCGCTGGCTGGCCGCGCGCACGGCCGGCATGGCGCTGGCCTCGGCCAGAAAAATCGCCGCGCTGTCGGCGATCTGTTGCTGTTCTTCGCTGAGGGAAAGGTCCATGCGCGCCCTACAGCACCGGACGCCGATCTTTCCAGGGCGCGGCCTGCTCCAGCTGCGCGGCAAGCGCCAGCAGCGTGGCTTCGGCACCGAACCGTCCGGCGAACTGCGCGCCGATGGGCATGCCGGCAGCGTTCCAGTGCAGCGGCACCGACATGGCCGGATGGCCGCTCATATTGAACATCGCGGTGAACGGCGACGCCGTCATCGCCACCTTGACGAAGTCCTCGTAAGCCTGGTCTAGCGACATGGCGCCAAGTTTCGGCGCTGGCGCCGCCGTGACTGGCGACAAGATCAGGTCGTAATCTGCCAGGAACAGGTCCAGCACCCGTGCCGCCTGGTCGAACACATTGCGGGCAACAAAAGCCTGCTCGGCGCTGTAGCCGCGTGCCAGCTGCAGGCTGCGCCAATTCAACGGCTCGAATTCGTCCTCGCGGGCGGCTCGACCTATAGCCTGTTCACGCACCTTGACTGTGGCCAGCATGCCAGCCGCAGTTGCCACGCCCATACTGGCGAACATGTCGCCAATCGCGAGCTGCGGCGCGGCGATTTCGACGCGGTGGCCAAGCGACTCGCACAGGCGCGCAGCCTGGTGCGCGGCGTCCAGGCAGTCCGGATGGACCGGGGCACCGAAAGGGTTTTTCGTCATCAGGGCAATGCGCAGCGGGCGCGGCGGCTTTGCGATGGCGTCCATCAAACTGCCCGCTTGCGGCCCGGTGCGGCTGCCCGCCTCGGGGCCCTGCGAGAGTTGCAGCAGCAAGGCGCTGTCGCGCACGCTGCGACTGATAACGTTATGCGCCGACAGGCCCAGCCAGCCTTCCAGCATCTTCGGGCCCATGGGCACCAGGCCACGGCTGGGCTTGAGGCCGAACAAGCCGCAATGCGAGGCCGGGATGCGGATCGAACCACCACCGTCGCTGGCATGCGCCGCAGGCAGGATGCCGGCCGCCACCGCCGCAGCGGCACCGCCCGACGAGCCGCCCGCGCTGAAGGCCTGGTTCCAGGGATTGCGGGTCAGGCCGAACAAACGCGACTCGGTGGTGGCGGTCTGGCCAAATTCCGGCGTGGTTGTTTTGGCGAAAATATTCAGCCCGGCGGCACGGTAGCGCTGCACCAGTGTCGAATCATGATCGGCCACGGCGTCCTTGAAGAAGGCGCAGCCCTGCGTCGTGATGGTGCCCTTCATGGCGAGCCCCAGATCCTTGAGCGCGAACGGCACACCGGCCATCGGCGCCTCCTTGGACAACCGCTCGCGTTCAGCCCGGCCCAGGTTTGAGAGCCGCTGCGCCGCCTCCCGCGCCTGGTCAAAGTGGCGCAGGGCAACCGCATTGATTGCGCTGCGCGCCTCGGTGCGCGCAATGGCCGCCTCCAGCGCATCAAGCGCGGTCAGCTGCCCGACGCGAATCTGGGACGCCAGCTCGACGGCATCGAAGCGCTCATACTCAGCCAGCGGGAGCACGGCAGCATGTGCGCCCTGCCCCGTCATGCCAAAGGATACCGCGAGACCCGCCGCAGCGCCCGCTTTCAAAAAGTCGCGCCGTGCCGTCTGAGCTTCCGTCGCGCCCATGTCAGCTGCCCCAGACTTTTTGTGCCGGCACCGCCTCGGCAAGCAATTGGTCGATCACCGGGCCGAGTTCGGCCGGCTCCCAGCGCGCGCCCTTGTCGCGGGTGGCGTCGGTGCGCCAACCGTCGCCAAGCGAGATGCGCCCGCCCTGGCTCTCGAAAACCTTGCCGGTCACATGCGAAGAGGCAAGGCTGCCGAGCCAGACCACCAGCGGTGCGACATTCTCGGCGGCCCAGGCGTCAAAGCTGCCGTCCTGCGGCGCCTTGACCACGTCGGGCATGGCGCTCTCGGTCATTGAGGTCCGTGCGGCCGGCGCCAGCGCGTTGACGGTCACGCCATAACGACCCATTTCGGCGGCCTGCACCAGCGTGAGCGAGGCAATGCCACCTTTGGCGGCGGAATAATTGGACTGGCCGATCGAACCTTGCAAGCCGGCGCCCGAGCTGGTGTTGATGATGCGCGCGTCGATCTTTTTGCCCGCCTTGGCCGCATCGCGCCAGCGGCGGCCCAGAATATTGGCCAGACAGAAATGCCCCTTGAGGTGCACGCGCATGACCTGGTCCCAATCGTCCTCGCTGAGGCTGATGAACATGCGATCGCGCAGAATGCCGGCGTTGTTGACCAGCACGTGCACTTCACCGTAGGCCGCCACAGCCGCATCGACGATGGACTGGGCGCCCGCCATGGTGGTGATGTCGCCCTGGTTGGCGATGGCCCGGCCGCCGGCAGCGACCGCCTCGGCCGCGACCGCCTCGGCGGCCTCAAGCCGGATGTCGTTGACGACGACACTGGCGCCCTCGGCGGCAAAAGCCAGCGCATAGGCGCGACCCAGGCCGCCGCCGGCACCGGTGATGATGACAGTGCGTTGATTGCAGATAGGCATGATGTTCAGAGTCTTTCAATGATGGTGACGTTGGCCTGGCCGCCGCCTTCGCACATGGTTTGCAGGCCGTAGCGGCCCCCGGTGCGCTCGAGTTCGTGCAGCAGCGTGGTCATGAGCTTGACGCCCGAGGCGCCCAGCGGGTGGCCCAGCGCCAGGGCGCCGCCGTTGACGTTGGTGCGCGCATGCGGATAGCCGGTCTCCTGGAGCCAGGCCATCACGACCGAGGCAAAGGCTTCGTTGATTTCGACCAGGTCGATGTTCTCTATCTTCATGCCGGCGCGTTTAAGCGCATGGGCCGTGGCCGCGATCGGTGCGGTCAGGTGCCAGATAGGGTCATCGGCGCGCACGCTGAGGTGGTGGATTCGGGCGCGCGGCGTGAGCTGGTAGCGCTTGAGCGCGGCCTCCGACACCACCAGCACGGCAGCAGCGGCGTCGCAGGTCGAGCTCGACACGGCGGCGGTGATCTTCGGATAAGTCGGGTCCACGGGCTGCAGCGTGGCGAGCTTTTCGAGGGTGCTGGCGCGCGCCGTCTCGTCCATGCCGAAGTCGCCAAAGGGCACGATCTCGCGCTTGAAGCGGCCTTCGGCGATGGCGCGCAAGGCCCGGTCGTGGCTTTCCTTGGCGAAGCCTTCCATCGCCTCGCGCGACAGGCCCCAGTGGTCGGCAATACGCTGCGCGGCATAAAACTGGTTCACCGGCGCATTGCCGAAACGCGCCTGCCAGCCGAGGCTTTCGGCAAACGGCGTGCTAAAGCCCAGCGGCTGGCCGGCCAGCATGGCCGAGCCAATCGGAATACGGCTCATGGTCTGGACACCGCCGGCCAGCACCACGTCCTGGGTGCCGCTCATCACGGCCTGGGCGGCAAAATGCACCGCCTGCTGCGAAGAGCCACATTGGCGGTCCACCGTGGTGCCGGGCACACTCATGGGCATGCCGGCGGCCAGCCAGGAGGTGCGGGCAATGTCGCCGGCCAGCGCGCCGATGGTGTCGACGCAACCAAAGATCACGTCGTCATAGTCGGCCGCCGGGATCTCGTTGCGTTCGACGATGGCCTTGATGACATGGGCGCCGAGGTCGGCGCCGTGCACTGCGGCAAGTGAGCCGTTGCGCTTGCCGGTGGGCGAACGCAGGGCATCGACGATAAAAGCTTCTGGCATAGGGAATTTCCGTGTCAGGGGTTGGTGTTGAAGGTGGCGCCGGGACCGAGCAGGGCGGCGTCGGCCAGCAGTGCATCAGCCAACCGCTGCTTGTGAAAGGCGCGGTCGCCCCAGGCAGCGTCGAGCACCCAGGCGCGCTTCATGAACATCTGCAGGTCGACCTCCCAGGTGTAGCCCATCGCGCCGTGCACCTGGATCGCCTTGCGCGCTGAAAACCAGCCAGCCTCGGCGCAGGCGAGTTTCGCGTGGGAAATACGGACCGAGCGCTGCGGCTCGGCGCTGGCCAGCGCGCTGGCGGCACGGTAAAGCACCGGCTTGGCAAACTCGATCTTGGTGACCACATCAGCGAGATGGTGCTTGACGGCCTGAAACGAGCCGATCGGCTTGCCAAATTGCTTGCGCTGCGCCGCATAGTCCACCGTCAGGTCCAGCATGCGCTGCGCCAGACCCAGCAATTGCCCCGAAACATTGAGCGCACCACGGTCGAGCAGGTCATCTGCCAGCGCCTGGCCGGCCGCGCCCTGGGCAATGCAAGTGGACTCCGACGGTGTCCAGGCGACTGTGGCCAGGCGGCGTGAAGCGTCGATGCTTGGGCAGGGCGTAATCTGCACCTGGTCGAGCGTCAGCGCGTGCCACTCGGTGCCCGTTGCGGTCGGGTGCGCCAGCAGCAGCAAGTCGGCCAGGTGCGCGTCAGCCACCCAGGGATTGACCGGATGGCCCAGCGCAATGCGGGCGCTGCCATCGGCAATACGCGCCAGCCAGGTGCTGCGCGCCGGATGCGACTCGGGCAAGGCGGCCAGCAGGCCGGTGGCCAGGTAGGCGCTGTCGGCGAGCGAATCGGGAATGCCAAAGTAGCCCAGCTCCTGGGTCATCAGCGTCCAGTCGACGTCGCCCAAACCCAGGCCGCCCTGCGTCTCGGGCACCGACAGCGCCGTGAGGCCCTGCTCGGCGAGCTTGGCGCGCAATTCAGACGAGCGGCCGGCGTCGGTCTGCCAGATGGCGCGCAGTTTTTCGGGCGCGGCCTCGACCATCAGGAAGCGGCCGACCGAGTCGCGCAGGGCCTGTTGGTCTTCATTAAAGGTGAAATCCATGATCAGCCTCGTTCAGTTTTTGGGCAGACCGAGCAGGCGCTCGGCAATGATGTTGCGCTGTATCTCGTTGCTTCCGGCATAGATGGAGCCAGCCTGTGCAAACAGGAAACCTTCGAGCCAGTCATGCGTCTCGGGATCGTCGCAGAGTTCGGCGCGGGGGCCCAGGATCCGCATGGCGGTCTCGTGCATGTCAAGGTCGAGCTCGGACCAGAAAATCTTGTTGGTGCTGGCCTCGGCGCCAATACGCGCGCCCCGCAGGACCCGGCCCACCGTGTGGTAAGACGCCAGGTTGTAGGCCTCGGCGCCCATCCAGGCGCGCATCACCGCCTCGCGGATCGACGGGTCGCGGTCGGCGCTGACCTGGTGCTTGCGGTACAGCTGCATCAGTTTTTGCGCGGTGCGCTGGTAACGCGCCGGCGAGCGCAGCAGCAGGCCGCGCTCGAAGCCGGCGGTGGCCATGGCCACGTTCCAGCCCTGGCCTTCGTCGCCGAGCAGGTTGTTGACCGGCACACGCACGTCATCAAAAAATATTTCGGCAAAAGCCTGTTTGCCATTGAGCGCCTGGATCGGGCGGATCGTGATGCCCGGCGCATCAAGGGGCAGCATGAGGTAGCTCAGGCCGTGGTGGCGGCTGGAGGCCGGGTCGCTGCGAAACAGGCCGAACAGCCAGTTGGCGAAGACGGCCCGGGTGGACCAGGTTTTCTGGCCATTGATCACATAGTGGTCGCCGTCCAGAATCGCCCGGCTGCTGATAGCGGCCATGTCGGAGCCGGCATTGGGCTCGCTCCAGCCCTGCGCCCACATGTCGTCGCAGCGCGCCATGCGCGGCAGGAAGCGGGCCTTCTGCTCGGGCGTGCCAAACTCCATCAGCGTCGGGCCCAGCAACAGGATGCCGTTCTGGTTAATGCGAAAAGGCGCGTCCGCCGCAGCGTACTCCTCCTCAAAGATCAGCCACTCGATCAGGTCGCAGCCGCGCCCGCCCAGCTCCTTGGGCCAAGTCACGCTGCTCCAGCCGCCTTCGGCCAGCACGGCCTCCCAGCGGCGGTGCTGCTCGAAGCCCTCGCGGGTGTCATAGCTGCCAAAGGACTCGCGCGGCACATGGGTGTGCAGCCAGTCGCGCACCTCGGCCCGGAAGGCCGCTTGCGCGGGGGTGTAAGTCAGATCCATCTTTGCTTCCTTTAGCTCAAAACTTGGCGTCGCGCTTTTCAACAAAGGCTGAACGGGTCTCGCTGGAGTCCGGGCTCATGTAGGCTTGCAGCGTAAAGCCCTGCTCCCAGCGGTACTTGTCTTCCAGGTTGCCATCCTCAATGCCGGTCAGCGCCTCCTTGGCGATGCGGATCATGGCCGGACTCTTGGCGGCAATCCTGGCGGCGATCGCCAGCGCGGTGTCGCGCAGCTGCTCGCGCGGCACCACGCGCTCGATGGCGCCCAGGCGCAGCGCCTCGGGCGCGCCGATCATCTCGCCGGTGAAAAACAGGTAGCGGGTTTTCTGCACGCCAAACATGCGCTGCAGGTGCGCCGCCCCACCCATGGCGCCGCGGTCGACTTCGGGCAGGCCAAAACTGGCGTCATCGGCGGCGATCACGATGTCGGCCGCGCCGCAAATGCCGATGCCGCCGCCCAGCACGAAGCCCTGCACGGCGGCGATCACCGGCACCTTGTTCAGGTGCACCGCCTTGAAGGTGGCGTAGTTGCCGGCATTCACGTCGAGGATGAGCTTGTCATTGCTGGCCAGCTCCTTGATGTCGACACCGGCGCAAAAACCCCGCCCTTCGGCGCGCACAATGATCACGCGCACCTCGGGACGTTTGCCAAGCGCCTCGATCTCGGCGGCCAGACCGCGCCAGCCGGCAGCGTTGAGCGCGTTGACCGGCGGCCGGTTGAGCACAACTTCGGCGACGCCGTTGTCATGCACGAGGGAAGAAAATTGTTGGGTCATGCTTGTTATTCCTCAGGCGCACGCAGCGCCGGTCAGTTTGTTCAAAACAGCCTGCCGCTCGCAGGCCTGGGCCACGATGCGCGAGATCACTTCTTCGCAAGAATCGAGCCGACCGATCAGCGCGGCGACCTGGCCGGCCGACATCACGCCTTCGGCGGGTTTGCCATCGGTCATCGAGCGCTGCAGCAGCATCGGCGCGTTGGCGGCCATGACCGTCTGCGCCGCGCTGCCCGGGTCCTCGCGCAGGCCCTGCCACAACACGCTCAACGCGTGCTGCATCGTCATGCCGGTCTGGGCCTTCCACTGGAGGGCCAGGCCGACGGCGATGCGCAGGCGCTTGAAGGGCGAGGCCTTCTCAAGCATGCTCAGATACTCGTTCGGAATCATGCGTTGCGGCATGCCGTCAACGAGGTAGGAAATCTGTATCTTTTCGGCTTCCCGGGTGGCCAGGTAGCGCTTGAGCGTGACCTCGGGCACGCCCGAGTCGCTGGTCATCAGGAAGCGCGTCCCCATGGCGATGCCCTGCGCGCCATAAGCCATGGCAGCCAGCAGGCCGCGGCCGTCGTAGAAGCCGCCGGCAGCCACCACGGGCACCTGCACCGCGTCCACCACCTGCGGTATCAGCACGGTGGAGGGCACCGACCCGGTGTGGCCGCCGCCCTCGCCGCCCTGGACGGTGATGACATTGGCGCCCATCTCGATGGCTTTTTGCGCATGCTTGAGCGCGCCCACCGTGGGCATGCAGACAATGCCGGCGTCGCGCAGGCGGCCGATGACCTTCTTGTCGGGTCCGCGGCCGTAACTGACGGCGCGCAGCTTGTGCGCGATGGCCAGGTCAAGCAACTGCTGGGCGTTGGGCTGGAACATGTGGAAATTCAGGCCGAAAGGCTTGTCACCGGTCAGTTCCTTAACGCGCAGGATTTCGGCCTCGATTTTGTCAGCGGCAATGGTGGCGCCGGCCAGAAAACCAAAACCGCCGGCGTTGGTGGTGGCCGCCACCAGCGAAGAGCCGGCGACCCAGCCCATCGCAGTCTGGATCACGGGGTAGCGGCAGCCGAGCAGCTCGCACAAAGGGGTGCGGATTTCAAGGGAGTCGCTCATGGCTTGTGGTCCTTCTTGTTGGCCTGCGCCATCGATTTGGCGTCGTGACCGCCAAGGTGCCCGGACCCCAGCGACTGGCTGTGGGCATGGGCGAAATGGTGGTAACCAAAGGCGACGTCCATGGTGGCGCGCAGGCCCTGCAGTTCCTCCACCCGATTGATCACGGTCTTGGTCAGCGCCAGGCCCAGGCGCGGCTGCTGTGCAATGCGGGCGGCGATGTCATAGGTCAGGGCCTCAAGCTCGTCGCGCGGCGCCACGCGGTTGACCATGCCCATCATGTAGGCGCGGTCGGCCTTCATGCGCTCGCCCAGGAACAGGAACTCCTTGGCGATGCGCGGGTTGAGCTCGTGGGCGTGGGCAAAATACTCGACGCCCGGTATGCCCATGCGGACCACCGGGTCCTGAAAGAAGGCGTCTTCGCTGGCAATGATCAGGTCGCAGACCCAGGCCAGCATCAGTCCGCCCGCCACGCAGGCGCCCTGCACCATGGCGATGGTCGGCTTGGGGATGTCGTGCCAGCGCCGGCACATGCCGAGGTAGACCTCCTGCTCGCGCGCATAGAGCTGCTCGGCGCCAGGCTTGTTGGTGTGGTCCCACCACAGGCTTTGGCGCTCGAAGGGTTTGTCGATGTCGCGCCCGGGCGTGCCGATGTCGTGGCCCGCGCTGAAATGCTTGCCGGCGCCGCGCAGCACGATCACCTTGACGCTGTCGTCATCGACGGCGCGCCGGAAAGCGGCGTCCAGCGCGTAGGTCATTTGCGAGTTCTGCGCATTGTTGAAATCAGGCCGGTTCATCGTCAGCGTGGCGATGCCGTCCACGGCCTGGTACAGCAGCGGCTCGGCGGTCTCGTAGACCGACTTGTCCTCGCGCTGAACGAAGCTGTTTCCCGGGTCAGTGTGCTTCATGGCGCGGCCCCTCAGCCCAGCGCCGAGGCGCGCAACTGATGGGGGTCGAGCCGGTCGAGCAGGGCCATTTGGCGCTCGGTCGGCGCCGCAGTTTCGGGTACCTCGGCCGGAATGTGCAGCGCGAAGCCGGTGGCCTCCTGCACCTGGGCAACGGTGACACCGGGGTGCAGCGCGCACAGGCGCACCTGGCGAGCGGGTCCGCCGAAATCGAGGACCGCCAGATTGGTGAAGATCAAGCGCACATCAATATCGTCCAGAGACCAGCCGCGCGCCAGCCGCTCCGGGTTGTAGCCCACCGAGGCCACCATGTCGACCTCACCAGCGACAAACACCTTGGCGCTGTGGTTGGGGACAAAAAACGAGTTGGCGTGACTGATCGAGTTGCCCGGAAAACCGCGCACGCCGAGCATCATCGACTTGGGCTTCTGGTAATCGCTGCCGATCATCGAGATGTTGGCCTGGCCGAAGCGGTCGACCTGCGTCGGCCCGACCATCGCATGGCGCTTGCCGCTCCAGACGTTGTCGAAGATGCGACTGAAACCCATCCAGGTCTCGCGCTTGGGCTCGTAGCCGCCGCGCGGCCCGACCGGCACCGGCTCGCTCACCAGCCAGGCTTCCGAATCAGTCATCATCAGCTCGGGGTTGTTGCTCAGCATGCTCAGCGAAGCCGCCAGTCTCGGCACGATGCCGATGCCGGTCGCCAGCACTTCGCCGTCGTCCTTCCAGGCCTGCGACGCCGCGCAAATGACCCGGTCCACCAAAGAATATTCGCTCATGACAGCTCCCGTCAAAACACTGGCAGCGGCAGCTTGCGCACCGCATCGATACCACCCACGCGCTCCAGGTATTCCTGTTCGCTGCAATGCACATAACGCTCGGCATACTGCTGCCAGCCGCCCGCCTCCTTGGCGCTGGCCACGTATTCCTTGAAGTGCTTCACGTCAAAGCCATACAGCGGCGCGCACGAACTCGGATGGGCCCCGCCCGGGATGTGCACCACACCGGCAGTGTGGGCACGTTCCCAGTAGACGTGACGAGCCTCGTCGCCCGTTTCAAAAAAACTGCTCTCGACCAGCTCATCACAGCTGACGTAGGCTTTTTTGGCCGCGCGCGCAAAGAACTCGTCCATGTAGAGGTCCGGCCCCTTGATCTGGCAGACGCCGCGCGCATCGGCACGGTCCACGTGCAGCAACGCCACGTCGAGCTGGAGTGCCGGCATGGCCACCCAGTCGCGATCATCGTAGGGCGATGCCACCAGACGCAGGCCCGGATTGCGGCGCAATACGTCGGTACCCAGGCCGACGCGGGTCGGAATGAAGGGCGCGCGCATCGCGGCCGCCTTCAGGCCCAGCATCATCATGCCCTCGTCGATTTCCATGACCTCGAGCGCGCCGCTCTGGCGCGCCAGGCGGAAATAGGGCTCAAGCGGGATGAAGTCCAGCGACACGAAAGCGAACACCAGCTTTTTGACCTTGCCTGCGGCGCACAGCATGCCGACATCGGCGCCGCCGTAAGCCACCACCGTGAGGTCCTTGAGCGGGCTGCGCAGCAGCTCGCGCACCAGCGCCATAGGCTTGCGCCTGGGGCCCCAGCCGCCAATACCCACGGTCATGCCGTCTTTCATCTGTGCCACCACATCGGCCGCACGCATTTGTTTGTTAGCCATAACCGACTAAGCCTCCTTGTCGAGCAGCACACGCTGCGATACGCTGAAATCGTGACCCCACAGGCTCACGCGGGTGAATTCATGGGTGATGTGCTCGGCCCAGTCGATCACCGCACCGCCGTAGCCATACTCAATATCGAAGTTCGACGGGCTGCGCATGTAAAAAGACGTCACCCTGTCGTTGGTGTGCTGGCCCAGCGTGGCCGTCTGCTGCACCTTGTGGGCGTGCATGCGGTCGATGGCGCGGCCAACCTCGGGCATGTCCTCGACCTCGACCATCACGTGCACACAACCGCTCGGCACCGGGAAGCCGGCCAGCGCCAGGCTGTGGTGGCGGCCGTTGTTGCAATGGAAGAAGTGAATCGGCAAGCTCGGGCCGTCGGCGCCGGGAGGCTGAAAATTGAACAAATCGGACAGGCCAAAGCCCATCACCTTCGTGAAAAACTCGACTGTATTTTCAAACTCGGGCGCCGGCAGCACGGTGTGGCCCATGCCGATGTTGCCGGTGACAAAACGCGACACCCCGGCGGGTGAGGCAAAGTGCGCAAAATCGGAGCGAAAGCCCCAGACCAGCTCATGGCGGTTGCCCGACGGGTCATTGAAGCCGGCCAGTTGCTGTACGCAGCGCAGACGGCACTGGGCGGCGTCACCCAGCGCCACCTCGACGCCGGCCTCGCTCAGCGCGTTCAGCGCCTGCGCGAAATCGGCGCTGCCGCTCACTTCCCAGCCAGACACCACATAGGCGTCGCGTGGCCCGGGCTGAACGGCAAAACGGAACTGCCTTTCATCCATGCGCACGTAGAGGCCGCCGTCCGGCGAAGGCGCCGTCATCATGCCCAGCACGCCTTCGGCATAGCGCCTCCAGCCTTCCATATCGGTCGTTTCGGCCACTACATAGGCCAATCCGCGGATATTCATCATTGTTGGTTCTCCTGGCTTTGCACAAATGAAGCCCATAGGACTGATTTTGGTCAGCACACCCCCTGGGAGCATCGTCCGTTGAGACTAACGCAAAGCACCGGTCAACATTCATTGGCCCTGGTGCCTGCACGGTTCGCCTCAGGCCGCGCGGTAGCTTTCGTAGCTGGTGTAGCCCGCAGCGCCCGGTGTGTAGAGCGTCTTGCGGTCGAAGCGCGCCAGCGCCTGGCCCGCGCGCATGCGGCTCACCAGGTCGGGGTTGCCGATGAAGTGACGGGCAAAAGACAGCGCCGCGCCGCCATAGGCTAGCAGGGCCGCCTCGGCATTGGCCGGGTCAAAGCCATCGTTGAGGATCAGGCGCTCGCCGAAATGCGTGCGTGCCAAGGCAAAGGCGTCCAGCTCGGGCAGTGGCGCCCGCATCACATGCAGGTAGGCCAGGTCGAGCGTGGCGGCCTGGCGCATCAGCTCGGCGTGGGTGGCCGCCGAGTCCTCGTCGCTGGTGTCGTTGTAGGTGTTGCCCGGATTCAGGCGCAGCCCCACGCGGCCAGCGCCAATGGCAGCCGCCATCCCGCGCAGGCACTCGAAGGCAAAACGCGCACGATTTACCGCCGGGCCGCCGTATTCATCGCTGCGCTGGTTGGTCGAAGAGCTCAGGAACTGCATCGGCAGGTAGCCGCTCGTGCCGTGCAGCTCGACGCCGTCAAAGCCCGCCTCGCGTGCATTACGGGCGGCCTGGGCATGCTCTTGGACGACGGCGCGCACTTGCTCGGTGGTGAGCGCGCGCGGCATGTCGTAGGGCTGCAGGCCGGCGCTGTCGGTGACGACCTCGCCCGCGGCCTGTAGCGCGCTGGGTGCCACGCTTTCGACGCCCTCAGGCTTGATGTGCCGGCTGCCAATGCGGCCGCCATGCATGAGCTGCAGCACGATCAGGCCGCCACGCGCATGCACGGCGTCGGTCACGCGCTTCCAGCCAGCCATCTGCGCCGCCGTGGCGATGCCGGGCTGGCGGCAATAAGCCTGCCCGACCGCGCTGGGCCAAGTGCCTTCGGCAACGATCAGCCCGGCATCGCCGCGCTGGCCGTAATACTCGGCCATCAGCGCACCAGGCACGCCGTCGGCCCCGGCGCGGTTGCGCGTCATCGGCGCCATGACGACGCGGTTGGCCAGGCGCAACTCGCCCAGTTCAAGCGGTTCAAACAACTTGCTCATCTCAGCGTACCCGCATTTTTGGCGCAGGCGTGCCGCGCCGCATGGTTTTCAGAAACTGCTCCAGCGGCGCCGGCGCGGCCACCTCGGGCAGTTCGTCCTTGTTCGGGCGCTTGGCCCAGAACTCCTTCCAGCTCGGGAACAGGTCCTGGAAAGTGCCCCAGTAGGGTTCGCGCCCGGGCCAGCGCATTTTCATGTCGCCAATCGGCGGCTTGTTCAAGTCGCTGGCGTACCAGTAGCAAGGCAGGCGGCGGCGGAAGCACCAGACGCCGGCGATGCGCTCGTAGTCGTCCCAGTACAGCATCTGCATGATGACCCATTCGGGGCCGCATTCATGCTCGTTCTTGGAGTACACCACGCCGGTGGCGTGATCGGCATCGACGAACTCGATGATGTGCTGGCCCAGGTGGTGCGAGGTGCCGGTGAACTGGTCGCGCAGCGTGGCGTCCTGCCAGGCCTTGAAGTGGTCGCGGCCCACTTTGTCCTTGCCGACACGGATGTCGGGGGCAAACAGGTTGACATGGGCGTCCATGTCACGCATGTCCAGCGACAGCGAATATTTTCCAGCGAGCTGGCGGATGGCATCGAGGGATTCAAGCCGGTCGATGCGCTGCTCCAGGGTCGCGGGCCAGGCCATGGCTTGTTGCGTCACAGCGCGGTCACCAGCACGGCCGACCGACCACCATCCACCGGCAGGGCGGCGCCGGTGATGTAGCTGGCCTCGTCGCTGGCGAGGAAAAGAATGGCGTTGGCCAGTTCCCGCGGCTGACCGACCCGGCCCATCGGAATCAGTTTTTCGGTGTTCTGGCGCGACGCGGCGTCAGCCAGCATGCCGGCCGTGGCCGGGGTCTCGACAACCGCCGGAATCACGACATTGACACGAATGCCACTGAGCGCGCCTTCGGCGGCAGCGGCGCGCGAAAAGTTGATGATTGCGGCTTTGGCAGCCGAGTAGCCGGCCATCTGCGAGGTGCCCAGCAGGCCGCAGATCGAGGACAGGTTGATGATGGCGCCGCCGCGCGCCTTCATGAGCTTCATCGCCGCGCGTGTGCCCCAGAAGGTGCCATCGACCGAGGTGCTGAAGTTGCTGTGCCAGTCGGCCGTGCTGGTGGCCTCAATGCCGCCCCAGCTGTAGGCCATGGCATTGTTGACCAGGATGTCCAGGCGCCCGTGGCGCTGCGCGGCCGCTTCGATGGCGGCCGTGAAGCCGGCTTCGTCGCTGACATCGACCTGCACCGCCTCGGCCCGGCCACCGGCGGCCAGGATCTGCGCCACCACCGCGTCGAGCGGCTCCTGGCGCCGGCCGCAGATCACCACGGTGGCACCCTCCTCGGCGAAACGGATCGCCGTGGCCGCGCCAATGCCGGTGCCAGCACCGGTGACAAAGGCGACCTTGTCCTGAAGTCTTGCTTGCGTCATGATCATGCGCCTCACAGAAAGGCGCTGCCGCCGTTGACCGCCAGGTTCTGGCCGGTGACGAAGCCGCTGTCCTCGCTGGCCAGGAACAGCGCCGCGCTGGCGATGTCTTCGGGCTCGGCCATGCGGCCCATGGGAACGCCGGCGATGATGGCGTCGGTCCATTCCTGGGGAATGCTCTGCATCATCGGCGTGTTGGTCGGGCCCGGCACCAGTGTGTTGACACGGATGCCGCTCTTGGCCAGCTCCTTGGCCATGCTGCGGGTCAGGCCCATCAGTGCCGCCTTGGAAGCGCAGTAATGCGCCGGACCGTCGCCGGACGCCGCCGCCGTGCTGGCGACATTGATGATCACGCCGCGCGTGCCGGCCTTTTGCATGGCGCGCACCGCCTGGCGGGCGCAATAGAAGGCGCCGTTGAGGTTGACGTTGATCACCCGGGCCCAGGTCTCGTCGGGGATGTCGGCAAAGGCATCCACCGAGCCGATACCGGCATTATTCACCAGCACATCAACACGGCCGAAGGTGGCCACCACCTCGTCGACGACGGCCGCCACGGCGGCGCTGTCGGCCACGTTGAGGCTGCGCGCGATGCTTTGGCCCCCCGCGTCGGCCAGGGTCTGCTGCGCCGCCTCGAGGTTGAGGTCGAGCGCCACGACGATGGCGCCTTCTTGCGCAAAGCGACGCGCGATAGCCCGCCCCATGCCCTGCCCCGCGCCGGTCACCAGCGCCACTTTGTCTTTCAGTCTCATCTTCAACTCCTTGGTAATGGGCCAAAGCATAGGCAGAGTCAGGCGCGAAACCATCGTCCAACAAGACTACGTCGACCGAGGCAGTGGCGCCCTCTTTCCGGCTGGCAGGTCCCGCTTAAAACTGCGTCGGGCGCGTAACCGCGTCAATGCCGCCGTCGGCGTAGAACTGCGCGCCATGCACAAAGCTGGCGGCCGGGCTCAAGAGGAAAGCCACCACCGAGGCCATCTCGCCGGGCTCGGCCCGGCGCGCCAGCGGGGCGACAAAATTCTTGATGGCGTCGCTGAAGCGCGGGTCCTGCAGTCCGGCCTGCAGCAATGGGGTTTCGGTCGCGCCCGGCGCCAGCGTGTTGAGGCGCACGCCGGCCTGGCCCCAGGCTGCGGCGCGCTTGCGCACCGCCACGGTCAGCGCGTTTTTCGAGCCGGCATAGGCCAGGTTGCCGCCCTGAGCGCCGGCGCCCGTGACGATGGCGCTCACCATGGCCTCGTCGCCGGCCTCGCAGGCGGCAGCCAGCGGGTTCTTGTCCCAGGGCAGCATCGCCGACGCCACTGAAGAGATCACCACTGCGGCCGGGTTCTGGCCATTTCTCAGCGCCGGCAGCAGGCCGTCGAGCAGCTCGACCGCGCCGAAGTAGTTGACCGAGGTAACCAGCGAGGCCGGTTGCACCTGGGGGCCCAGGCCGGCGCACAGCACCAGGCCGTCGAGCTGGCCACCGCAGCGTGCCAGGGCCTGCGCGATGACGGCCAGGCGGCCCGCGGCGGTGGACAGGTCGCCAAGGATGTCGGCGTTGCGCAGATCGACGCCGATGACGCTATGGCCGGCGGCCAGCAGCGCGTCGCGCGTCGCGGCGCCAATGCCGGAAGCCGAGCCGGTGATAAGGGTAGTGCTCATGGGAGGGGTCCTTTGGGTGGGGTCAATGGTGCTTCAAATGGCGGCGCTCAGAGCGCCGCCACCAGTTCGGGCACGGCGGTGAAGAGGTCGGCCTCGAGGCCGTAGTCGGCAACGCTGAAAATTGGCGCCTCGGGGTCCTTGTTGATGGCCACGATGACCTTGCTGTCCTTCATGCCGGCCAAGTGCTGGATGGCACCGCTGATGCCACAGGCAACGTAGAGATCGGGCGCCACAATCTTGCCGGTCTGGCCGACCTGCAGGTCGTTGGCGGCGTAGCCCGCGTCCACGGCAGCGCGGCTGGCGCCGATCGCCGCACCCAGCTTGTCAGCCAGCGGCGTCATCACTTCGGCAAATTTTTCGACCGAGCCCAGCGCGCGCCCGCCCGAGACGATGATCTTGGCCGCAGTCAGCTCCGGCCGGTCGTTTTTGGCGATCTCGCTGCCCACAAAACGGCTGGTGCTGCTGTCGGCCACCGCGGCTACAGCGGCGACAAGGGCGCTGCCACCCGTGGCTGCCGCCGGGTCGAAACCGGTGGTGCGCACCGTGAGCACCTTGATCGCATCGCCGCTTTGCACGGTGGCAATGGCGTTGCCGGCGTAGATCGGCCGCTCAAAGATGTCGACGGCGTTGACCCGGGTGATGTCGGACACCTGGGCGACGTCCAGCATGGCCGCCACGCGCGGCGCGATGTTCTTGCCCGAGGCCGTGGCCGCGAACAGGATGTGTGAATAGTCGCCCGCCATGGCACACACCTGCGCTGCCAGGTTTTCGGCCAGGCCGGCTGCGAGCGCCTGGCCGTCGGCGTGAATCACCCGGGCGACGCCGGCGATGTTCGATGCCGCCGCCGCGGCCTCAGTGGCCCCGTGCCCCATGACCAGCAGGTGGACCTGGCCGTCGGTGAACAGGCTGATCTGGGTGGCGGCCATGACCGTGTTGAGAGTGGCGCTTTTGATGGAAACGTTGTCGTGTTCGGCGATGACGAGAAGGCTCATTTTTGTCGTTCCTTGAATTGAGGGTTTAGATGACTTTGGCTTCGTTTCTGAGCTTGTCCACCAGCGCGGCCACATCGGCCACCTTGATACCGGCGCTGCGCTTGGGCGGCTCGCTGACCTTCAGCGTCTTCAGGCGCGGCGTGACGTCGACCCCGAGCTCCTCGGGTTTGACATTGTCGAGCTGCTTTTTCTTGGCCTTCATGATGTTGGGCAGCGTCACGTAGCGCGGCTCGTTGAGGCGCAGGTCGGTGGTAATGATGGCCGGCAGGTTCAGGCTGAGCGTCTCAGCCCCGCCGTCGACCTCACGGGTGACGATGAGCTTGCCGTCGGCGATTTCGACCTTCGAGGCAAAGGTGGCCTGCGGCCAGCCCAGCAGCGCCGCGAGCATCTGCCCGGTCTGGTTGCAGTCGTCGTCGATCGCCTGCTTGCCCAGAATGACCAGCTGCGCCTGCTCCTTGTCGACCAGCGCCTTGAGCAGCTTGGCCACGGCCAACGGCTGCAGTTCCTCGCCGGTCTCGACCAGAATGCCGCGGTCGGCACCAATGGCCATCGCGGTGCGCAAGGTTTCCTGGCACTGCAGAGGACCACAGCTGACGGCCACGACTTCGGTGGCCAGGCCCTTTTCCTTCAGGCGGGTGGCTTCCTCCATGGCGATTTCATCAAAGGGATTCATGCTCATCTTGACGTTGGCAAGGTCAACGCCGGAGCCGTCGGACTTGACGCGGACTTTGACGTTGTAATCAACAACGCGCTTGACGGGGACAAGGATTTTCATGCTTTGGGGTTCCTGTGGATGGCTTTTTAACTAGAAAATGCGCACGGATGGTGAATGTCCGCTACTTTGTCGCAATGGCGGGCGCCAGTCAGCGTCCGAATGGACGATGTTTGCTGCGCTGGCTCTTTCACAATGGCAACACTTTTTACTGCACCACACCCAAACCACCATGAGCAATCCCTACTCTCCGCTGCTCCAGCCCGGCCGCATTGGTACGCTGGACATCCGCAACCGCATCGTCATGGCGCCCATGGGCTCCAACTTCGCCGAGACCGACGGCAGTTGCGGCGAACGCATCCAGGCCTACTACGAGGCGCGCGCCAAGGGTGGCGCCGGCTTGCTGACCATGGGCGTGTGCTCGGTGGCCTTTCCGCATGGCACAGGCGAGCCGTTCCAGGTGGGTGTCTCGCGCGATGATTTCATTCCCGGCCTGGCCGCCGTGGCTGAGCGCGTGCACCGCCATGGCGCCAAGATCGCCATGCAGCTGCACCACGGCGGCAAAACCGCCCAGCTGGATCGCGCGCAGGGCCGCGAAATTTGGGTGCCGTCCATGCCGAAGATGGTCAGAAACGACATGATGTCGGCGATCACAAAGGAGGAACTGGCGACCTTCATCGGCATCGGCCCGCACCCGGTACGCATGCGCGTGATGGACCAGGCCGACATTGCGCAGATGGTCGAATGGTTTGCGGCGGCCGCGCTGCGCGCCCAGCAGGCCGGTTTTGACGCCATCGAATTGCACGGCGCCCACACCTACATCCTGGCGGGCTTTTTGTCGGCTTACTACAACCAGCGCGAGGACGTGTACGGCGGCCCGCTGGAAAACCGCGCCCGTCTGCTGCTCGAAGTGCTGCACGCGGTCAAGGCCCGCGTCGGCGCTGACTTTCCGGTCTGGGTGCGGCTGGACGGCGAGGAGTTGCACACGCCCGGGGGCATCACGCTGGCCGATGCCATCGCCACCGCCAAGTTCTGCGAGGCCGCCGGGGCCGACGCCATCAGCGTCTCGGCCTATGCCACGCTGACCAGCGGCGTCGTTTTCACCGAAGCACCGATCCCGCAGCAGCCCGGCGCCTACATCTCGAACGCCGCGGCGATCAAGCAGGCGCTGACCATCCCGGTCATCACCGCCGGCCGTATCGAGCCCGAGGTGGCGGCCAAGGCCATCGCCGAGGGCCAGTTCGACTTTGTGGCGATGGCGCGCAAGATGCTGGCCGACCCCGACATTCCAATCAAGCTCGAACGCAACCGCCCGCAGGACATCCGGCCCTGCATCTACTGCTACGCCTGCGTCAGCGAGATTTTTGTCAACAAGCGCGTCAAGTGCGCCGTCAACGCGCAGACCGGCCACGAGTTCGATTCAGCCATCGAGCCGGCGGCCACCCCGCGCCATGTGCTGGTGGTGGGCGGCGGCCCCGCGGGCATGGAAGCCGCGCGCGTGGCCGCGCTGCGAGGCCACCGCGTCACGCTGGTCGAGCGCAGCAACCGCCTGGGCGGCACGCTGTTCTTTGCGGCGCTGGCCTATCCCGAAAACGGCAAGCTGATGGACTACCTGATCGCGCAGGTCAAGCAGCTACCCATCGACGTGAAACTGTCGACCGAGGCCGACCCGGCGCTCATTGCCCGGCTCAAACCCGATGCCATCCTGGTGGCCAACGGCGCGCGCCGCGCCGCGCCGGCCATCACGGGCGTCGGGCAGCGCCACGTCTGGAGCGGCGACGAGCTGCGCCGCCTGATGACCGGCGACCGCGCCGACGAGATCGCCCGCGCCAAGCTGAACCTGGCCGAGCGCGCCATGCTCAAGGCCGGCGGCATGCTGCGCGTGACCGACAGCACCGAGGCGCTGCAAAGCCTCTCCAAACTCTGGATGCCGCTGGGCAAACAGGTGGTGATCATTGGCGGCGGCCTGGTCGGGCTGGAGCTGGCCGAATTCTTGCTGGCGCGCGGCCGCCAGGTCACGGTGCTGGAACCGGGCGACAAGGCCGGCCGCGAACTGTCCATCGTGCGGCGCTGGCGTGTGCTCGATGCCGTGACATCGCATGGCAAGCTGCACCTCAAGGCCGCGGTGAGCGAAATCACCAGCAGTGAGGTGCGCTGGCAGGATGCCGAGGGCGTAGCGCAGCGCACGCCCGCCGACTCGGTGGTGTTGGCAATTGGCGCCGAGGCCGACGACCAGGTGGCGACCCTGCTGGCCGACTGTGGCGTGCCGGTGCAGCGCATCGGCGACTGCGCCAGCGTCGGCTACATCGAAGGCGCGATGCGCGACGGCCACCGGGCCGGGCGCACCATCTGAGCCACCCCATTGAACAGCCTGTCCTGACGCGGCACGGCTGCGCTTTGCTGGCGCCTTCCACGCGCCGGGGAATTTGACACGCGTGTTCAACCGCCACTCAGCTCCGACGGACGCAGGCAGCCGACCGCCATGGCGACCAGGCTGTCGAGCAAGGCGGGCGACTCGAGCTGCGCCGGCATGTCTTCCAGCACCGACCGGATCACGCCGCGCAATCCCTGTCCGAGCAAATAGGCCGCCAGGGCCGGATGGGGGGTGGTGATTTCATGCGCATACATCTGCAGGAGC
>JAABQI010000011.1 GCA_011391545.1 Rhodoferax sp.
TTTGCGCCAATGATAGTGCGGATTCCCGTGTGAAAGTAGGTCATCGTCAGGCTCCTATGCCTAAAACGCCCAGTCGAAAGATTGGGCGTTTTTTTTTGTTCGGCCACGGCCGCATAACCGTTCGTAAGCGTGCGGCCAACGTAAGCGCCCGGTGAACCCATCTTGACCACGGCGCAGCGGCTGTGGCCTGGAATCAAAGAGTTTGAATTTGGGGCTGCCAGCGGTGCCGCAACAACTCATGAATCTGACTTGCCCGTTGCGTTGGCAGGCGCGTCAGGACGTCCTTGAGATAGGCAAACGGATCATGCCCATTGAGTCTGACGCTCTGGATCAGACTCATCACCGCGGCACCCCGCTTGCCCGCACGCACTGAACCCGCGAACAGCCAGTTGTTTCTCCCGATGGCAATCGGCCGGATCTGATTCTCAATATGGTTGTTGTCAACCGGCAAATGCCCGTCAGATAGGAAACGCGTGAGCGCACCCCAGCGACGCAGGCTGTAATCGAGCGCCTTGGCCGTGGCTGAGCCATCCGTGATCTTCTGCCGGTTCAGGACCACCCACTGGTGCAAGGCATCGAGCAGTGGTTTGGATCGTTCCTGGCGCATCCGCCTTCGCTCGTCCGGGTTGAACTCCTTGATTTCGCGCTCAATGTCGTAAATCCTGCCAATCTGCTCCAGCGCACTGTGTGCGATCTGGCTCTTGTTGCTGGCATGCAGATCAAAGAACTTGCGCCGGGCGTGGGCCAGACAACCGACTTCGGTCACACCCTGGGTTACCCAAACCCCCAAGAGACGGTTCTACAGCCCCGAACTCAAGCTGCAAGTTACCACGCCGCCCTGGCGTCTGCTGTCTAATTAGGGAAAACACAACTTACAGAATCTGACAATTGGGCGAGAATTCAATTCTTGATTCAAATATTGGAGCTTCACCATGACCGATCGCATCTGGCTCAAAAACTATCCTCCGGGCGTCCCAGCTGACATTGACGTGACCCAATATGGCTCCATGGTTGACATGATGGAAGAGAGCTTCAAGAAGTTTGCCGACCGCCCAGCCTACAGTTTTATGGGCAAGGAGCTCACCTACAAGCAGGTAGATGAGCTGAGCCAGACCTTTGCTGTTTATCTGCAAAGCCTGGGCCTGGCCAGGGGTGACCGGGTCGCGATCATGATGCCCAATGTGCTGCAGTACCCCATTGCCGTTGCGGGCATCCTGCGGGCCGGCTACACCTTGGTCAATGTCAATCCGCTGTACACGGCGCGCGAACTGGAACACCAGCTCAAGGACTCTGGCTCCAAGGCCATCGTGATCCTGGAGAATTTTGCCGCCACGTTGGAGAAATGCCTGGCTGCCACGCCAGTTAAGCACATCGTGCTGTGCGCCATGGGCGACCAGTTGGGCCTGCTCAAAGGCGCCTTGGTGAACTACGTGGTGCGAAATGTCAAGAAGATGGTGCCGGCGTTCAATCTGCCGAGCGCCGTGCGATTCAATGCTGCCATTGCCAAGGCAAGCAGCGGCACCCTGAAAAAGCCGCTGATCAAGGCCGATGATGTGGCGGTGCTGCAGTACACCGGTGGCACCACCGGGGTCTCCAAGGGGGCGGTACTGTTGCAGCGCAACCTGGTGGCCAACCTGCTGCAAACCGATGACTGGTTTGCCCCGGCGTTGCAAAAAATACCGGCGGGTGAGCAAATGAATGTGGTTTGTGCCTTGCCGCTCTACCATATCTTTGCCTTTACGGTGGGCATGATGCTATCGTTGCGCGCGGGCGGCAAGCTGATTTTGATTCCAAATCCACGCGACTTCCCGGCGGTGCTGGCCGAGCTGGCCAAGCACAAGATTCATTTCTTTCCGGCCGTCAACACGCTGTTCAACGGCCTGGCCAACCACCCTGATTTCAGCAAGGTGAACTGGAGCCACCTGCTGGTGTCGGCCGGTGGCGGCACGGCGGTGCAAAGTGCCGTGGCCAAGCTCTGGCTCGAAAAAACAGGCTGCTCCATTGCCGAGGGCTATGGTCTTAGCGAGACCTCGCCCATTGCCACGGCCAATCCGGTGGGGGTGGGCGCCGAATATTCCGGCACCATCGGCCTGCCGGTGCCGAGCACCTGGCTCAAGCTGCTCGATGACGATGGCAATGAGGTGCCCATGGGCCAGTCGGGCGAGATCGCTATCAAAGGGCCGCAGGTGATGGCCGGCTACTGGCAGCGGCCCGACGAAACCGCCAAGGTCATGACTGCGGACGGTTACTTCAAGACCGGTGACGTTGGCGTGATGGATGAGCGCGGCTATTTCAGAATTGTCGACCGCAAAAAAGACATGGTTCTGGTCAGCGGCTTTAACGTCTATCCGACCGAGCTCGAAGACGTGGTGGCGCAAATGGAAGGCATCATGGAATGCGCCTGCGTGGGCGTGCCCGATGCCAAGACGGGTGAAGCGGTGAAGCTGGTGATCGTCAAAAAAGACCCGAATGTGACCGAGGCCCTGGTGCGTGCCTACTGCAAAGAAAACCTGACCGGCTACAAGCAGCCCAAGGTTGTCGAGTTCCGCACCGAGCTGCCCAAAACGCCGGTGGGCAAAATTTTGCGGCGTGAGTTGCGCGACAAATAAGCCCGGGGTTGCGGTGCCGCTGATTCAGCAGCTGCGCCGGGCAATGCGGGGAATGGCCTCGCGCAGGAGTTGGGTTACCTTCTGCGCGTTGCTGTTGAAGACCGACAGGATGGCGTCCCAGGTGACGGGTTCTTCGTCGGTTTTCCAGCAGTCGTAATCGGTGCTCATGGCCACGGCGGCATAGGGCAAACCGGCCTCGTTGGCCAAAGCGGCCTCGGTGGCGATCGACATGTTGATGATGTCTGCGCCCCAGGCGCGAAACATGTTGGATTCGGCTCGGGTCGAAAAACGCGGCCCCTCGATCGTGATGACCGTACCGGCTGGGTGATGGTCAAAGCCCAGGCGCTGGCAGGCCTCGTTCAAGATGGCACGCAAATCGGCATCAAAGGGGGCCGCCATGGGCGCGTGGATCGGTTGGTGTGGCTCGAACGATTCATGAAAGCTCATGGCGCGCTGCTTGGTGAAGTCGATGAACTGGTCAACAATCACCAGGTGGCCGCGCCTGATGTCAAGGCGCAAGGAACCCACGGCCGTGCTGGCAAGCACGTGCGTGCAACCGGCATCCTTGAGAGCCTGGATGTTGGCCCGGTAATTGACCTGGCTGGGGGGAATGGTGTGCTCGCGCCCATGGCGCGCCAGCAGCACCACGTCCACCCCAACGATCTGCCCCAGTTTCAGCGGTGCAGACGGCGCACCCCAGCGGTTGGTCACGCTGTGGTCTTGCGCATTTTCAAGAATGTCCGGGTTGTCGAGCCCGCTGCCGCCGATGATGCCAATTGTTGTCATGATGTGAGCTTCCGGTTCAAGGTGTCAACCAGCAGGGACCGCACCGAGTCGATGTCCTCGCCATAGGCGACGATGCCCTCGTCATGGCCCGCCATGACAAACAGCACGGGCAAGCCGGGCTGGGCCGCGACCAGCTGGGCCACGGTCCGCGCCATAGCCGGTGTGCCGTAAGGGATGTCGGGCGCCGTGTGGAGCGCATTGCGTGCCAGCAGCGCATCGAATAGGCTACGGCTATGGACGTGCATGACGCAGTGCACCGCCGGATTGGCCGCATAGATGGCTCCGTGCGTCATGGACTCCGAGGATGCCTCCAGGCTGCCGCGAGAACGCACGCTGTTGTGTTCTATAGAAAACGACTCCACCAGGCAAAATTGATCAGTTTGCAGTTGACGAATGGCCCCGGTGGCGCTGGCGGTGATGACAAATTGCTGACCGCTGGTGCGCAGGCTGAGGTTGCCGTAGCCGATGCCGTTGAGGTAGGCCCCAATCAGTCCCAGGTCAAACAGGATGGTGCGCGCCCTGTTGAGCTCGTCGAGTTGCGCCGATGCTTCAACGATGCCGTCAACACGCTGGCTGCTGTACTTGATGACGCCGTCGTCGGTGGGAGCGTTCATCTACTTTTCCTGTGGAAACAGCGCAAAAATGGCCGCCTCGTTGGCGTCGCAAATGCCGCGCTCGCAAATCAGTTTCGTCACCAAGCGCGCCGGGGTCACATCGAAGCCCCAGTTGCGCGCCGGTGTGGTGTCAGGGCAAATTTGCACCGATTCAATGCCGCCGTGGCTTGCTTTGCCACTGATGAAGCGCACTTCCTCGGCGCCACGCTCCTCGATGGGAATGCTGGCAACGCCGTCGCCCAGCGAGAAGTCAAAGGTGGATGACGGCAGGGCCACGTACATGGGAATGCCGTTGTCGCGCGCCGCCAGCGCTTTGAGGTAAGTGCCGATCTTGTTGGCTACGTCACCGCTGCGGGTGACGCGGTCGGCGCCGGTGATGACCATATCGACCAGGCCGTGTTGCATCAAATGGCCACCGGCGTTGTCGGTAATCAGCGTGTGCGGCACGCCGTGCTGCCCCAGTTCCCAGGCGGTCAGACTGGCGCCCTGGTTGCGCGGACGCGTCTCGTCCACCCAGACGTGTACCGGTATGCCAGCCTCATGCGCCGCATAAATGGGCGCGGTGGCGGAGCCAAAGTCGACAAAGGCGAGCCAGCCCGCGTTGCAGTGGGTCAGGATGTTGACAGGCTTGCCGGGCTTGCGCCGGGCGATGTCGGCGATCAGGGCCATGCCATGTTCCCCCAGGTGCCGGAAATGCTCGGCATCCTCGTCGGCGAGCGCAACTGCTGCGTCCCTGGCCAGCCGGCGCTTCTGTGCCGGCGTGGTGCCGACGGCGATGGCAGCCAGCATGCGCTCGACCGCCCAGGCCAGGTTAGCCGCAGTGGGCCGGGTCGCCTTGAGATCAGCTGCCGCCTGGCGCATGAAGTCATGAAAATCCTGTTCGGGTGCTTCCAGCGCCGCCAGGTACATGCCGAAGCCGGCGCTGGCCCCAATCAGCCCGGCACCGCGCACCGTCATGTTCTTGATGGCGCGGCACATGTCGGCAACACTGATCAACTCGGCAATTTCGAAGGCATGCGGCAACCGGAGCTGGTCGATGACCTGAACCACGCGGTCATCGCCCTCTCTCAGCCAGATCGTCCGGTAGGGTTTCCCGTCAACTTTCATTTCAGCCAGCCGCGTTTCCTGAAGTACCACATGGGCAGCAGGGCGCTGGCCAGCATCAGGCCCAGGGCGAAGGGGTAGCCCAGGGCCCAGTCGAGCTCGGGCATGAGCTTGAAGTTCATGCCATACAGGCTGGCGATCATGGTGGGTGGCAACAGCGCTGCGCTGGCAACCGAGAAAATCTTGATGATCTTGTTCTGGTTGATGTTGATGAAACCGACCGTGGCATCCATCAAAAAGTTGATCTTGTCGAAGAGAAAAGCGGTGTGCGAGTCAAGCGAGTCGATGTCGCGCAGAATTTGCCGCGCGTCCTCGAACTGCTCGCCATTGAGCATCTTGCTGCGCATCATGAAGCTCACCGCGCGCCGGGTGTCCATGGCATTGCGCCGGATGCGCCCGTTCATGTCCTCGTGGCGCGCGATGGCCGCCAGCACTTCGCCGGCCAGCACGTCGGTCACGTCGCCCGAGAGCACCTTGGCGCTGGCTTTTTCCAGCTCGTCGTAAATCTCTTCGAGCGTGTCGGCAGAGTATTCGGCATCGGCGTCGAACAGCTTGAGCAGCACCTCTTTGGCGTCCTCGATCAGGCCGGGTGCGCGCCGGGCGCGCATGCGCAGCAGCCGGAACACCGGCACATCCTCGTCGTGAATGGAAAACAGCACGCCCTTGCTTTTGAGCTCGTTGTTATCCAGGTTCAGGATAAAAGCGACGCGCACGGTGTGCGGATCGTCCTCGTCGGCCACCAGAAAGTCGCTGCGGATGTGCAGTTCTCCGTTGTCTTCCTTGTAAAAGCGGGCCGATTCCTCAATGTCCTCGTCCATCGCATCCTCGGGAATGGACAGGCCAAAATACTGCTTGATCCAGCGCTTTTCTTCCAGGGTGGGCGATTCCAGATCGACCCAGATCGGCTGGAAGCGAGACAGCTCCTCGAGCGATTCGATCTCTTCCTGAAACAGGCGGCCGTTGACGAGGGTGAAGATGTTGAGCATGGGCTCACTCCCAAATGAGGTGGGTCATCGAGCGATGGGACTGGTGCAGGCCTGTAACTGGCAAATTATCGCATCGCAGTGCCCGTTGCAGCCTTGAAACAGGTGCTAAATCCGGAGAATGTTGCGCTGCAACATGAAAAAATAATTGCATATTCAGCCAAGGCCGGGCATAGTCAGTGCCATCATTTGACCAACAAGTTTTCTGGTTGCCATCGTTTTGGCAACTTTCTTCCCCAAGAGCTTTAGGAGGCTTTTATGAACCTGACAATCAGCGGTCACCATTTGGAAGTTACCCCGGCTTTGCGCAGTTACGTGACCAGCAAGCTTGACCGGATCAAGCGGCATTTTGACCAGGTGGTGGATGTCAGAGTGTTGCTGACCCTGGAAAACCTCAAGGAAAAGGAACGCCGGCAAAAAGCGGAATGCAATATTCACATCAAGGGCATCGAGCTTTTTGCTGAAAGCGCGCACTCCGACCTGTACGCTGCGGTCGATGAACTGGTTGACAAACTTGACCGCCAAGTGGTGCGCCACAAAGACCGTTTGCAATCGCACCATCACGACGCACCCAAGCGCTTGATGTAATTTAAAATCTGACAAGCCGCCCGCAAGTGCGAGCGGCTTTTTTTGTGCCAAATTTTCATCGCGCACCTCTTAAGTACATCATGAATCGACTCGCATCCATCCTCTCAGCTGAACAAGTTCTGGTCCAAGTGGACGTTTCAAGCAAAAAAAGAGCTTTTGAAGAGGTGGGCCTGTTGTTCGAGAATTTGCACGGCCTGAGTCGTGCCCTAGTCACCGACAGTCTTTTTTCCCGCGAGCGTCTGGGCTCGACCGGCCTGGGCCATGGCGTGGCAATCCCCCACGGCCGCATCAAGGGGCTCAAGGCGCCAATGGCGGCAGTGTTTCAGTTGGCACAGCCGATTGGTTTTGATTCGCCCGATGAGCAGGCGGTCGGCTTGATGATTTTCTTGCTGGTGCCCGAAGCCGCCACCCAGAAACACCTGGAAATCCTGTCTGAAATTGCCGAAATGCTCAGCGATGCATCGCTGCGTGAACAGCTTTTGACGATGAAGGATGCCAATGAGCTTTACCAGCGCATTGCCAACTGGCAATCGGCTTGAGGCCTGGCCAGGCTTGAACAGGCAATTTGCAGCGCCGGAGCGACTCCCGTGAAACCCAATGTCATCAGCGCCGACGTGCTCTTTGAGGCTTTTCGCGGCAGCTTGCACTGGGAGTGGGTCGCGGGCCTGGGTGCTTCCGAGCGGCGCTTTGACGAGGTGGCGGTGCGGGCCGCCCGCTCCGGCGCCGATCTGGTGGGCTACCTCAATTACATCCATCCCTACCGTGTGCAGATCCTGGGCGAGCGCGAGGTCGCCTACCTCGTCAACGCCACGCCGGACGATTGCGCGCGTCGCATTGGCCGCATCGTGACGCTGGAGCCGCCGGTGCTGGTGCTGGCGGACGGACAGGTCGCGCCTGAAGCGCTGACCTCGATGTGCGAGCACGCCCAGATTCCCATGTTTACCACCGAGGGTTCGTCGGCCTTTGTCATCGACGTGCTGCGCGCCTACCTGTCCAAGCATTTTGCCGACCGCTGCACCATGCATGGCGTGTTCATGGACATTCTGGGCCTGGGCGTGCTCATCACGGGGGAGTCCGGCCTGGGCAAAAGTGAGTTGGGTCTGGAGTTGATCTCGCGCGGCAATGGCTTGGTGGCTGACGATGCGGTCGATTTGTACCGCATCAACCAGGACACGATCGAGGGGCGCTGCCCGGACTTGCTTCTGAATTTGCTTGAAGTGCGTGGCATCGGCCTGCTTGATATCCGCGGCATTTTTGGTGAGACGGCGGTGCGCCGAAAAAAGCGCCTGCAACTGATCGTCCATCTGGTGCGCCGCGAGACCATGGAGCGCGACTACGAGCGCCTTCCCTACGAACCCCTGACCCAGGACGTGCTGGACGTGCCGGTGCGCAAAGTGGTGATCCAGGTGGTCGCCGGGCGCAATATCGCGGTGCTGGTCGAGGCCGCCGTGCGCAACACCATTTTGCAGATGCGCGGGGTTGACACCTACAAGGACTTCGTCGAGCGTCATCGTCTGGCGATGGGTGAGCCAAGCTGAACTGGGCGCGGGCATCACTGCAGGCAGCGACTGCTCAAGCGGGGGGTAACCAGTACAATGGCCCCATTCTTTGCTACCCACTTCACTCATGTCCAAGTCCCTGCTTCGTTCTGCCTGCTTGAGTTTGTCAGGCATTCTGCTGGTCGGGCTGACCGCCTGTGGCAGCCTGGATAGAGCCAGTCAAAGCGCGATTGGCTTGGTAACGCCCTACAAAATAGACATCGTGCAGGGCAATTTTGTCTCGCGCGAGCAGGCGGCAGCCCTCAAGGAAGGCATGAGCCGCATGCAGGTGCGCGATATTTTGGGCACGCCGCTGCTCACCAGCATTTTTCACGCCGACCGCTGGGACTACGTGTTTACCTTCAAACGCCAGGGCGCTGAGCCGCAGGCGCGCCGGGTCACGGTGTTTTTTCAGGGCGATGTTTTGAGCAAGGTGGAAGCCGATGCCCTGCCAAGCGAGGCCGAGTTCGTGGCCTCGCTCGATTCCGGCCGCAAGTCCGGCAAAGTACCCGTTCTGGAAATGTCGCCCGAGCGCCTTGCCGCCACTGCCGCGGCACCGCAGGATGCGCCAGCCAGGCCCTTGACACCCCCGCCGGCAAGCTACCCGCCGCTGGAAAACAGCGCCAACTGATTTCAGTTTCTGACAATGACCGAGTCCACACTTCACCGCATTTGCGTGGCAGGTGCCAGCGGGCGCATGGGGCGCATGCTGATCGAGGCCATTTGCCGCGCTGACGATTGCCGGCTCAGTGGCGCCCTTGATGTTGCCACCAGCCCGGCCGTTGGCATGGACCCGGCGGCCGCTTTGGGCTTGAGCAGCGGTGTGGCCATCAGCGCCGACCTGCGCACCGGCTTGAATCACGCCCAGGCCCTGATCGACTTCACCCGCCCCGAGGGCACGATAGCGCATTTGCAGGTCTGTCATGAGTTGGGCGTCAATGCGGTCATTGGCACCACCGGTTTCAGCGACGCGCAAAAGCAGCAAATTGCCGAGATTGCCAAAGATATTGCCATCGTCATGGCGCCCAACATGAGCGTCGGCGTCAACGTCACGCTCAAACTGCTGGAGATGGCGGCCAAGGCCCTCGATACCGGTTATGACATCGAAATCATCGAGGCGCATCACCGCCACAAGGTCGATGCGCCCTCGGGCACCGCTCTCAAAATGGGCGAAGTCATCGCCACCGCCTTGGGGCGCGACCTGAAAGACTGCGCCGTGTATGCGCGCCAGGGTGTCACCGGCGAACGCGACCCCTCCAGCATCGGTTTTGCCACCATTCGCGGGGGCGACATCGTGGGTGACCACACCGTGCTGTTCGCCGGCATCGGCGAGCGCATTGAGATCAGCCACAAATCATCCAGCCGGGTCTCATATGCCCAGGGCAGCTTGCGCGCCGTGCGCTTTCTGAGTGGTCGCAAAGCCGGTCTGTTCGACATGGCCGACGTGCTCAACCTGAAATGAATCTGGCGCAGTTTTTCTGGCAAGGCGATGCCCTGGCCCGAAGTGTGGCGCTGTTGCTGTTGGCCATGTCGGTGGCCAGTTGGGTGGCCATTCTCTGGAAAACCTGGTTGTTGCGTCGCGCCAGTGGCGATGTGGCGCGTTGCATTGCGGCTTTTTGGCAATCCGCATCAGTGGCCGAGGCGGTCCAGAAAATCCGGGCCTTCGATCGGGAGTCGCTGGTGTTGCCGCTGGTGTTGGCCACCCGGCTTGAAACCGATCAAACTTTGGCCAGCACCGGCGACCGCGCCCAGCAACTCACACGCGTGCTGCGCAACGCCTTGCACGCCGCGCTTGCCAAGCTGCAGCACGGTCAGGTGCTGCTGGCCACAATCGGAGCCACCGCACCTTTTGTCGGGCTGCTGGGGACCGTTTGGGGCATCTACCACGCGCTGATCGCCATCGCCAGTGCGGGCCAAGTCACCATCGACAAGATTTCAGGCCCCGTGGGCGAATCACTGATCATGACCGCCGCCGGCCTGGTCGTCGCCATTCCAGCGGTGCTGGCCTACAACGTGCTGGGCCGCGCCGTGGCGCGGCTGGAAGCCGAGCTTGAAGGTTTTGCCCGCGACCTGCGCGAACTCGGCAGCACCGGCGCGCTGGCGCACTAGGGCCGGTCATGTCGTTTGGCCGTTTGGACCGTTCCCTGGGCGCCCAGCCCATGAGCGACATCAACATGACGCCGCTGATCGACGTGATGCTGGTGCTGGTGGTGATCTTCATCATCACCGCGCCCTTGCTGGCCAGTTCCATCAAGCTCGATTTGCCCACCACCGATGCGGCCACGGCCGGGGATGCACCCACGTCAGTCACCGTGGTGATGGACGCGGCAGGTCAGATTTACCTGAAAGACCAGGCGCTGCCCTTGGACGACCTGGTGCGCCAGCTCGCCCTGTCGGCCCAAGCCAATCCGCAGACCGAAGTGCTGCTGCGCGCTGACAAAGCCGTGCCCTACGGCCGCATCGTCGAGGTCATGGGCGCGGCGCACAAGGCAGGACTGAACCGCATTGGGTTTGTCGCCGATATGGCCGCACCGCCGCCAGACGCGCCAGCGGCAAAGGCGGCTGCTGTCAAACCCTAAAATCGATTCTTATTTCACGCCACTGCGGCGCTTGCGCCGCTTTTCCAGACCGCCATGCAAGAAAAATACCAGCACCTCGACGTCGAACCCGCAGCCCAGGCCCATTGGGGCGCACTGGATGCTTACCGCGTCACTGACAACGCCGTCGATGTCAACGGCAAGCCGAAGAAGAAGTTTTACGCCTGCTCCATGCTGCCTTACCCCAGCGGCAAGTTACACATGGGCCACGTGCGCAACTACACCATCAACGACATGCTGACGCGCCAGCTGCGCATGCAGGGCTTTAATGTGCTGATGCCGATGGGCTGGGACGCCTTTGGCCTGCCGGCTGAAAACGCGGCGCTCAAAAACGGCGTGCCGCCGGCCAAGTGGACCTTCGAGAACATTGCCTACATGAAGCAGCAGATGCAGGCCATGGGCCTGGCCATCGACTGGAGCCGCGAGGTCGCCACCTGCACGCCCGAGTACTACAAGTGGAACCAGTGGCTGTTCCTGAAGATGTTGGAGAAAGGCATCGCCTACCGCAAGACCCAGGTCGTCAACTGGGACCCGATCGACATGACCGTGCTGGCCAACGAGCAGGTCATTGACGGCAAGGGCTGGCGCACCGGCGCTACGGTGGAAAAGCGCGAGATTCCCGGCTACTACCTGGCGATCACCCAGTACGCTGACGAACTGCTGGCCAACGTGACCGGCGACAAAATGCCCGGCTGGCCAGAGCGCGTCAAGCTGATGCAGGAAAACTGGATCGGCAAGAGCGAGGGCGTGCGCTTTGCCTTCACCCATGACATCAGGGCGGCCGACGGCACGCTGATCGGCGACGGCAGGATGTACGTGTTCACCACGCGGGTCGACACCATCATGGGCGTGACCTTTTGCGCCGTGGCGGCCGAGCATCCGCTGGCTTTGCACGCCGCCGCCACCAACCCGACGCTGGCCGCCTTTTTGGCCGAGTGCGCCCACGGCGGCACCACCGAGGCCGAACTCGCCACGCAAGAGAAAAAGGGCCTGGCCACGGGCCTTTTCGTCACGCATCCTTTGAGCGGTGAACCGGTCGAGGTGTGGGTCGGCAACTACGTGCTGATGAGTTATGGCGACGGCGCGGTGATGGGCGTGCCCGCGCATGATGAGCGCGACTTTGCCTTTGCCCTCAAATACGCCTTGCCGATCAAGCCGGTGGTGGGTGTGAATTCACAAGGGTTTGACACCACCGCTTGGCAGGATTGGTACGCTGAAAAAGGCGCGGGTGTCGCCATCAACTCCGGCAAGTACGACGGTTTGAATTTCAAGGCCTGCGTCGAAGCCGTGGCGGCTGATCTGCTGGCCCTGGGGCTGGGCGAAAAGAAAGTCACCTGGCGCCTGCGTGACTGGGGCGTGAGCCGCCAGCGCTACTGGGGCACGCCGATCCCGATCATCCATTGCGACGAGCACGGCGCTGTGCCGGTGCCCGAGCAAGACCTGCCGGTGGTGCTGCCGGTTGACCTGGTGCCGGACGGCTCGGGCAACCCGCTGAACAAGTGCGAGGCTTTCCACGCCGGGGTCACGTGTCCGGTGTGCGGCAAGCCGGCGCGGCGCGAGACCGACACCATGGACACGTTCGTGGACAGCTCCTGGTACTTCATGCGCTACTGCGACCCGAAAAACAGCGAAGCCATGGTCGCTGACGGTGCCGACTACTGGATGCCGATGGACCAGTACATCGGCGGCATCGAGCACGCCATCCTGCACCTGCTGTACGCGCGCTTCTGGACCAAGGTGATGCGCGACCTGGGGCTGCTCAAGATCGACGAGCCCTTCACCAAGCTGCTGACTCAGGGCATGGTGCTCAACCACATTTATTCACGCCGCACCGAAAAAGGTGGCAAGGACTACTTCTGGCCGGCTGACGTTGAGCATGTGGTCGACGAGGCCGGCAAAGTGATTGGCGCCAAACTCAAAAACGCCGTTGGTGACCTGCCTGTGGGCACGCTCATCGACTACGAGGGCATCGGCACCATGTCCAAGTCCAAAAATAATGGCGTCGATCCGCAGGACCTGATCGAGAAATACGGTGCCGACACCGCCCGCCTGTACACCATGTTCACGGCGCCGCCCGAGGCCACGCTGGAATGGAACGACGCCGCGGTGGAGGGCAGCTACCGCTTCCTGCGCCGGGTGTGGAACTTCGGCGTCAAGCTGGCTGCGACGGATCTGCCAGCGGTTCACGTCGCGATGGCAACGGCGGCCAGCCTGAAAACGCTTGAATTCGGCAAGGAAGCCAGGGCCTTGCGACTGGAAATCCACACCTTGCTCAAGCAGGTCGATTACGACTACCAGCGCATGCAGTACAACACCGTGGTCAGCGGCGCCATGAAAATGATCAATGCGCTGGAAGACTTCAAGGCGCCGGAAACTGCTGGTGCGCAGGTGGCGCTGGTCGAAGGCTTCGGCATTCTGCTGCGCTGCCTGTACCCGGCCACACCCCATATCACCCACACGCTGTGGCGCGAACTGGGCTACGCCGGGCAACTTGGTGATCTTCTCGACGCATCCTGGCCGCAGGTCGATCCAGGCGCCCTGGTGCAGGACGAAATCGAACTCATGCTGCAGGTCAACGGCAAGCTGCGCGGCTCGATCGTGGTCAGCGCCAGCGCCGACAAGGCTGCCATCGAGCGGGCCGCCATCGGCCATGAGATGTTCCAGAAACTCAGCCAGGGTGCGGCGCCCAAGAAGGTGATTGTGGTGCCGGGCCGCCTGGTCAACCTGGTGGTCTGAGCCATGACGCAACACGCAACCTTGAATCCTTCGGCGGGCGCCTCGCGGCGCGCTGTGCTTCAGCTGGCAACCCTGGTGGCTGCCGGCGCCGGGTTGAGCGGCTGTGGCTTTCGGCTGCGCGGCAGCCAGGCCTTTTCTTTTCAAAGGATTGCCATCGTGCCAAACCCCGGTGGTGCCGTGGCGCAAGAATTGCGCTCCTCCTTTGGCAAGGGTGTGCAGGTGCTCGCCGCAGAAGATGACCTCAAGTCAGCGCAACTGGTGTTGACGCTGACCGATGAACGGCGCGAAAGGAGCGTGGTCGGCGTCAATGTCTCGGGGCAGGTGCGTGAATTCCAGTTGCGCCTGCGCGTGCGCCTGAGCCTGCGCACCGGCCAGGGCAAGGAAATCAGCGCGAACGACGACCTCATTCAGCGGCGCGACATCAGCTACAACGAAACTGCCGCGCTGGCCAAGGAAGCCGAGGAAGTTCTGTTGTACCGCGACATGCAGACCGATATCGTGCAACAAATCCTGCGCCGCCTGGCGACGATTCAACCGGCCCAACTGGATTGACGCAGCGCCATGCAAATCCAGCCCACCGCCCTGGCCGCGCATCTGCAAAAAGGCCTGAAGAGCCTATACACCCTGCACGGTGACGAGCCGCTGCTGATCCAGGAGGCGCTCGACACCATTCGCACCGCGGCACGCGCGCAAGGGTTCACCGAGCGAAGTTCGCACACCGTGTCCGGTGCCCACTTCGACTGGGGCGAGGTGCTCGCCGCCGGCGGTTCCCTGAGCCTGTTTGCCGACAAACAAATGCTGGAGCTGCGCATCCCGTCGGGCAAGCCCGGCAAGGAGGGCAGCACGGCGCTACAGCAGTTGGCGCAAGCGGCGCGCGGCAACGACAGCGTGCTGACGCTGGTGATCCTGCCGCGGCTGGATCGCACGACCAAATCCAGCGCCTGGTTTGCCGCGCTGGAGGGCGGCGTCACACTCGAAGTGAGTCCGGTGGAGCGGGCTGCCCTGCCGCAGTGGATTGCCCAACGGCTGGCCGCCCAGGGCCAGCGCGTGGTGGCGGGCGTGGACGGCCAGCGCACGCTGCAGTTTTTTGCCGACCGTGTGGAGGGCAACCTGCTGGCAGCGCACCAGGAAATCCAGAAGCTTGCACTGCTGCACCCACAGGGGGAACTGAGCTTTGCGCAGATCGAGAGCGCGGTGCTCAACGTGGCCCGTTATGACGTCTTCAAGCTCAGCGAGGCGGTGCTCGCGGGTCAGCCTGAGCGGGTGCAGCGGATGCTTGACGGCCTGCAGGCCGAGGGTGAGGCCGAAGTGCTGGTGCACTACACGCTGAGTGAAGACATTCGCGCGCTCAAACGTGTCAAGGACGCTATTCAGCGGGGCAGCCCCCTGCCCATGGCCTTGCGCGAGCAGCGCGTCTGGGGCACCAAGGAACGCTTGTTCGAGCGGGTGCTGCCGCGCTTGAGTGCCGCCACACTGTCGGGTTTTCTGCAGGATGCCCACCTTGTGGATGGCGTGGTCAAGGGGCTCAAGCGGCCCGACTGGCCCGCAGAACCCTGGCAGGCATTGCAGTTGTTGGCGCTGCGTCTGTGCAGCGCGTGCGCCGCGCAGAAAACGGCATCGCCGGTTTGATCGGGCGGGTAAGCCCGCGTGTCAGCCCGGCGTCAACTGCCGGGACCCATGATGGGCCGTGAACGGGAACCCCAGTCGGCGTTTCTGTGTTCACGTTTTAAGGGAGACACCATGAGAAAAGTTTTGACATTGTTGGGCCTGAGCCTGTTGCTGGGCCTTGCCCATGCCGCAAGCCCTGCGACCCCTGCCGAGGCGGCAAGCGCCGCGACCCCGGCAACGTCTGCGGTCCCTGCGGCAAACAGCACCCAGCAGAACAAAATGAAAACCTGCAACAAGGAAGCCGGCGACAAAAAACTCAAGGGTGACGAGCGCAAAGCCTTCATGAAGACTTGCCTGAGCAACAAGGGCTGAGGCTGTAAGTCAAAAAAAGCCGCAAAAGACCCCGCCAGTTCGGCTGCGCGGGGTTTTCTTTTGGCATGATGCTGGCTATGCCGACACGCCAGACCCTGACGCCTTCCATTTCCTGCGTGATTCCTGCCTACGCCAAAGCGCGCAGCCTTGGCGCGCTGGCGCTGCAACTGCCGGATCAAGCCCCGGCGTGAGCGCATCCACTTTCTGGTTTCTGGCCGTCGGCGGCGCGGCAGCGGCGACCCATATGGCCATTTTTGCGCTGGCCCAGGCCCACATGTGGCCCGAATTGGCCAACGCGCTGGGATTCGTGATTGCGTTTGGCGTCAGCTTTGCAGGGCACCGGCTGCTCAGTTTCAAGGACGCCGGCACCAGCGTGGCCACCAGCCTGCGCCGATTCGGCATCACCGCGCTGGCCGGCTTTGCCAGCAACGAGATCATGTTCGTTTTGTTGCTGCGCTGGCTGGCGCTGCCAAGCCTGCTGGCGCTATTTTTGGCGCTGGTTTTTGCAGCCGGGCAAACCTTTGTGCTCAGCCGTTTCTGGGCTTTTCGCCGCTGACGAGGCAGCGGTTCCACCCGGAATCAACCATGCGACAGCGCGAAGCCCGGGCGGGCATATTGCTCTTTCAGGTAGTCCACCCACAGCCGCACGCGCAGCGGCAAATGCTTGCGCTGGGGAAAGACGGCGTAAATGCCGTTGGAAGGTGCCGCAAACTCCTCCAGCACCGGCACCAGCGCGCCCGAGGCCACCTCGGCCTGCACCTCCCAGGTGCTGCGCCAGGCAATGCCGTAACCCGCCAGACACCAGTCGAACAACACCTCGCCATCCGAGCAACTCAGCGGCCCGCCGGGCTTGAGGTGAATCACTTCAAGGCCTTCTTTCTGTGGCACTGAAAAGGCCCAGCCCCGTGTTTGCGAGGCATCGCTGGACAGCGTCAGGCAATCGAAGCGGGCCAGATCGTGCGGGTGCTGCGGCGTGCCGTGGCGTTTCAGATAACCGGGCGTGGCCACGCAAAGGCGGCGGTTGTCGGCCAGGCGCACGCTCACCAGCGAGGAGTCGGGCATTTCGCCCACGCGCACGGCGCAGTCGAAGCCCTCGGCCGCCAGGTCCACCACCCGGTCGCTGAGGTTGAGGGAAATCGTCACCTCGGGGTGCAACTCGCGAAAGCGCGGCACCAGGGGCGCCACATGGCGGCGGCCAAACCCGGCCGGCGCAGTCAGGCTCAAATGGCCGCTGGCCTTGATGCCGCCCGCCGACACGCTGGCCTCGGCATTGGCCAGGTCGCTGAGCAGGCGCTGGCAGTCTTCCAGAAATGCGTTTCCTTCGTGCGTCAGGCTCACGCGCCGCGTGGTGCGCACCAGCAGTTTGACACCGAGCCGGTCTTCCAGCGCATCAAGGCGCCGGCCGATGATGGCGGCCGCCACGCCCTCGGCCTTGGCTGCCGCAGTCAGGCCACCGCGGGTGGCCACTGCCACAAAGGTTTCGAGTTGTTTGAGTTTGCTCATGGTTTGGGCGCCAGCGCACGCGTCCGGCTGCAAAGGCGCATGTTAACAACGCCGTCCGGGTGCTTCAAACTGAGGAATCAGGGTTCAGGTGTAGCGCTTGCTGCGCAAATTGTTCTTCATGTCGCGCAACAGGGGCTGCAACTTGTCGCCGCCAATTCGCAAGGCCACGCAGGTGGCCAGGATGTCGATGATCATCAGGTGCAGCAGGCGCGACACCATGGGGCTGTAGCGGTCATACCCTTCCGGGTGGTCGGCGGCCACATGGATGTCACCCGCGGCGGCCAGCGGTGAACCGCTGGCAGTAATCACGATGGTGGTGGCGCCATTTTTGCGTGCAATGTCGCACGAGTCCATCAAATCGCGGGTGCGCCCCGAATTGGAAATCACCAGCACACAGTCGCCGGGCTGCAACAGCGAGGCGCTCATCACCTGCATGTGGCCGTCGCTGTAGGCCACGCCGTTGATGCCGAGCCGGAAAAACTTGTGTTGCGCATCCTGCGCCACCACGCCCGAGTTGCCTACCCCGAAAAACTCGATGCGCCGGCCCGCCTTGTAGGCCGCCACCAGCGCATCCACCGCTTTTTCAATGGCGCTGGCCGACGCGTCATTGCGGTATTTCAAAAAGGCCGCGACGGTGTTGTCGATGACCTTGACCATGATGTCGCTGGTCTTGTCGTCCACATCGACGCTGCGGTGGATAAAGGGCACACCTTCGCGCACACTGCCAGCCAGCTTGAGCTTGAAGTCGCTCAGGCCGTCGTAACCCACACTGCGGCAAAAGCGCACAACGGTCGGTTTGCTCACATGGGCGCGGTCGGCCAGTTCGCTCACCGGCAGCAGGGCAAAACTGCGCGGGTCGCTCAGCACCAGTTTGGCCACGCGCTGTTCGGCGGGGGCCAGCGAGGGCAGGCAGGCCTTGATTCGGTCTAGCACTCCTCGCTCCAGCAAAAGCCGTCGCGGGCAATCATGGTGCTGGTGGCGCTGGGGCCCCAGGTGCCTGCGGCATAGGGCTTCGGGCCCTGCGCATCGGTCTGCCAGTGGTTCAGGATGGGCTCGACCCAGCGCCAGGCTTCTTCCTGCTCGTCGCTGCGCACAAACAGGTTCAGGCGTCCGTCAATCACGTCCAGCAGCAGTCGCTCATAGGCGCCGACACGTTCGCCGCCAAAGCGTTTGTCGAAGTCCAGATCCAGTTGCACCGGCGCCAGGATGTTGGAGTTCTGGCGCTTGTCCTGGGCTTGTGCCAGCAGGTGCAGCTCCAGTCCGTCCTTGGGTTGCAGGTTGATCACCAAGCGGTTGGCGTCGCCAATCTGCGAATTGAAAATGGCGTGCGGCGTGGGCCGGAAGTTCACCACAATGCGTGCGTCACGCCCGGCCAGACGCTTGCCGGTGCGGATGTAAAACGGCACGCCAGCCCAGCGCCAGTTGGAAATTTCGGTGCGCAGCGCGACAAAGGTCTCGGTCCGGCTGGCCGGGCTCACGCCCAGTTCTTCACGGTAACCTGGCACGGCTGCGCCGGCAATGGCACCCGCGGCATACTGGCCGCGAATCACATCCTGTGTCAGGGTCTCCGCAGTCCAGGGCTTGAGCGAGCGCAACACCTTGAGCTTTTCGTCGCGGATGGCATCGGCGTGTGAGTTGATCGGGGGTTCCATGCCAATCGCGCACAGCAGTTGCAGCGCGTGGTTTTGCACCATGTCGCGCAGCGCGCCGGTGGTCTCGTAAAACGCACCGCGCTTTTCCACGCCAAGCTCTTCAGCAATCGTGATCTGGATGTTGGCAATGTGCTCACGCCGCCACAGCGGCTCAAACAGGGCATTGCCAAAACGCAGCGCAAACAGGTTTTGCACGGCGGGTTTGCCCAGGTAATGGTCGATGCGGAACACCTGCTTTTCGCTGAACACCTGGGCCACACTGCGGTTGATGGCGCGGTTGCTGGCCAGGTCGTGGCCCAGCGGCTTTTCCAGCACCACGCGGGTCTGCGGCGTGTTGAGTCCGGCCGCAGCCAGTTGCTCGACAATGGTGGTGAACAGCGTGGGCGCGGTGGCCAGGTACATCACCACGGTGTCGGCCTGGCGCTGCGCCAGTTTGTCACGCAGGTAAGCGTAATGCGCGGGTTTGGACAAGTCCATGCTGACAAATTCCAGCAGGCTGGAAAAGCGCAAAAATTCTTCCGGACTGGGGCGTTTGGCCAGTTCCACTTGCTCAAACCGGGCCTGGATCATGGCGCGGTAGCGCTCGTCGCTCAGGTCATCGCGACCGACACCAATGATGCGCGCCCCTTCGGGCAGGGTGCCGTGTTTGAAGGCCTGGAACAGGGCGGGCATCAGCTTGCGCCAGGACAGGTCGCCGGTGCCGCCAAAGAGAACAAGGTCAAAGCTCATGTGAAAAGTCAGCGTTGGGTTGAGAGGGACGAAGCCAAAAATGAACCCGTAATGTAACTTAGTTTCATGATTTTTGACAAAGTTGGTAACCATTGTCGTTGCCGCTGCAACGCTGTGAGCCACTTTCACCATCTGTTCCGATGGGCGCAGCCTGCTTCGATAAACTACCCTTGTGAATCGATGTCCCCCAAATCCCGTTTAAGGAAACATAGTGCAAATCAAGGTTAAGGCATGGCTGGCGTCGTGCGGATGCGCGTTGGCGCTGGCATTCACCCTGTTGCCAGTCGCGACGCATGCTCAAAGCGCCACCACGGCCGCGGCCCAGCCTGCGAACGGCGAAGCGCCCGCAACGCTGCCGGTCATCACCGACGTGAAGCCAGCCACCGACAACCCCTACGGTCTTGAATCCCTCTGGAAGACCTCGGACGCGGTGGCCAAGGTTGTGCTACTGCTCTTGCTCATCATGAGCGCGGGCAGCTGGTACATCCTGATCGTCAAGGTCCTTGAACAATCCAGGATGCTGCGCCAGTCCAGGGCCGCCGCCAGAGACTTCTGGTCTGCCGGCACGATCGAGCAAGGCGCAGCCACTCTGGAAGCCACCAGTCCCTACCGCTTCATGGCCGATGCCGCCAGCAACGCCGTCAAAAAGCATGTCGGCCTGATGGGCCATGTGGACCTCAACGACTGGATTGCCATGGGCATCCAGCGCGCCGTGGACCGCATCCAGAGCAGCACGCAAAACGGACTCGCATTCCTGGCCACCGTGGGTTCCATCGCTCCGTTTGTCGGCCTGTTTGGCACCGTCTGGGGCATCTACCATGCGCTGACTGCCATCGGCATCTCGGGCCAGGCTTCAATCGACAAGGTGGCCGGCCCGGTCGGCGAGGCGCTGATCATGACGGCCATCGGCCTGGCCGTGGCCGTGCCGGCCGTGCTGTCGTACAACTGGCTGGTGCGCCGCAACAAGGCCGTCATGGACGAGGTGCGCGCCTTCAGCCAGGACCTGCACGCCGTGGTGCTGGGCTCGGTCAAGAAAACCTGAACGGCCCTGTCGCATGTCCATGAACCCCGGCTCCAGCGATGACGGCGATGACGCGCTCATGTCGGCCATCAACACCACGCCGCTGGTGGACGTGATGCTGGTGCTGCTGATCATCTTCCTGATCACGATTCCCGTGGTCACCACCTCGATCAAGCTCTCGCTGCCCAAGGAGCGCGTGGAAGTGCGTGAAACCAAGCCCGAGAACATCATCATCTCGGTCGATCAGGGTGGCAACATCTATTGGTACGAGGCACGCATCAACAATGTGGATGCGCTGGTGGCGAAACTCAGCAAAGTCTCCAGCGTTAATCCGCAGCCGGAAGTGCAGGTGCGCGGTGACGCCAACGCCCGATTTGAGGGTGTCGGCAAAGTCCTGCTGGCCTGTCAGCGCGCGGGCATCGTCAAGGTCACCTTCATCACCGAGCCGCCGCCGCTGGGCGCTTGAGCGCCAACAAGGAAATGACCTCATGGGAATGCGCTTAGGAAACACCAGCGACTCGGGTGAGCCCGAAGTCATGATGGAGATCAACACCACGCCGCTGATCGACGTGATGCTGGTCTTGCTGGTCATGCTCATCATCACCATCCCGATCCAACTGCACTCAGTCGAATTGGCGCTGCCGGTGGGCGCGCCGCCCAGCACGCTCGTCAAGCCCGAGAAGATCCAGATTGACATCGACGCGCAAAGCATGGTCTATTGGCAGGGCCTGCCTGTGTCGGCAGCCGGGCTCGACGAAAACATGAAAGCCATTGCGCCGCAAACGCCCCAGCCTGAAGTTCACATCCGCCCCGACAAAGCCTCGCAATACGCCGTTTTTGCCAATGTGCTGTCCAGCAGCAAGCGCCTGGGGCTGAACAAGATTGCCGTGATTGGCGCGGAGCAGTTTGTCCAATGAACACGCTTGGAATGCATGACCGTTTTGAGCCGCGCGACCCCTCGCGGCGACTCAAGGCGATCGTCATCGTCGTGGTGCTGCATGCCTTGCTCGGTTATGCCCTGGTCTCGGGACTGGCCCGCAAAGGGCTGAACCTGATCAAGAAACCGTTGGAGGCCGTGGTGATCCAGGAGGTGATCATTCCACCGCCGCCGCCACCGCCGCCTCCCAGGAAAATCGAGAAACCCCGGGAGATGCCCAAGGCCGAGGCGCCGCCGCTGCCCTTTGTGCCGCCACCCGATGTGACACCGCAGGTCACCAGCAATGCGCCCGTGATCGAATCCGTGGCAACGCCGCCGCCAGAGCCCGTCGTGATTGCACCGCCGCCCCCGCCAGAACCGGTGGCAACTGGCCCCAAACTCACCAGCATCGGGCTGGCTTGCCCCAGGCAGGTGCCACCGGAAATGCCGCGAAGGGCCTTGCGGGATGGCACTGAGGGCGTGGTCAAGGCGCAGATTCACGTCAGGGGCGGCACCATTGTCGATGTGACCATTTTGTCTGGCCCACCCGTCTTTCATGCCGCCGTCAAGGCAGCCATGATGCAGTACACCTGCGTCACCGATGGTGGCGAGATCATTGCAACGCAGGAATTCAATTTCAGGATTGAATAAGAGGATTGAAAGGAGCGACGCACGGACGCTGGCCGACCACAGTGTGCTGGTGGTGGCCGTGGTGTAACCGCCCGGTATCGGTTCACGGGGCTGTCGCCTGATAATGTGCGCATGAACCAACTCGATGCCCTCAAACAATTCACCACCGTGGTGGCCGATACCGGCGACTTCAGGCAAATAGAAGCCTTCCAGCCCACCGACGCCACCACCAACCCGTCGCTGATCCTGAAAGCGGTGCAAAAGCCCGAATACCGCTCGCTGCTCGACGAGACCGTGGCCCAGTACCGCGGCCGCGCGCTCGACGAGATCACCGACCGGCTGCTGGTGCGTTTTGGCTGCGAGATTCTGTCGCTCATTCCGGGGCGGGTTTCCACCGAGGTCGACGCCCGCTTGAGCTTTGACGCGGATGCGACGTATACCCGCGCCGAACGGCTGATCGAGTTGTATCAGGCGCAGGGCATTCACATCGACCGCGTGCTGATCAAGGTGGCCGCCACCTGGGAGGGCATCCAGGCCGCCAGCCGGCTGGAGCAGCGCGGCATTCACACCAACCTGACGCTGCTGTTTTCCTTTTGCCAGGCGGTGGCCTGCGGCCAGGCCAAAGTGCAATTGATTTCGCCCTTTGTCGGGCGCATCTACGACTGGTACAAAAAATCTGCCGGTGCGGCCTGGGTCGAGGCTGACCATGCCGGCGCCAACGACCCCGGTGTGCAGTCGGTGACGCAAATCTTCAACTATTACAAAAGGCATGGCATTGGTACCGAGGTCATGGGCGCAAGTTTTCGCAACATCGGCCAGATCACGGCGCTGGCCGGCTGCGACCTGCTGACCATCAGCCCCGACTTGCTGGCCCAACTCGCTGACAGCAAGGCTCCGCTGGTGCGCGCGCTCGGCGCCCAGGCGGCGCAGGCGCTGGATCTGCCTTTTGTAAACTATGACGAGGCGGCTTTTCGCTTTGCGCTCAATCAGGATGCCATGGGCACCGAGAAGCTGGCCGAGGGCATTCGCGCGTTTTGCGCCGACGCCGGCAAACTCGACCAGATGTTGCTGGCGGCATGAGTTTCCGGATGGGGAAAATATGGCCTTGTCATTGCGAGCGCAGCGCGGCAATCCATGACTCCCGAATGAATGGATCGCCGCGCTGCGCTCGCGATGACGGTTCAGGGTCCATGAGCGGTATCGGGCCGGATACGGCTGGTTCGCAATGACAGTGTTGTTAAGTTTTAACTGGAATGAGATTGTTTATGAACCGTACCCGTTGTGACCGCACTCCCGCATGGGGCCAATTGCAAACCGCGTTTGAGTCCACTGGTCGCGCTTTTGACGTGCGCCACGCTTTTGCCGCAGACCCTGCGCGTTTCGAGGCCTTCAGCCAAAGCGCGCCCCATGTGTTCGCCGACCTGTCCAAAAACCGGATCGACGTCGCGACCGAGCAGTTGCTGCTTGAACTGGCGCAGCAGACCGGGCTGGCGGTGCACCGCGATGCCATGTTCGCCGGTGAGGCGATCAACACCACCGAGCAGCGCGCCGTGATGCACTGGTTGTTGCGAACGCCGCCGCTGGATCCCGCCATGCCGGCGCAGTCGGTGCACCGGCACATGGCCGAGACGCTGCACGAGGTGCACACCACGCTGGACGCCATGCTGGTCTTTGCCGAAGCCATGCGCGCGGATGGACGCATCACCGACATTGTCAACATCGGCATTGGCGGCTCCGACCTCGGGCCGCAAATGGCGGTGCTGGCGCTTGACGAGTTTGTGTTGCCGGGCAAACGATTCCACTTCGTCTCGAATGTGGACGGGCATGAGCTCAACGCGGTGCTCAGAAAAGTCAAGCCAGAGAGCACGCTGTTTCTGGTGGCTAGCAAGACCTTCACGACCATCGAGACCATGACCAACGCGCAGTCAGCCAAGGCCTGGTTCGAGGCCAGCGGCGGCACCGACATTGCCCGGCATTTTGCCGCGCTCACCACCAACGTCGCGGCAGCCCGTGCCTTTGGCATCAGCGCCACGTTCGGATTTTGGGACTGGGTGGGCGGGCGTTATTCGGTGTGGTCGGCCATCGGCCTGCCGCTGGCGATCGCCATTGGCGCCCGGGGCTTCAAGGAATTTCTGGCCGGCGCCCATGCCATGGACGAGCACTTCCGCAACGCACCCCTGGGGCACAACCTGCCGGTGCGCCTGGGCTTGCTGGACGTGTGGTACCGCAATTTTCATGGGTTCACCAGCCGCTCGGTGGCGCCCTACCACAGCGCGCTCAAACGCTACCCGGCCTACCTGCAGCAGCTCGAGATGGAAAGCAACGGCAAGCGGGTGGATGCCGGCGGCACCACCTTGCCCTACGGCACGTCGCCGGTGGTCTGGGGCGAGCCCGGCACCAACGGCCAGCATGCCTATTTCCAGATGCTACACCAGGGCAGCGACGTGGTGCCGGTGGAATTTGTCGCGGTCAAAACGCCCAAGCATGATTTGCCCGGCCACCACAGACTGCTGCTGGCCAACGCGCTGGCACAGGCGCAGGCGCTGATGCTGGGCAAGGCGGACGCGGGCGGCCACAAGCACTTTGCCGGCAACCGTCCCAGCACCTTCTTGCTGCTCGATGAACTCGGCCCCGCCAGCCTCGGCGCCCTGATTGCGCTGCAGGAACACCGCGTGTTTGTCAGCGGCTCGGTCTGGGGCATCAACAGCTTCGACCAGTGGGGCGTGGAGCTGGGCAAGGTGCTGGCCAAGGACGTGGCGGCGCGTCTCGACAGTGGGGATGCGACAGGCCTGGACGGCTCCACCGCCGGTTTGCTGGCGCGCTTGCGTCAGCCATGAACCGGCCGCTCAAACCATGCTATTCATGGGCTGATAAATAACTCGCTGCAAAGTTTTGCAGAGTGGCTTGGTAAAGCGCCGGGTTGGAGATATCCAGGTTGCTGTGCCTGGCGTTTTCCATGACTAGCCAATGCTTCGGCGGGCTGGCAGCGGCAAACAGGCGCTCGCCGAGCTGGATCGGGATGGTGTCGTCATCACGGCCATGCATCATCAACAGCGGCGCCTGAACCTGGGTGATTTTGCCAATCGAATCAAAACTGTCCGGGAAAAACAGATTGAGCAGACTGCCCAGCATGCCCACCGTTCCTGCCACATCGTCAAAGCTGGTGAAGGCCGACTCCAGCACCAGGCCGCCAAAGTCTGCCGGGCTTTGCAGTCGGCTGGCCAGGTCCAGCGCGACGGCACTGCCCATGGAGTGACCGTAGATCACGCGTTTTTTGGCGTCGGGCTGGCGTTTCTTGAGTTCGCCCCAGGCCAACTGCGCATCGGCCACGATGCTTTGCTCGGTGGGGATGAGCGCGCTGCTTTCGCCCCAGCCCCGGTAGTCCACCGCCAGCACCGAGAAGCCGGCCGTGCGCAGTGCCTCGATCTTGCGCTGGTTGCCAAACAAATTGCGGAATGTGCCGTGCAGGTACAAAAGTGTTGGGGCGTCAGGCGAGGCGTGCGGCAGCCACCAGATGGCCACATGTTGCGGCGTGTCGGTGTTTGGCACACTGACCAAATACTGCTGGTCGCCGGATGGCAGAGCCGAAAAATCGGTGGGCACACCGGCAGTGGGGCGGTAAACGAGCAGGCGCTGTTTGGCATCAAGCCAGGCGCAGCCGCTGCTGGCTAGCAGTGCCAGAACCAGACCCAGTTGAAAAAAAACGGTCGTTACACTCACCGACTTGCAAGATTTCCAATTCACGCGCAGCTTCATGAAGAAATTGATTTGTATCGTCATCGGCCTGATTGTGGCGCAGCTGGCGCCGCTGGCAATGGCCCAGCCAAGCGAGCCGGCACCCGCCAGCCAGAGCCCCAAGCTGCAATTGCAGCTCAGCCCCTACTCCTATCACTTTTCGCCCAGCGATGACCACAAGCCGGTCTTCATGGTCGGGCTGGAGCGAGAGCATGCCAGTGGCAAACTTGACGGCATCAGTTTTTTCAGCAACTCTTTTGGCCAGGAATGCCTGTACATCTACCCTTGGGGCGGTGTTTACAAAAACATCTGGGGGGTTGGGCCCCTGTCGTTCAAATGGACGGCGGGTCTGCTGTACGGTTACAAAGAGCCCTATGAAAACAAGGTGCCGTTCAATTACAAGGGCTTTTCGCCCGGTGCCGTCTTCGCCCTGGCCTATGAGTTCAAGCCCGGCTGGTCAGCCCAGGTGAATGCGCTGGGCAACTCGGCGCTGATGCTCCAGTTGAATATGCCGGTCAAGTAAAAAGCGACAAAGAAAAACCCCCGCAAGGCTCGCGCTTTGCGGGGGTTGGCTTATAAAAATAAGCGTGTTGGGTTACATGCCCATGCCGCCCATGCCGCCCATGCCACCCATGTCGCCACCACCCATGCCGCCGCCGGCTGAGTCATCCTTGGGAGACTCAGACACCATGCACTCGGTGGTCAACATCAGGGATGCCACAGACGCTGCGTTTTGCAGCGCCGTGCGGGTCACCTTGGTTGGGTCCAGAATACCCATTTCGATCATGTCGCCGTAGGTGTCGTTGGCTGCGTTGAAGCCGTAGTTGCCTTTGCCGGCCAACACCGCGTTCACCACCACAGAAGCTTCGCCGCCTGCGTTGTAAACAATTTCGCGCAGAGGTGCTTCGATGGCTTTCAGCACCAGGGCAATGCCGTGGTCCTGGTCGGCGTTGTCGCCCTTGATAACGCCAGCAGATTGCTTGGCGCGCAGCAGAGCCACGCCGCCGCCAGCCACAATGCCTTCTTCCACGGCTGCGCGGGTGGCGTGCAGCGCGTCTTCAACGCGGGCTTTCTTTTCTTTCATTTCGACTTCGGTGGCTGCACCGACCTTGATCACGGCAACACCGCCGGCCAGCTTGGCCACGCGCTCTTGCAGTTTTTCGCGGTCGTAATCAGAAGTCGCTTCTTCGATTTGCACGCGAACTTGCTTGACGCGGGCTTCGATGTCAGCTGCGGGGCCGGCACCGTCGATGATGATGGTGTTTTCCTTGCCCACTTCAATGCGCTTGGCAGAACCCAGATCAGCCAAAGTGACCTTTTCCAGGGTCAGGCCGACTTCTTCTGCAATCACCTTGCCGCCGGTCAGGATGGCGATGTCTTCCAGCATGGCCTTGCGACGGTCGCCAAAGCCCGGAGCCTTGACCGCCACCACTTTCAGGATGCCACGGATGGTGTTGACCACCAAAGTTGCCAGGGCTTCGCCATCGACATCTTCGGCAATGATCAGCAGCGGACGGCCCGACTTGGCGACTTGCTCCAGCGTGGGCAGCAGGTCACGGATGTTGCTGATCTTCTTGTCGAACAGCAGCACAAACGGGTTGTCCAGCAACGCGGATTGTTTTTCCGGGTTGTTGATGAAGTAGGGTGACAGGTAGCCACGGTCGAACTGCATGCCTTCAACCACGTCGAGTTCGGATTCGAGCGATTTGCCGTCTTCGACGGTGATCACGCCTTCCTTGCCCACTTTGTCCATGGCATCGGCAATGATCTTGCCAATGGTTTCGTCAGAGTTCGCAGAAATCGAGCCAACTTGGGCGATTTCCTTGGAGGTGGTGGTGGCCTTGGAGGCCTTCTTGAGCTCGCCGATCAACACGGTCACAGCCTTGTCGATGCCGCGCTTGAGGTCCATCGGGTTCATGCCGGCGGCCACGTACTTCATGCCTTCGCGCACGATGGCTTGCGCCAGCACGGTGGCGGTGGTGGTGCCGTCGCCAGCGATGTCAGACGTCTTGGAAGCAACTTCCTTGACCATCTGCGCGCCCATGTTTTGCAGCTTGTCTTTTAGTTCGATTTCCTTGGCCACGGACACACCGTCCTTGGTAACGGTGGGGGCGCCGAAAGAGCGCTCCAGCACTACGTTACGACCTTTGGGGCCCAGCGTGACCTTGACCGCGTTGGCCAGAATGTTCACGCCTTCAACCATACGAGCGCGGGCTTCGCCGCCGAAAATTACGTCTTTTGCTGCCATGTTAGGACTCCAATAATTTCAAATAAATACGATATGCGGTGTTTGACAAGAAAGCGCGCCGGCTTTACTTCTCGACAACGGCAAACAAATCATCTTCTTTCATGACCAACAGCTCATCGCCATCGACCTTGACGGTCTGGCCGCTGTACTTGCCGAACAACACGCGGTCGCCGACCTTGACGGACATCGGGCTAAGTTCGCCCTTGTCGTTCTTTTTGCCCGGGCCAACGGCCAGCACTTCACCCTGATCGGGCTTTTCAGCGGCGCTGTCAGGAATGACGATGCCGGAAGCGGTGCGGGTTTCGTTTTCTACGCGTTTGACGATCACGCGGTCGTGCAGGGGACGAAGTTTCATGGGGACTCCTATAAAGTTTGAAACAGGGGGTTGACAAAGGCCTCCAACATTGGTGTGGCGGTGGCCTGTAACTTTCAGAGGGATTGCCAACGCGATTGTTAGCACTCACCTCATGCGAGTGCTAATGATAAGGCCTTTTGGCCGGTTTTCAAGAGCACGAGTGACGATTGGCCCTACTTTTGGGACGTTTGCGAAAAGTCTCGTGCAACGGACGGCGACAGGCGCGACGGTTTGCCCGGTGGGTCGAGCACCCTGCGCGCAGCGCGTTCCCCCGGGGGGTGATTCAGTTGGGTGACGGCGTTGTCAGGGCGTTTGCCTGGTTGGGCGCCTCATGGTCCCGGTCCGGGCGCTTGTAGGGATCAACGTGCGTCATCATGTTGATCACCCGGTGGCGCTGCATGACCCGGTTGCGCGCCGCCACGGCAATGTCGTGACCTTGCTCCACGCTCAGGGTGGCATCCACTTCCAGGTGGGCGTCCACCACAATCATGTCACCCATTTTGCGGGTGCGCACATCATGCACGCTGCTGATGCCGGGGGTGTCGATCAGGGTCTGGCGAATGGCCTGCACCTCGACTTCGTCAACGGCACGGTCCATCAGGTCGTGCAGCGCGTCCCAGCCGAAACTCCAGCCCATGCGGGTCACCATGAAGCCCACCAGGGCGGCGGCGATCGGGTCAAGAATGGGGTAGCCCATCAGGTTGCCGATGATGCCGACCCCCACCACCAGCGATGACGCCGCGTCCGAGCGGGCGTGCCAGGCATTGGCCACCAGCATGCTGCTTTTGACCCGCTTGGCCACCGACAGCATGTAGCGAAAGAGCAGTTCCTTGGCGACCAGTGCGCCCCCCGCCACCCACAGGGCCATGATGTGCACCTTGGCGATCGAAGCGGGATCCTGCAATTTTGAGGCAGCCGACCACAGCATGCCCAGGCCCACCGCAAGCAACAATGCGCCCAGCACCAGTGATGCCGCCGTCTCAAAGCGTTGATGGCCGTAGGGGTGGTCCTGGTCGGCGTCCTTTTGACTGTGGTGGTTGGCAAACAGCACCACAAAGTCGGCCACCAGGTCAGACAGGGTGTGAATGCCATCGGCAATCAAGGCCTGTGACTTGGCCAGGATGCCCACTGCAATCTGGGCAATGCTCAGCACCAGATTGACGGCCACGCTGACCCAGGTGGTACGCGATGCCGCCGTGGCGCGCTCGGCGGGCGTGAATTGGCTGTCTTCGTCGTTGTCGGGAAATTCGTCAGAACGCATGGGTCAATCAATCAGTGCATTGGCCTGAAGTTTAGGCCACAGAACGGCTGGCCATGATTGGCGGTGCATCGGCAGTCACGAATCCGGGCTCGGGTGCGGCATCCCTTCATACAATCGCGCCATGAATTTCTTAGACATGCTGCGCGCTACCGAGCGCCAAAACGGCTCCATGCTGTGCGTTGGGCTGGACCCCGAGCCGGCCAGGTTTCCGGCCGCCTTCAATGGCGATACCAGCAAAATTTACGACTTTTGCGCGGCCATCGTCGATGCCACGGCCGACCTGGTGAGCGCCTTCAAGCCACAAATTGCCTACTTTGCGGCGCACCGCGCCGAGGCGCAACTGGAGCGCCTGATGGCGCACATGCGCCGCGCCGCGCCGGGTGTGCCGGTCATTCTGGACGCCAAGCGCGGCGACATTGGCAGCACTGCCGAGCAATATGCAAAGGAAGCGTTTGAGCGCTACGGTGCTGACGCCGTCACGCTGTCGCCGTTCATGGGCTTCGACACCATTCAACCTTACCTCAAGTACCACGGCAAGGGGGCCTTTTTACTGTGCCGCACCTCAAACCCGGGCGGTGATGATTTTCAGAACCAGCGGCTGGCCGGCGTCGCGGGCACACCTTTGTTATATGAGCACATTGCGCAACTGGCGCAGGGGCCGTGGAACATGAACGGCCAGCTGGGCCTGGTGGTGGGCGCGACCTACCCGGCCGAGATCGCGCGGGTGCGCGCCCTGGCGCCGACGCTGCCGCTGTTGATTCCGGGCGTGGGCGCGCAGGGCGGTGATGCGCTGGCCACCGTCAAGGCGGGCTGGCGCGAGGATGGGCCGATCATCGTGAATTCATCGCGCGCCATTTTGTACGCTGCCCAAGGCGACGACTTTGCCCAGGCCGCGCGCCAGGAGGCGATCAAGACCCGCGATCTGTTGCAGGCCGCCCGTTCAGATATTGCTTAAATCGAGGGCCTCACCCGGCGCGACGCTGGCGGCCACGCCCCTTGCTTTCAGGAAACCGCCAGTGCCGTAGCGCGTCACGCGGCTGTAAAAGCGGCGCTTGAGCCGCTGCACCATGGTGGTGTAGGCGTCCAGCAAAGGCGGCAGAATGGTGAAGCTGTCGTAATTCACGACCACGTCCACCCGGTGCCCCAGCGGAGCCAGCAGTGCCGTGACCTGGTCCTCGATCGCCGTGACCTCGTCCGGGCTGGCCACCGACAGGCCTTCGAAGTTGACGAACAGCAGCTTGTGCGCGCGGTCCAGTTCCAGTCGCTGCGCCAGCGGGGCGGCCAGCAGTCGCGCGCGCAGGCCCATGGGCGCATCGGCAAACAGGGCGGCGTCCATGATGCTGAGCTGGGGGCTGATCAGCGGCACAAAATCCATCTGGTCCAGCACATCGCGCTGCAGGTCAACCCCGGCGGCAATTTCAATCAGTTCCAGCGCAGGTGCCTGTTCGGTGCCGGTCAGGCGGAACACGCAGCGCTCGGTGACGTACAGCACCCGCTGGCCACGCCGGCGCGATTCGCGGGCGCTGAAGGTGCGGTGCTCCACCTGCTTGACGAATTTGCGGCAACTGCCCTCGCTGTCGATGTGCAGGCGCCCGTCTGCAATGCGCTCCTGCAGGTCACCGGCGGTGAAGGTGCCGACAAAAACCACGGTTTTGGCGTTCTGGCTGATGTTGATAAAGCCGCCGGCGCCGGCCAGCTTGGGGCCGAATTTGCTCACGTTGAGGTTGCCCTCGGCATCGGCCTGGGCCAGCCCGAGCACCGCCACGTCAAGCCCGCCGCCGTCATAAAAATCGAACTGGCTGGGCTGGTCGATCACGGCCTGCGCGTTGATGGCCGCGCCAAAGCTCAGGCCCCCGGCCGGAATGCCGCCAATCACGCCGGGCTCGGCGGTCAGGGTCAGCAAATCGAACACCTTTTCTTCTGCGGCCACGGTGGCCACGCCCTCGGGCATGCCAATGCCCAGGTTAACCACGCTGTTGGGCTTGAGTTCCAGCGCCGCACGCCGGGCAATAGCCTTGCGCTCACTCAAAGCCATGGGCTCGATCAAGTCGATGGGCACACGAATTTCGCCGGAGTAGGCCGGGTTGTAGGCCTCGGAAAAGGTCTGCATGTGGTGCGCCGGGTCGGTGGCAACCACCACTGCGTCCACCAGCACGCCGGGCACCTTGACGCTGCGCGGGTGCAGCGTGTTGCGCTCGGCCAGTCGCTCCACCTGGGCAATCACGATGCCGCCGCTGTTGCGCGCCGCCATGGCGATGGCCAGGGCCTCGAGCGTGAGGGCTTCGCGCTCCATGCTCAGGTTGCCGTCGGGGTCGGCGGTGGTGGCGCGGATGATGCCCACATGGATCGGAAACGCCTTGTAGAACAGGTAATCCCTGCCGTCGATCGCCATGCGCTGGACGATGTCCGCGGTGGTGACGGCGTTGAGCTTGCCACCGCCGTGGATCGGGTCAACGAAGGTGTCGAGTCCGACATGGGTGAGTGTGCCCGGCTTGCCGGCGGCAATGTCGCGAAACAGGTGGGTGATCACGCCTTGCGGCAGGTTGTAGGCCTCTATTCGGTTGTCAATCGCCAACTGCTGCAGCGTGGGCACCAGTCCCCAATGGCCGCCGATGACCTTGCGCACCAGGCCGTCATGGCCAAAGTGGTTCAGGCCCCGGCTCTGGCCGTCCCCCTGGCCGGCGGCATAGACCAGGGTGAGGTTTTGCGGTGCGCCCTGGCCGGTCTCTTCACGCGTCTGGATGAAGCGCGCCTCCAGCGCCACCGCAATTTCTTCAGCAAAACCGATGCCGACAAAGCCGCCGGTGGCCACCGTGTCGCCGTCGTGAATCAGGCGCACGGCCTCGGCTGCGCTGACCACCTTGTTGCGGCGCGCGCCGGTGGTATGCAGGTCATTGAACTGGGTGTGCATGGGTTGTCTCCTCAAGGCACGATTTATTATTGTTGCCACGCAATCATCGCGGCGTCTGCCCGTCAGTCTAAACCCGTTGGCTCACGCCGCTGTCATTTTTGTCCAAGCAGCCTGGCCAGATACCGACCGGTGTGGCTGGCCGGGTTGGCCGCCAGTTGCTCGGGCGTGCCCACGCCCACCACGGTGCCGCCGCCGCTGCCGCCCTCGGGGCCCATGTCGATCAGCCAGTCGGCGGTCTTGATCACGTCCAGGTTGTGTTCGATCACCACAATGGTGTTGCCCGCGTCGCGCAACTGGTGCAAGACTTTCAGCAGCAAGTCGATGTCGGCAAAGTGCAGCCCCGTGGTTGGCTCGTCCAGAATATAGAGCGTGCGCCCGGTGTCGCGTTTGCTGAGTTCCAGAGCCAGCTTGACGCGCTGGGCCTCGCCGCCCGACAAGGTGGTGGCGGCCTGGCCGAGGCGGATGTAACTCAGACCCACGTCGAGCAGGGTGTGCAGCTTGCGCTCGATGGTGGGAACCGCCTTGAAAAATTCGTGCGCGACTTCAACCGTGAGGTCCAGGATCTGCGCAATGTTTTTGCCCTTGTAAAGCACCTCCAGCGTTTCGCGGTTGTAGCGCTTGCCCGCGCAGACGTCGCAGGGCACGTACACATCGGGCAAAAAGTGCATTTCGACCTTGACCATGCCGTCACCCTCGCAGGCCTCGCAGCGGCCCCCGGCCACGTTGAAGCTGAAGCGCCCCGGGCCGTAGCCGCGTTCACGCGCCGTCGGCACCTCGGCCATCAATTCGCGGATCGGCGTGAACAAGCCGGTGTAGGTGGCGGGGTTGCTGCGCGGCGTGCGGCCGATCGGCGACTGGTCGACGTTGATGACCTTGTCGAAGTACTCGATGCCCTCGATGGCGCTGTGTTCTGCAGCCTCGTCGTGGGCGCGGTAAATGGTGCGCGCCACGGCCTTGTACAGCGTGTCATTGACCAAGGTCGATTTGCCCGAGCCCGACACGCCGGTGACGCAGGTGAACAGGCCCACCGGGAACGCGACATCGACCTGCTTGAGGTTGTGGCCGCTGGCGCCGATCACCTTGAGCGCCTGCAACTCGCCCAGCGTGGCGATGTGCTGCGCCTCGCGCTCGGCACGTTTAACGGCAGCAGGGCTGGGCGCGAAGCGGCTGGCCTTGCCCTTGTTGAACGGTTTGGGTGCCTGCGTCGGCAGCCAGGCGGTGCGGTGTTTGGGCACGGCGATGCTGCGCGCACCGCTCAGGTATTGGCCGGTGAGTGAGCCGGGCGTGGCCTTGACCTGGTCAAAGTTGCCCTGTGCCATCACCCGCCCGCCGTGCAGGCCGGCACCGGGGCCCATGTCGATGATGTGGTCGGCGGCGCGCATCATGTCTTCGTCATGCTCGACCACCAGCACGCTGTTGCCAATGTCACGCAGGTGTTTCAGGGTGTCAATCAGGCGGTCGTTGTCACGCTGGTGCAGGCCGATGCTGGGCTCGTCGAGCACATACATGACGCCGGTGAGGCCCGAGCCAATCTGGCTCGCGAGACGAATGCGTTGTGATTCGCCGCCGCTCAGGGTCTCGGCGCTGCGGTCCAGGCTCAGGTAGGTCAGGCCAACATCGTTCAAAAACTTCAGGCGCAGGCTGATTTCGCGCACCACCTTGGCGGCAATGTCGCCCTTGGCGCCGTGCATGGTGAGTGTCTTGAAGTAGGCAAAACATTCGGCCAGCGTGTAGTGGCTGAGCTCGAAGATCGCGCGCGCTTGCGCACCCTCGCCAATCCTGACGTGGCGCGCCTCGCGCTTGAGGCGGCTGCCGGCGCAGTCCGGGCAGGGCTGGATGCTGCGCAGGCGCGCCAGGTCTTCACGCACCACCGCGGAGTCGGTCTCGCGGTAGCGCCGTTGCATATTGGGAATGATGCCCTCGAACGGGTGCTTTTTGCTCACCTTCTTGCCGCTCGACGTGCCGGAATCCATCACGTAGCTGAACTTGATGTCTTCTTCGCCGGAGCCCTGTAGCACGGCGTGTTGGACCGCGCTGGGTAAGGATTCAAACGGCTGCTCGATGTCAAACTTGTAGTGCTCGGCCAGGCTCTCCAGCATGGCAAAGTAGTAGGCATTGCGCCGGTCCCAGCCCTTGATGGCGCCGCTGGCCAGGCTCAGGGTCGGGAAGGCCACCACGCGTGCCGGATCAAAAAACTCCTGCATGCCCAGGCCGTCGCAGCTGGGGCAGGCGCCCACCGGCGAGTTGAATGAGAACAGGCGCGGCTCCAGTTCGGCAATCGAGTAACTGCAGACCGGGCAGGCAAACTTGGCGTTGAACAGGTGTTCGGCCGCGCTGTCCATTTCCAGCGCGATGGCGCGGCCGTTGGCAACCCGCAAGGCCGCCTCGAAACTCTCGGCCAGGCGCTGTTTCAGGTTGTCGTAATCGGTGCGGTCAGCGCCGGGATCAAGCTCGGGGTGGCGCACCTTGATGCGGTCAATGACGATGTCGATGTCATGCTTCTCGGTTTTCTTGAGCGCCGGCAACTGGTCGAATTCAAAGGTCTGGCCGTTGACCCGAAAGCGCACATAACCCTGTGCCTGCATGTCGGCAAAGACGTCCAGGAACTCGCCCTTTTTTTCGCGGGCAATGGGCGCCAGGATCATCAGTCGGGTGTCCACCGGCAAGGCCAGCACGGCGTCCACCATCTGGCTCACCGTTTGCGACTGCAGGGGCAGGCTGTGCTCCGGGCAGTAGGGCGTGCCCGCGCGGGCAAACAGCAGGCGCAGGTAGTCGTGAATCTCAGTGACCGTGCCCACGGTGGAGCGTGGGTTGTGGCTGGTGGCCTTTTGCTCGATCGAGATGGCCGGCGACAGGCCTTCGATCACGTCCACGTCGGGCTTGTCCATCAGCTGCAAAAACTGGCGGGCGTAGGTGGACAGGCTCTCCACATAACGACGCTGGCCTTCGGCATACAGCGTGTCAAAGGCCAGGCTGGACTTGCCCGAGCCGCTCAAGCCGGTGATCACCACCAACTGGTTGCGCGGAATGTCGAGGTCGATGTTTTTCAGGTTGTGGGTGCGCGCGCCACGGATGCTGATGGTCTGCTGCTGCAGGGCTGCGCCCAAGTATTGGCCCTCGGTCGCATGGGTTGGGGCGCCGACTTCAGAAGTGTTCAAGGTGGAGAGGCTCAAAAAATACGGTAAAAATGCACCGGACAACCTGCCATGATAGCCAATGGCGGCGTTTGGCTTGCCTTGGGCGGCCAGAGTGCGGTTTAAGGTGATGTGGGTGAGATGCCGGGCCAAAGGTCGCATCAGGGTGCTGTCCCAATCAACCGGGCGATGCGCTTTGCTGCGTGTCCCCCGTCCGCCGCGCGGACTCCGCCTTGACCTCCGCAAAGCGCATCGCCCGGCTGATTCCATGCGGCTGTGGATCGACCAGGCATTTGCCCATAATCGGGGACAATGCACGGCTTATAGCCCATCCGGGTTGAGCTTGAGATTTCGGAGAAGCCCTTGTCAGATGTGAACGCGCCACTGGTGTCTGCCAGCGCCAAAACCGGGACTGCCATGACGGCGCTGGAATTGCGCGCCAGTTTTTCCCTGGCCTCCATTTTTGCCCTGCGCATGTTGGGCCTGTTCCTGATTTTGCCGGTGTTTGCCATCGAGGCGGCGCGTTACCCCGGTGGCGACGACGCCGCCATGGTCGGGCTGACCATGGGCATTTATGGCCTGACACAGGCCATGCTGCAGTTTTTGTACGGCCTGGCCTCAGACCGGGTGGGCCGCAAACCCGTGATTGTTTTTGGCCTGCTGGTGTTTGCCGCCGGCAGCTTGGTGGCAGCCTGGGCGCCTTCGCTCACCTGGCTGGCCATTGGCCGCGCCGTGCAGGGGGCGGGCGCGGTGTCGGCCGCGGTGACGGCGCTGCTGGCTGACCAAACCCGCGACATCGTGCGCACCAAGTCGATGGCGATGGTGGGGGCCAGCATCGGCCTGATGTTTGCACTGTCGCTGGTGGCCGCGCCGGTGCTGGCGGGCTGGATCGGGCTGGTGGGAATTTTTGCCCTCACCGGGGTGCTGGCGCTGATGGGTGTTGCCGCAGTGATCTGGTGGGTTCCTGCCGAACCTTTGCAACACAAGAACCAGCCGCGGGGCAGGGTGGCTGATGTGCTGCACTCGCCGGCGCTGTTGCGCTTGAATTTTGGCGTTTTTGTGCTGCACGCGGTGCAACTGGCCATGTGGCTGGCCCTGCCAGCCATGCTGGTGCATGGGGGTCTGGCGCGCGAGGACCATTGGCAGGTGTACTTGCCTGCGGTGCTGGGCTCGTTCGTGGTGATGGGCGGCAGCCTGTTCCAGCTGGAAAAGCGCGGCTATTTGCGTGCCGTGTTTTTGACCTCGATCGGCCTGACGGCGCTGGTGCAGGCCGGACTCTGGGCGCAAGTGGGTGCAGCGCCAAGCATTGTGCTGTTGGGTGGGTTGCTGTTCGTGTTCTTTTATGGCTTCAATGTGCTCGAAGCCAGCCAGCCCAGCATCGTGTCGCGTTTGGCCCCGCCCGCCAGCCGCGGCGCGGCCATCGGGGTTTACAACACGCTGCAGTCGCTTGGCTTTTTTGCCGGTGGCATGGGGGGCGGCTGGCTCATGAAGCATGGCGGCGCCAGCGCACTGTTTGCGGTCTGCGCGGGCCTGATGCTGTTGTGGCTGGTGGTCGCCTGGCCGATGCAGGCGCCGGTGGCGCGCGGTCATTGAAATCCGTCAAAAGACGGCTAAACTGAAACATTGCGGTCCGTCCGCCCGGTGCCTGGTTGATGCACCGCAACACTCAAAGGAACAAGCATGGCTTCTGTGAATAAGGTAATTCTTGTCGGCAACCTCGGACGTGATCCGGAGGTGCGGACTTTCCCCAATGGCGACCGTGTGGCCAATGTCACCATTGCCACCACGGACAAGTGGAAAGACAAGCAAAGCAATGAAATGCGCGAAGCCACCGAGTGGCACCGCATTGTTTTCAATGGCCGGTTGGCGGAAATTGTCGAGCAATACCTGCGCAAGGGCGCCCAGATATATGTCGAGGGCAGCTTGCGCACCCGCAAATGGACCGACAAGGACGGCGTTGAGAAATACACGACCGAAATTCGCGCCGACCAGATGCAAATGCTGGGTAGCCGCCAGGGCATGGGCGAGCCAAGCCATGGTGACGATGACGGCGGCTATGGTCGTCCGGCCCCGGCTGCTGCCCGGCCTGCGGCTGCGCCCGCCCGCGCGGCAGCTGCAGCCGCCCCGGCGGCACGACCGCCCAGCGGCTTCGACGACATGGATGACGATATCCCCTTCTAGAGCGAACAGATTGCCAAAAAACCCCGGAAAGTTGATGATTTTTCGGGGTTTTTTTATGGTTTATTGCGTATTCTCATGTACTGG
>JAABQI010000001.1 GCA_011391545.1 Rhodoferax sp.
TGCCTGTCACGCTGGTCACGCTGGGCTTGTTTTTGTTCGTCATCAACGCCCTGATGTTCTGGTCTGCCGCCGGCATCCTGCAAGGTTTTTACGTGCGCGACTTCATCGCCGCGCTCTGGGGCTCGCTGATCTACTCGGCCCTGGGGCTGGTCATCGATTCAGTCGTCGAGCGCCTGTTCCCTAAGTAGCGCCTCGATCTGGCGGCGGCGCGTGTCGATGATCGACGCATCAATGTGGTCAGCCGATGAATTTGCCGCCCCTGTGGCCCGCGGCCGATCCTGCGCGGCTTTGAGCCGGTCCAGCGCCCCCGCGTAATCCAGTTGCGCGACCCGCGCCTCGGCTTCGGCGCGCAGGGCGCGCAGGCTCTGGTTTTGCGCCGCGTAAATGCTTGCCAGCCACTGCCATGCCAGGGCATCCTGCGGCTGCCTGACCAGCCAGGCTTGCAGCTTTTGCGCCGCGCCGTCCATCACGCCGTCCTGTCCGGTCTGCATGGCAATTTGGGCCTGCAACAGAAGCTCGGGGCGGCGCAGCGTGGTCAGGGCGTCAGACCCGGCCAGGTTCAACCCCGCACTGCTGGCCATCGCCAGCACCTGGGGTCGCGACCGGTCGCCTGCCGCCAGTTCGATTTCCACCCCCAGCCAGCGCGCCTGCAGGGCAGCCTCGGCGTCATCGGCAACCACTTTTTGCAGCTGCGCATGCTGTCTGCGCGCCTGCGCCGCATCACGCAGGCGACTGGCCGCCATGGCCGCACCATAAAGTGCGCCGGCCTGCTGCGCGGCAGTCTGGCTGGGCGCCAGCTTGTCGGCCTGCGACTGCCAACCGCGCAGCGCGTCAGCCCCCGGGTTGGCCAGCACCTTTGCGCGCGCCGTCAACATGGCGTGCGTCATGCCGGGCACCGCGTCAACACTGTGCGGCGCGCCCAGCGGCAGGCGCGACTGCATGTCGGCGATGCGCTCTGTGGTGAGCGGGTGGCTGCGCAGATAGGGGTAGGCACCGGTGTCGTTGAGCCTGGCCGCCTGCTGCAGCTTGTCGAACATGCCGACAAAACCCTGCGCCTCGAAGCCGGCCTGCGTCATCACGCCAAAGCCCACGCGGTCGGCCTCGCGCTCCATGTCGCGTGAAAAATTGAGCTGGCTTTGCGCTGACAGGGCTTGCCCGCCGACGATCAGCGCATTGCCGGCCTCCGGATTTTTGCTGGCAGCCAGCGCCCCCAGAATCATGGCACCGATCATCCACGGGGTTTGCTGTTCGTTCTTGGAGATCAGGCGCGAAATATGGCGCTGGGTGACATGGCTCAGCTCGTGGCCCAGCACCGAGGCCAGCTCGTCGCGGCTGCTCACCACGGCCAGCAGCCCCAGGTGCACGCCAAAATAGCCACCCGGCAGGGCAAACGCGTTGACGCTGCGGTCGCGCCCCAGCACAATGCGCCAGGCAAAGCGCTCATCAAGCTCGGGCGTCAAATCACCGCGCGCACGGGCGGCAGCCAGCAGCGGGAGCCAGATGCCCTGCACATAGTCGGTGAGCACCGGGTCGTCGATGAAATCAGGGTCGCGGTACAGTTCACGGGCAATGCGGTCGCCCAACCGGCGCTCGTCGCTGGCGCTCATGGCGCTGCCATCCCCGAGCAGGGGCAGCATGCTCGCAACGCTGCCTTGCGCTTGCAACGGGGCCGGCATGGCCAGGCCAATGGCTGCCAGAAGAAGCGTTGCGCGTCCTGCGGAGATCAGGTTAGCCAGCAGCTTGGGTTTGAATTGAGCCATCAACATGAGCGGTAAATTTTGTGCACCTACAAATGAATAAATAAGACGACCACCGTATGATGCCAGCTATGTGTAAAGGTTCGGTTAAGCCGACGCCCTGACTTCAATTCACCTTACCCCAAATTTTTGTGATGAACACCCTCACTCATTTTGACGCCCAGGGCCAAGCCCACATGGTCGATGTGGCAGCCAAGGCCGCCAGCCACCGCATTGGCATCGCGGGCGGGCGCATCGACATGCAGCCCGGCACGCTGGCCATCATCGAAGCCGGCACCGCAAAGAAAGGCGATGTGCTGGGCATTGCCCGCATTGCCGGCATCATGGCGGCAAAAAAAACCAGCGACCTGATTCCCCTGTGTCACCCGTTGGCGCTGACCCATGTCGCGATTGAATTCAAGGTGCTGCACGCCAGCCCCACCCATGCCGCCAGCATCCTGTGCCAGGCCACTGTCGAAACGGTTAGCCCCACAGGTGTGGAAATGGAAGCGCTCACCGCGGTGTCGGTCGCGCTGCTCACCATCTATGACATGTGCAAGGCCGTGGACCGCGGCATGGTGATGACCGACATCATGCTGCTGGAGAAGCATGGCGGCAAATCGGGCAGTTTCGTCAACCCAGGTGCTTTATCCCATGACAAGGCCTGATCCAGGCCTTTGGTCTGCACGCCTGAGCACCTTTGTCCTGGCGGCCCTGGCCGCGGCCAGCGTGGTTTACTGGGGGCTGCGCTGGACCGAGTTGCCCGGCACGCCGCGCGACAGCGGCGATTGGTCCGGTCAGCGCACCATTGACACGGCCCGGATCGCCCAGTTGCTGGGCGCCAGCGCTGCGCCCGTCGGCGAAGAAATGGTGGCACCCGTGTCCAATGCCGCTGCCAATTACAAGCTGGAAGGGGTCATTGCCCAGGGCCGCAACAGCGGGCGCGGCAGCGCCCTGATCGCCATCGGCGACGAAAAAGCCAGGCCCTACAAGGTGGGCGACCGCTTGAGCGACGATCTGGTGCTGCAATCGGTCTCAGCGCGGGGTGCTGCCCTGGCGCCCAGCATCGCGGCGCCGGTATCGATCCAGCTCGAATTACCGCCGCTCGACGGCCCCAAACCCTAATTTCAGCACCACCACCATGACCTCATCCCGTCGTTACCAATTCCAGGTTCAAGTCCAACCGCGCTACCTGGCTGACCAGTCGGCGCCAGGGCAGGGCCAGTACTTTTTTGCCTACACGATCACCATCCGCAACAGCGGTCAGGTGGCGGCGCAACTGATTGCCCGCACCTGGAACATCAACGACGCCCAGGGCCACCACGAAAAGGTCAGGGGTCTGGGCGTGGTCGGGCAGCAGCCGCTGCTGCAGCCTGGCGAAGCCTTCGAATACACCAGCGGCACGCGACTGCGCACGCCCACCGGCACCATGCACGGCAGCTTTTTTTGCGTGGCTGAGGACGGTGAAAAGTTCGATGTGGATGTGCCCATGTTCGTGCTTGACGCCCTGAGCGAGAGCGGCGGCTCGCGCACCCTGCATTGAAATCAAACAGCAGCCCCAATAAAGGCCTGTACGGTGGGTGAATTCGATCTGATTGCGCGCTACTTCACCCGTCCGGTGCGCCAGGCGGTGCTCGGCGTGGGCGACGACTGCGCCCTGCTGCAACCCGCGCCCGGCACCCAGATGGCCATCTCGTGCGACATGCTGGTGCAGGGTCGCCATTTTTTTGCCGACACCGACCCGCGCCAACTGGGCCACAAGGCGCTGGCCGTCAACCTCAGCGACCTGGCGGCCTGTGGCGCCAGACCGCTGGCGTTCACGCTGGCGCTGGCCTTGCCCGACGTCAACGAAGCCTGGCTGGCGGCCTTTGCCCAGGGCCTGTTCGCGCTGGCCGACGCGCATGACTGCGAACTCATCGGCGGCGACACCACCGCCGGGCCGCTCAACATTTGCATCACGGTGTTTGGCGAGGTGCCGGTGGTCAACGGCAAGTCCCAAGCCCTGCTGCGCAGCGGCGCCCGCGCCGGTGACGACCTGTACATAAGCGGCACGCTGGGCGATGCCCGGCTGGCGCTGGAGGCGATGCACGGCAAATTGACAGTGCCCAACGCGGTGCTGGCTGCCGCGCGCGAGCGGCTGCAGAGCCCTGCGCCGCGCGTGGCGCTGGGCCTGGCCTTGCGTGGCATTGCCAGCGCGGCGATCGATGTCAGCGACGGCCTGATCGGCGACCTGGGGCACATTCTGGAACGCTCGCGCGTGGGCGCCACGGTGCAGGTGGACCAGGCTGTTGCATGCATCGCCTGCCATGTGCATGATGCGCAAACCGCCGGCGCGTCAGGCATACATTTGTCGCAAGAGCAATGGCGAACCCTGGCGCTGTGTGGCGGCGACGACTACGAGCTCCTGTTCACCGCCCCGCCCTCTCAAAGCGCGGCCGTGGCCGCTGCCGCCCAGGCCAGCCAGACACCAGTGCGCCGCATTGGCAAGATGGATGCCACCGCGGGGCTGCGGCTGCTGGACGCGCAGGGCCAGGCCCTGCCCAACCACTACACCTCGTTCGACCACTTCGCCTGAAGCCGGACAGGCCCCGGCATACGCCCGATAATCCGACCATGCCTGATCAAGAGACTGTTTTGCACCCCGGCGCAGCGGCATCCGCCCAAGCCGTCAGAGCCACGGTCGCCCCGACCGGCCGCTTCATGATGGCGCACCCCGCGCATGTGATGGCGCTGGGCTTTGGCTCCGGGCTCAGCCCGATAGCCCCAGGCACCATGGGCACGCTGTGGGCCTGGGCGCTGTTTGCGCTGCTGGAACACCGCCTGACAGAGTCGCAATGGGGCTGGCTCATCGCCATCAGCATTCCTGCGGGCTGGTGGGTTTGCACGCTCACGGCCAAACACATGCGCGTGCTCGACCCGAGCAGCATCGTCTGGGACGAGATCGCCGCCTTCTGGCTGGTGTTGTGGCTGGTCAGCCCGACCGGCTTTTGGGGCCAGTTGGCCGCCTTTGCGCTGTTTCGCTTCTTTGATGCCGTCAAGCCCGGCCCGGTGGCCTGGGCCGACCAGCTCTACCACCACGTGAATCCGGCCACCGACCCCGCCGCCTGGCGCAAGGCCGGCTGGGGCATCATGCTTGACGATCTGGTGGCCGCGTTCTGTACCTTGCTGGTGATTGCGCTCTGGCGCTCCTGGTAGAACCCTTGCCTGCCGGGCTGCTATGCTTTACCCCTTTCACCAAGCCAACCAGACCCCATGAAACATTTCATCGCCACCAGTCTCATCGTCGCCGCCTCGTTCACCGCCTGGGCGGCGGACCCCCTGTTCACCAAAGTGCCGGCCAAGGGTGTGATCAGTGGCGAGGTCATGGAGGTCAAGGACGTCGACAGCTATACCTACCTGCGACTGAAGACCCGCGACGGCGAATCCTGGGTTGCTGTCACTACCGCCGCAGTCAAGAAAGGCGCCACGGTGACGATTGAAAACCCCATGGTCATGACCAATTTTGAAAGCAAGACGCTCAAGAAAACCTTCCCGACCATCATCTTTGGCAGTCTCGGTGGCACAGCAGCCGGCCAGAGCGCACTCGGCTCAAAAATGGCCATGGCAAACATGACCAATGTGGCCGACGCCGCCCCGGTCAAGGTGGCCAAGGCCAGTGGCGCCAATGCCTACACCGTGGCCGATGTGGTGAGCAAATCGGTCCAGCTCAAGGACAAGCCGGTCACGATCAACGGCCAGGTGGTGAAGTACAACGCCGGCATCATGGGAAAAAACTGGATCCACCTGCGCGACGGTTCTGGCACCGCCGCCAACAATGACATTCTGGTGACCACCGCTGCGCCAGCCAAAGTTGGCGACCTGGTGACGGTTTCGGGCGTGGTGCGCAACGACAAGGACTTTGGCGCCGGTTACAGCTACAAGGTGCTGATTGAAGACGCCACCCTGAACCCCCTCAAGAAATAGGCACCCGATGCTGGAAAGTTGCGCGATGCTGGCGCGCCTGCTTTTGCGCCATGGCTGGTTTTTGGCCACCGCCGAGAGTTGCACCGGCGGCCTGATTGCTGCCAACTGCACCGAGCTGGCGGGTTCAAGCAACTGGTTTGAACGTGGTTTTGTCACCTATTCCAACGCCGCCAAATGCGAGTTGCTGGGTGTCGATGCCGCTTTGATCGACCGCCATGGCGCGGTCAGTGAAGCGGTCGTGCGGGCCATGGCCGCTGGTGCGCTGGCACACTCGCACGCGCAGGTGGCCGTCGCGGTGACTGGCGTGGCTGGCCCCACGGGGGGCAGCGCCGAAAAACCGGTGGGCACCGTGTGGCTGGCTTGGGCCACACCGATGGGCGTGGTCAGCGAACTGAGGCACTTTGAAGGCGACCGCGCTGATGTGCGACAGGCCACGGTGCAGCATGCCCTGAAGCGCCTCGCGGAACTCATCCAGACGGAAACCCCATTGTGAAACTACTGATTGTTGAAGATGACCTGATGATGGGCGCGGGTCTGCAGGCCGCCCTCAAAAACGCCGGGTTCGACGCCCATTGGGTCACTGATGGCGAAGCCGCGTTTGAGTTGCTGACCAAGTCGTTTTTTCGCGTCGCCGTGCTCGACATCAGCCTGCCCGGGCTGGACGGCTTGACCCTGCTGAAACAGCTCAGGGCCAGCGGCAGTTCCATGCCGGTGCTGATGCTGACGGCCAGAGACACCACGCGCGACAAGGTGATGTGTTTTGAGGCCGGTGCCGACGACTTCTTGGTCAAAACTACCGACATGGAAGAGCTCATTGCGCGCCTGCGCGCCCTGGTGCGCCGGGCGGGCTACGTGGGGCGCATTTGTGTCGGCAATCTGACGCTGGATTCGGACACGCTGGTGGTCACCAAAGAGGGCAAGTTGCTCAACTTGTCGAACCGCGAGTTCGATCTGTTGCGGGTGCTGATGGAAGGCGCCGGGCAAGTCATTTCACGCAGCCGGCTTGAAGAGTCCGTGTTCGGCTCAAACCGCACCAGCGACAGCAATGTGCTCGAAGTTCACATTCACAACCTGCGGCAAAAAATAGGCGATTCCAGCCTCAAGACAGTGCGCGGGGTCGGCTACGCACTGACCAAGCCATGACCGGTTTCGGTCGTTCAAAGTTCGCCCTCAGCCACCGCCTGCTGGTGGCGCTTGGCGTGGTCAGCTTCATGTTCTGGGCCGTCATGACGGCCTTTTCCACCCGCGACAACATCGTCCAGGTCAACGAGCTCTATGACCTTCACCTGGCGCATACCGCAAAGGCCTTTTTGCAAATGATGGATCCGGATGACGACGAGGAGTTTCTCCCGACCACCATGTCCTCCGCCGCCATCGATGCGCTCTTCAACAGCTGGCCGGAATTGCCCAATCGCGAGACCATTTTCCGGAATCTGGCGGCACAGGGCAGCGCCCTGAACAACACAACAGCGAGTCCGGCGCCGCAGACCAGCGCCCGACCGCCAGGTTCCAAAAAAATGCAGTACGGCAGCAGCCTGCGTTACCAGTTGTGGCGTGACGACGGCGAGTTGCTGTTTCGTTCCGATAACGCCCCCTTCGCCAGCATGACGTCCGAGATGGGTTTTTCAGACAACACGGATATGCAGGGTCAAGGCTGGCGCAATTACCATGTTCACGACACCGCGCACCGGGTCCATATCATCGTGTCGGAGCCCCATGATTTCCGGGCCCAGTTGGTGCGCAGCATGGTCATCAACGCAGCCACGCCTCTTGCGCTTGGGCTGCCGGTGCTGTTCTTGTTGCTGTGGTTTTCGATCCGCAAGGGACTGCATCCGCTGGCCACCCTGAGCCAGGAAATCACCAAGCGACAACCCGACAACCTGATGCCGATTGATGCAAAAAGTGCCCCCGACGAGGTGCAGCCGATCATCACCGCATTGAACGGCCTGCTCGCCCGAATGGGGCAAACCCTGGAACATGAGCGCCGCTTCACGGAAGATGCCGCCCACCAACTGCGCACGCCGCTGGCTGCCATTCAGGCCCAGTTGTACACCGCGCGCCACACCCAGGCCGATGCGCCGCACCAACAGGCGCTGGAGCAAATGCAGCACAGCGTGGAGCGCGGCATTCGCCTGGTCAATCAGCTGCTGACCCTGGCGCGGCTCGACCCCAAACAAGCCCGGCCGGAATTTCAAAGCCTGCGCATCGACAAAATCGCCGAGACCATCTGCGCCGAGTTGGCCCCGCTGGCGCTGCAGCGCGAGCAAAGTCTGGAATTGATGGCCGAACCCGACTTGCCGCCGGTGACCGGCAACGCAGACCTGCTGGCCATGCTGCTCTCCAATCTGGTGGACAACGCCATCCATTACACGCAGCGCGGTGGCAACATCGTCATCAGCCTCAAAGCCGACGGCACCGGGGTGCAACTTGCGGTCAGCGACGACGGCCCGGGCATTGCCCCTGACCAGCGTCACCGCGTTCTTGAGCGCTTTTACCGCATCGCCCAGCAAAACCAGCCCGGCACCGGCCTGGGGCTGGCCATCTGCCAGCGCATTGCCAATCTGCACAAGGCCACCCTGACACTGTCCGAGGGCTTGCAGGGCCGCGGGCTCACGGCGCGTCTGCACTTTACGAATTGAATATTGACTATTTCAGTGGCTTTGCCACCGGGCTGGCGCTGATCGTGGCCATTGGCTCACAAAACGCCTATGTGCTGCGCCAGGGCATTTTGCGCCAGCATGTGCTGCCGCTGGTGCTGTTTTGTGCGCTGTCAGACGCGCTGTTGATTCTTGCGGGCATTGGTGGCGCGGGCCTGCTGATTCGCGACACACCCCTCCTGATGACCCTCACGCGCTACGGCGGCGCCTTGTTTCTGGTGGCCTATGGCGTGCTGGCGGCACGACGTGCCTGGCAAGGCGCGGCCATGCCAACGGGCACAGGTGGCGGGGTCACCCTGGCGGCGGCGCTGGCCGCCTGCTTTGCCTTTACCTTTTTGAACCCGCACGTGTACCTGGATACCGTGGTGTTGCTCGGTTCCATTGCCAACCAGCGACCCGACCCCGGCCGCTGGATCTTTGGCTTTGGCGCCGCCAGCGCCAGCCTGTGCTGGTTTGCCGCGCTGGGCTTTGGCGCCCGTTTTCTGGCCCCGCTGTTTGCCACCGTGCGGGCCTGGCGCGTGCTGGACGGGATGATCGCACTGACCATGTGGACGCTGGCGTGGATGCTGCTGGTGAGTTAACGCTAAAGTCACCCCCATGAATCCAAACGAAAACACCCTGACCCGCTTCTACACCGCCTTTGCCGCGCTGGATGCCGACACCATGGCGGCCTGTTATGCAGAAAATGCCACGTTTGACGACCCGGCATTTTCGCTCCAGGGGCAGCGCGAAATAAGTGGCATGTGGCACATGCTGTGCGCCGCGACACTGGCCAAAAACCGCCAAGACTGGCGTCTTGAATTCAAGGACGTGCGCGCTGACGACAGCAGCGGCCACGTGCATTGGGAAGCGCATTACCGCTTTAGCGTGTCGAACCGGCCGGTTCACAACATCATCGAGGCCAACTTCACGTTCACCCCGCAAGGCCTGATTGCCAGCCACACCGACCTCTTTGACTTCTGGCGCTGGTCCCGCCAGGCACTGGGACTTGGCGGATGGGTGCTGGGCTGGGCACCGCATTTTCAAAAACAGATGCGTGTGCAAACCCACGCCGCGCTCGCCAAGTACCTGGCCAAGCAGCCCTGACTTGACCTTGTCAACGCTTTGTAACGGAGCCCGCAATGCACTGGTTTGAAGATTTCGAGACCCGCCACTTTGAGGTCAACGGCGCCCGCATTTTTGCCCGCGTCTCGCGCGGCGCCCAGGGGCCGCGCCCAGCCCTGCTGCTGTTGCACGGCTTTCCGCAAAGCCATGTGATGTGGCACCGGGTGGCCACGCGGCTGCAGCAGGACTTTTACCTCGTGCTGCCCGATTTGCGGGGTTATGGCGACTCCAGCAAAGAGCCGGGCTTGCCCGATCACGGCAACCACAGCAAACGCACCATGGCGCAGGACATGGTGGCGGTGATGGACACGCTGGGAGTGGATCGCTTCTTTTTATGCGGCCACGACCGTGGCGGGAGGGTGGCGCACCGGCTGGCGCTGGACCATCCCGCGCGGGTGCAAAAACTGTGCGTCCTCGACATTGCGCCGACCCTGGACATGTACCAGGGTAATTGGGGTCTGCGCCCAAAT
>JAABQI010000002.1 GCA_011391545.1 Rhodoferax sp.
ACATCGAGGTCTGGCTGCAAAGCGAGAACGGCATGCTCGGCATTGGCCCGTTCCCGACCGAAGACGAGGTCGATGCCGACCTGATCAACGCCGGCAAACAAACCGTGACCACCATTCCCGGCTCCAGCATTTTTGGCAGCCACGACAGCTTCGCCATGATTCGCGGCGGCAAAATCAACCTGAGCATTCTGGGTGCCATGCAGGTCAGCGAAACCGGCGACCTGGCCAACTGGATGATTCCGGGCAAGATGGTCAAAGGCATGGGCGGCGCCATGGACCTGGTGGGCGGCGTGAAAAGTGTGGTGGTGCTGATGGAGCACGTCGCCAAAAAGAAGGACGGCACCATCGACCTCAAGATCCTGCCGAACTGCACCTTGCCGTTGACCGGCGTGGGTGTGGTTGACCGCATCATCACCGACCTGGCCGTGATGGACATCACCCCGCACGGCATCAAGGTGGTGCAGCGCGCGCCCGGCGTGACCATGGAAGAGTTGGCCTCCAAAACCGGCGTGCCCTTGCACTGAAAAAGAATTGGGGTCAGACCCCAATTACCTCAATGACCTGGAATTCAGTCGGCTGCGCGCCACCTGACGCAGCAGGCCCGTGAGCCCCAGCGCCGCAATGGTCAGGCCCAGCACCAGCGCAATCCAGAAGCCCTGAACAGCCATCGGCTGCGCCGGCGCCCAAGGTGCCCAGGCTGGCGCCAGCCCCAGCACGTAGCCCAGCGGCAACGAAAACACCCAGAAAGCTGTCAGGTGGATCACCATCGGTGCACGCGTCACTTTGTAGCCGCGAATGGCGCAACTGGCCACGACCTGGGTTGAGTCCGAGAGCTGGAACAGGGCTGCCAGCAGCAGCAACTGCGCGGTGAGGGCGATCACGGCCGCATCGCTGGTGTAGGCGCGGGCGATGGACTGACTGAAGAGCGCCATCAGCGTGGCCGACACCACCGCAAAACCCAGGCCCAGTGCCACGCCAACCCAGGCCTGGTAACGCGCCAGCACCGGGTCCCTCGCGCCGAGCGACTGGCCGACGCGGGTCAGCAGCGCCAGCCCCAGACTGAGCGGCACCATGAACACCAGCGAGGTGAAGTTCAGCGCAATCTGGTGTGCTGCCATCTGGGTACTGCCAAATTCAGCAATCAGCAGCGCAATCAGGCTAAAGGCGCTGGTCTCGGCAAAGTAGGTGATGCCGATGGGCAGGCCCAGTTTGAGCAGGCTTTTGATTTGCGGCCAATGCGGCGCTTCATACCGGTCCAGCGGCCAGGTGGCGCGGTAAGCACTGGCGCGCTGCATCCACCAGAGCAGGGCCAGCAGATTGAAGGCCACGGTGACCAGCGTCGCCCAGGCGCAGCCCAGGCCGCCCAGGCGCGGAAACCCCAGGGTTCCGAACACCAGCAGGCTATTGACGACGATGTTGAGTCCGAGCGACAGCAAGGCGATCACCATCAGGGGCTTGGTCTGATTGATGCTGGTGCTGTAACCGTAGAGCACGCGGTAGCAGGCAAAAAGCGGCATCGACAGACTGGTGATCCAGACAAAATCGGTGGCCAGGTCGCGAACATAAGGTTCCAGCGTCATGTGCTGGAACAGCAGGGCGGCCAGATTGGCTGCGCCCGCCGCCAGCAAGCCCACGGCCAGCGCTTTCCACAAGGCCTGGCGCACCACATGCGGCACCTGGGACAGCTCGCCCGAACCCACTTGATGGGCCACCACCGGATTGACGGCCATCAGCAAGCCCATCATGGTGATGATGAGCATGTTCCAGATCGACACGCCGAGCGACACGCCCGCCAGATCTTGCGCCGAGGCGTGGCCTGCCATGGCCACATCCACGACGGCCATGCCGACGTAAGCCAGTTGACCGACCAGGATCGGCCAGGCCAGGTGCCAGAGACCGCGCAACTCACCGGTCAGGCGGCTGCGCTGCGCCGGGTGGCGCATCAGTTGTTTAAAAGGCGTCAACAAAATGGGTACTGGTCAAACAATGGGAGGCGGTGCGTTTGCCCTGGCGGGTTCAACGTCCGCGCATGAAGAGTGCGTCAAGCTCGCGCAGGCTGATGGGGCGCCAGGTGGGCCGGCCGTGGTTGCACTGATCGCTGCGCTCGGTGGCCTCCATCTGGCGCAGCAGCGCGTTCATTTCTTCCAGTGTCAAATGCCGGTTGGCGCGCACCGCACCGTGGCAGGCCATGGTGCCGAGCAGTTCGTTGTGGGCACGCTGCACCACGGTGTTGGCCTCATGCTGGCTGAGTTCGGCCAGCACGCTGCGCGCCAGTTCCACGGCGTCTCCTTGCGTCAGCGTGGTCGGCACGGCGCGCACCGCCAGCGTCTTGCCGGAAAACGGCGTGATGTCGAGGCCCAGCAGGTGAAGCGTAGCGGCGTTGGTTTCTGCCGTGGCGACTTCGAGTGGTGTGGCGGCAAAGGTGGCGGGAATCAGCAGTGGCTGGCTGGGCAGGCAGGATGCGCCTTGGGCGTCTGACCACTGCGCCTTGAGCCGCTCATAGACGATGCGCTCGTGCGCCGCGTGCATGTCAACAATGACCAGGCCCTGGGCATTTTCTGCCAGGATGTAAATGCCCTTGAGTTGCGCCAGCGCCCGGCCCAGCGGCCAATCGTTCGCCGACTGGGGTGCCGCCGTCGACTGGGGCTGCCAGAGCGCTGCCGGGTCACTGACGCGATGGCCCGCCGGGCCTTCAAAATGCATAGCTGCCTGCGCGTAGGAAAAGGAGGCCGGTGACTTTATGGGGCTGGTGCCGTCCGGTGGCAACGCCTGACCCCAATCGGTGACCTGGGCCGCTGACTCGGTCCGGGGCATCGCGTTGGCGACTTCCAGCAACGTCTGCCCGGCGCGCGGCGCAGCCAATGCACTTTCCACGGCATGGCGCACCGCCTGGTGCACCTCGCGGCTGTCGCGAAAACGCACCTCGATTTTCGTCGGGTGCACATTGACATCGACCCGGGTCGGATCCAGTTCGATGTACAGCGCATACACCGGCTGGCGCTGGCCGTGCAGCACGTCCTCGTAGGCGCTGCGGGCGGCGTGTGTGATGACCTTGTCGCGCACGAAGCGGCCATTGACGTAGCAGAACTGCTGGTCGCCACGCGCCCGCGCGGCGTCGGGTACGCCGGCCCGGCCCCAGACCCTGATGACGGGCGCATAGTCTGGGCGACCCGGTGCGGCATGGGTCGAGAAATCGACCCACACCGAGCGCTCAATAAAATCTGCGCCCAGCACATCGGCCAGGCGCTGCTCCAGCGCGGGAAGGCTGCCCGCCTCGCCGCAACGCCGCCATTGCTCGACCAGCTTGCCTTCATGCCAGATGGCAAAACCGACATCGGGGCGCGCCAGTGCGTGCCGGCGCACCGCCTCGACACAGTGCGCGAGTTCGGTGGCATCGGTTTTCAGGAACTTGCGCCGCGCGGGCGTGCTGAAAAACAGCTCTTTGACCTCGACCGTGGTACCGGTGCTGCGCGCCACCGGTGTGATCTCGCCGGTCTGGCCTTCCAGCAGGTAGGCATGGGCCTGGCCGCTGACACGAGACAGCAGGGCGCAATCGGCAATGGCATTGATGGCGGCCAGCGCCTCACCGCGAAAGCCCATGGTGCCGACCGATTCCAGGTCGGCCAGGCTGCCAATCTTGCTGGTGGCGTGGCGTTTGAGCGCGATCGGCAGTTCTTCGGGCAGGATGCCCGAGCCGTCGTCTTCCACGCTGATCAGGCGCACCCCCCCGGCCAGCAGCCGGACCGTGATCTGGCTGGCCCCGGCATCGAGTGCGTTGTCAAGGAGTTCACGCACCACCGAGGCGGGCCGCTCCACCACCTCACCGGCGGCAATCTGACTGATCAGCGCGTCGGGCAGTTCACGGATGGGGTGTCGGGATAAATGAAGAGGGGGTGTTGGGTCAATGTTCACCCGGACATTTTAGGTGTCCGGGTGCCGGGCAAACGGCGCTGCTTGCCCGGCTCCGATGGTTAAATCAGCCCGCTTGCCGATGCCAGCAGGTAGCCCATCAGGCAGGAAGTGCCCACGCCAATCAGGCCCGGAATGATGAAGCTGTGGTTGATAACGTACTTGCCGATGCGGGTGGTGCCCGAGCGGTCAAACTGGATGGCAGCCAGGTCGCTGGGGTAGGTGGGCAGGATGTAATAACCATAGGACGCGGCTGCAAACGCCACGATGTAGCCGGGTGGCACGCCAATGGCCAGACCCACCGGCACCATGGCACTGATGGCGGCAGCCTGCGAATTGACCAGCTTGGACACCAGCAGCAGGGCGATGGCGTAAGTCCAGGGCTGGGTCTGCACCAGTTCAGAGAGCGCTGCCTTCAATTCGGGCAAGTGGGCTTCGAACACCGTGTCAGCCATCCAGGCGATACCAAACACCGCCACCACGGCGATCATGCCGGCGCGAAAGACCTCGGTCTTGCCGATGCTGGCGGGGTCGGTTTTGGTGAAAAGGATCATCAGGGCGCCGGCCAGCAGCATGAACATCTGGATCGTGAGCACCATCGACATTGGTTTGGCATCGAAGGTCGGACGCAGTCCGGGGTAGGCGCCCAAAATGGCCACTACCGCAATCGCACCCAGAAAAATCCACATGGCGGTCCATTGGTCACGGCTGAGCGTTTTGTTCATCAGCGTGGCGCTTTCGCCGTAGATCATCTTGCGCTGTTCCGGGTCGGCAATGCGCGCCTGAAACTCGGGGTCTTTGTCCAGGTCTTTGCCGCGGAACCAGCTGAAAATGCCAATCATCAGCACGCCGGCCAGCGTGGAAGGGATAGTGATGGAGAGCACCTGCACAAAGTCGATCACATGGCCTTCCACCGGGGCTTTGGCCAAAAAGGCCACCAGCGCCACCACGGCCACCGACACCGGGCTGGCCAGAATTCCCATCTGGCTTGAGATGGATGAGGCCGCCATGGGACGCTCTGGGCGGATGCCGTTTTTGATCGCCACGTCGTAAATGATCGGCAGCATGGTGTAGACCACATGGCCGGTGCCGCACAACATGGTCAGCACGCAGGTGGTGAACGGCGCCAGGATCGACACATACTTGGGGTTGCGCCGCAGCACCTTTTCAGCGCCCTTGAGCATCACGTCCAGCCCGCCTGAGGCCTGCAGCGTGGCCGAGGCAGCCACCACGGCGATGATGGTCAGCATCACATCGACCGGTGGTTTGCCCGGTTTGAGGTCAAAGACAAACACCATGATGACAAGGCCGATGCCGCCGAGCAGGCCCAGCGCCACGCCGCCTTTCCTGGCGCCGTAGAACAGGCACACCAGAATCACAATCAGTTGTAGAAAAATGTCCACTGTCAACTCCTTCAAAGAAGGCCTTACTGTAATCAGGAATAGGGGAAACCCTAGGATTTGACCTGCAGTTTGTTTGATTTGAATCAATTAAACCGAAGAAGTTGTAATTATTTGTTCATTATTTGGCGTGCCCTTGCCGGGGATAATGCGACCGCATGGACATCATCACCTTTTTAATTGACTTCATCCTCCACGTTGACAAACACCTTGAGGCTTTCGTGCAGAGCTATGGCATGTGGGTGTATGCGCTGCTGTTTTTGATCATTTTTGTCGAAACCGGCCTGGTCGTGATGCCGTTCCTGCCGGGCGATTCGCTGCTGTTTGTGGTGGGGGCGCTGTGTGGCGCGGGGCTCATGAGTTACCCGTTGGCGGTCTCGGTGCTGCTGGTGGCCGCCATTTTGGGGGACCAGTGCAACTTCACCATCGGGCGCTATTTCGGACCCAAAGTGTTCAAGTGGGAAAACTCGCGATTTTTCAACAAGGCCGCGTTTGATCGAACGCACAATTTTTACGAGCGGTATGGCGGCATCACCATCATTCTGGCGCGCTTCATGCCGTTCCTGCGCACGTTTGCGCCCTTTGTGGCGGGGGTCGCGGCCATGGGTCGCGTCAAGTTCACCCTGTTCAACGTGGTGGGCGCCGTGATATGGGTGGTGGGCATCTGCACGGCAGGCTACTTCCTGGGCAGCATTCCGTGGGTCAAGGTGAATCTGGACAAGATCATCTGGGCGATGATTCTGGTGCCGGGCCTGATCGTGCTGTTTGGCGCCTGGAAGGCGCGCAACCAGCCGGTCACGTAGTCCGGCTGCGCGCCAGCGGCGGATTTTTGGAGAAATAGGCTTCAATGCCGCGCATCAGGGCGTCGGCCAGTTGATCCTGGTAGGCATCGCTGTTGAGCTTGGCTTCTTCATCGGGGTTGCTGATGAACGCGGCTTCCACCAGCACGCTGGGAATGTCGGGCGCCTTCAGCACGGCAAACCCGGCCTGTTCAACCCGCGGCTTGTGCAACTTGCCGACGCGGCCGATTTCCCTGAGCATGGCGCCGCCCAACTGCAGGCTGTCCTTGATCTGGGCGGCGGTGCTCATGTCGAGCAGGGCACGCTTGACCTGGGCATCCCGGGCGCGCACGTTCAGGCCGCCAATCACATCGGCCTTGTTTTCCTTGGCCGCCATCCAGCGCGCGGCGCTGCTGGAGGCGCCGTCCTGACTCAGCGCGAACACGCTGGCACCCTGGGGTCGCGGCGTAAAAAAGGCGTCGGCGTGCAGGCTGATAAAGAGGTCGGCCTGCACCCTGCGCGCCTTGTTGACCCGGGTGTGCAAGGGCACAAAAAAGTCGGCATCGCGGGTTAAAAAAGCGCGCATCGGGTTGCCATTGCTCGATGCGGCGTTGATGCGGTCGCGCAGCCGGTGAGCCAGGCGCAGCACCACGTCTTTTTCGCGCGTGCCGCCGGGTCCAATGGCGCCCGGGTCTTCGCCGCCGTGACCGGGATCGAGCGCTATGATGATCAATCGGTCGGTGGCACTTGGCGCCGGCGCACGCATGCTTTGCTGGGGCGGTCGTTTGGTTTCTTTTTCGCCAGTTGGTCCACCAGACTGGCCGCGCGCAGCGGCGGATGGCATCTGGGCTTTTTGCGCAATCAAGTCACCCAGCGGATCACTGCCGGGCGCTGCGGCTGCCGCGGTATTGGCGCCGTCCTGAAGGCGCTCGGCGATCAGGGCCTCCAGCGGGTCGGCCAGCTGGGTCGGGTACAAATCGAACACCAGCCGGTGCTGGTAAGCCGCCACCGGCGTCAGGGTGAACACCTGCGGCGCAATGGGCTGCTTGAGGTCAAACACCAGGCGCACCACCCCCGGGCCGAACTGGCCGACGCGAATGCCGGAAATGGTGGGGTCGTTGGCGCTGACCTTGGCCACCAGCTCCCTGAGCGCCGGATTCAGGTCGATGCCCTGCACATCCACCGCCAGTCGTGGCGGGGTGGGAATAAAGGTTTGGTTGAAACTCAGGCGCGCGTCGGATTCGATGGTGACGCGCGAGTAGTCGGGCGACGGCCAGACACGCACTGCCACGATGCTGGCGCCGCGGGCCAGATGCTGCGCGCCAAGCAACAGCACCAGCGTGCCCGACTGCAGCAGTTGGCGGCGTTTCATGGGCTGGCCTTGTCGGGCGCTGAACCGGCAAGCTGATGGAGCAGGCTGGCTCCCAACTTTGTTGGCGCTGTTAATGTCACCTCGCGGGCCTCGTCATCCTGCACGTCGATTTGAATGATCAGGTCGGCCGGCGGCACGCAACCCGCGGCCTTTTCAGGCCATTCGGCAATTTTCAGGCCAGGGCTGGCAAAGATGTCGCGAAAGCCGGCATCAAGCCACTCGCGCGGGTCGCTGAAGCGGTAAAAGTCAAAATGCCAGACGCTGAGGCCGGGCAGTTCATAGGGCTCCACCACGGCGTAGGTGGGACTTTTGATGCGTCCCTGCACACCCAATTCCCGCAGCAGATGGCGCACCAGCGTGGTCTTGCCCGCGCCCAGTTCGCCCTTCAGCTCGATGTAGGACAGGCGCAATTCCGGCACGCCGGCCATCCCGCGGGCAAAGCGCCCGGTGGCGGCTTCATCGGGCCAATGCAGGCTTTTTACAATGGGCAGGTGAACATCACCTTGCAGCAAATCAACAGCAGTCAATGGGTCTCCAGAATTCAGCAATGGGGGCGAGCATTGGGATTTTCACAAATTGGCGTGGCCGGTGTCGATTTGAAGGATGCAGAACCCGGATTATCGGCGTGGCTAGCCGCGGGTTTCCATGGCGACATGCACTACATGGCGGCCCATGGCCTCAAGCGCGCGCGTCCGGCTGAACTGGTGCCGGGCACCGTGCGCGTGATCACCGCCCGCATGGATTATTTGCCAGCCGACACCCCCGAAGGCTGGCAGACGCTGGAGCTGGACCGGCTCGAGCGCCCCTCGGAGGCGATTGTGTCGGTCTATGCACGCGGCCGGGATTACCATAAGGTGATGCGCAGCCGTCTGCAGAAATTGAGTGACCAAATCGCTGCTGCGCTGGGGCCGCTGGGTTACCGGGTGTTCACCGACTCGGCGCCGGTGCTTGAAGTCGAACTGGCCGGTTCGAGCGGCCAGGGCTGGCGCGGCAAACACACGCTGCTGCTGAGTCGCGAGGCGGGTTCGATGTTTTTTCTGGGCGAGATTTTTGTCGACATGGCCTTGCCCGTGACCGCGCCTGTGGCCGGTCATTGCGGCACTTGCAGTGCCTGCATCGACATTTGCCCGACGCAGGCCATCATTGCGCCGTACCGGCTCGATGCCCGGCGCTGCATCTCGTACCTCACGATCGAACATGCCGGGCCGATCCCGCTGGAACTGCGCCCGCTGATGGGCAACCGCATCTATGGTTGTGATGATTGCCAGCTGATTTGTCCCTGGAACAAGTTTGCCCAGCGCAGCGCCTTGCCCGACTTCGATGCCCGCGCCGGGTTGGCAGGCAGCCAACTCGTTGAGTTGTTCGGTTGGAGCGAGGAAACGTTTTTGCGCTTCACCGAAGGCAGCCCGATCCGGCGCATTGGCCATGAACGCTGGCTGCGCAACATTGCGGTGGCGCTTGGCAACGCGCTACGTGTTCTTGACGCCGAGTCAGCCAGGCCCCTTGTGAATGCGCTTGATTCGCGTACTGATCACCCCAGCGCCTTGGTGCGTGAGCACGTGGCGTGGGCGCTTGATCAGAAAATTTAATTGGACTCTGACCCCAATTAACTTTGGGTCAGAACACGATTAACCGTGGGTTCGCCTTACCCGCGCAGCGGCTGGCTTTGGCGGCTTCCTCATGCTGGAGTACCAGAAATCGTCAGCCCCCAAAGCCAGCCACTGCGCTGGCCGCAGTGAAATCAACAAAGGTGGGTTGGCGTGGCGACGCACAAACCCGACATGGCATCTGTCCCTGTATTTGAATTTGAATAATCGTCGCTTATTTATGGCCTCGCGTGGTAACTGGCAGGGGTGGTCACCGATTTCTGGTACTCCAGCATGAGGTGGCCGCCCCTGCCGGTTGCCGCGCAAAGCGCGTCACCGCCGTTTGAGCGCGGCAAGATTCGGGCGCTTTGGCCAAACAAAATGACAGTCCGTGTGTAGCTTAAACAAACGACCTCAAAAACCCCAGCGCCAGCGGCAAACTCAGCATGCCGAGCACGGTGGACACGGTCACCAGCGCGGCCACATAGGGTCCGTCGTAACCCATGCGCGCGGCCAAGACATAGCAGCTCGACGCCGTCGGCAGGGCGGAGAACA
>JAABQI010000003.1 GCA_011391545.1 Rhodoferax sp.
TCACCACCAAAAAGTGGTGGGTTGCTATCTCGCCACTAAAAGTGGCTCGGGGCCATCAAGGCTGCAAAGTGTTTGCAGACGCCTCACGAGCACAATGTAAAAAGGAGCATGAAAATGCCCAAAATGAAGACCAAGAGCGGCGCAAAAAAGCGTTTCCGCGTTCGTCCAGGTGGTACCGTTAAACGCGGTCAAGCCTTCAAACGTCACATTCTGACCAAGAAGTCCACCAAGCTCAAGCGCCATCATCGTGGTACGTTGACTGTTCGTGAGACCGAAATGGGTCGCATGGCACAGATGCTGCCCGGCCGTGGCCTTTAATTAACGACGAACAAGGAGTACTCACATGCCTCGCGTCAAACGTGGTGTAACGGCTCGCGCCCGCCACAAAAAAGTTCTAGCCCTTGCAAAAGGTTTCCGCGGTCGTCGTGGTAATGTCTTCCGGGTCGCCAAAGAAGCGGTCATGAAGGCTGGGCAATACGCCTACCGTGACCGCCGTACCAAAAAACGTGTCTTCCGTCAGTTGTGGATTGCCCGTATCAATGCCGCTGCCCGTCAGTGTGGCATGACCTACAGCCAATTTGCCAACGGCCTGAAGAAAGCCAGTATCGAGATCGACCGCAAGGTTCTGTCTGATATTGCGATCCATGACATGGCCGCATTTGCTGGTATCGTGGAACAAGTCAAGGCCAAACTGGCTGCTTGAGTTGCGTCGGTTGCTATTTAATCTATAGCTTCCTGCAAAAAACAGATGAGGGCTAGAGCTTGAAAAGGCGCTAGCCCTTTTTCCTTGGATCAGAGCTTTCCTGAGTATTTATGAACGACTTGACCGCTGTTGTTGAACAAGCCCGTGCCGCTTTCGAGCTGGCCCACACCCCTGCTGAACTTGAAAACAGCAAGGCCCAGTATCTGGGCAAAGCCGGTCGCATCACCGAGCTGATGAAGGGTCTCGCCGCCCTGCCGGTCGAAGAAAAGAAATTGCAGGGCGCCGCCATCAACCAGGCCAAGCAGGGCATCGAAGCGGCCCTTAACGCGCGCCGCCAGGCATTGGCAGACCGTGAATTGCAGGCGCAGCTGCAGGCCGAAGCACTCGACGTGAGCCTGCCCGGTCGCCAGCGTGGCACCGGTGGCCTGCACCCGGTGTCGCTCACGCTGGAGCGCATCGAGGCTATTTTTGGCTCCATGGGTTTTGAAGTGGCGCAAGGCCCCGAGATCGAGTCCGACTGGTTCAACTTCACCGCGCTCAACACCCCCGAAGACCATCCGGCGCGCTCCATGCACGACACCTTTTATGTCGAGGGCGGCAGCGACACGGCCCCCAATTTATTGCGCACCCATACCAGCCCGATGCAGATCCGGCACGCGGTGCAGCACGTCAAGAAACACCGCCTGGCCCATGGCAGCGCGGTGGACGGCACGCTCTACAGCGGCGACATGCCTGAAATCCGCGTCATTGCGCCCGGGCGCACTTACCGCGTCGACAGCGACGCCACCCATTCGCCCATGTTCCACCAATGCGAAGGCCTGTGGGTGGGCGAGGCCATCAGCTTCAAGGACCTAAAGTACGTCTTCACCGATTTCTGCCGCACCTTCTTTGAGAACCCTGACCTGGTGCTGCGCTTTCGGCCCAGCTTTTTCCCTTTCACCGAGCCCAGTGCCGAGATCGACATCCAGTTCCCCAGCGGCCCGCTGGCCGGCCGTTGGCTGGAGGTGGCGGGCTCGGGCCAGGTCCACCCCAATGTGATCCGCAACATGGGCCTCGACCCCGAGCGCTACATCGGTTTCGCCTTCGGCATGGGCCCGGACCGACTGACCATGCTGCGATACGGCGTCAACGACCTGCGCTTGTTTTTTGACGGCGACATCCGCTTTTTGTCGCAATTCCGCTAAGAAAACCACAATTGTTAACCGACATTTTTCGTCATCGCGAGCGAAGCGCGGCGATCCATATCCCTACGGATTAATTGATTGAACAACTATGCAATTTCCTGAATCCTGGTTGCGTGAATTCTGTAACCCCCCCCTGAGCACGGCTGAGCTGGCTGAAACCCTGACCATGGCCGGCCTCGAGGTCGAAGATCTCACGCCTGTGGCACCGCCGTTCAGCCACATTGTGGTGGCTGAAATCAAGGAGGCGGTGCAGCACCCCAATGCCGACCGCCTGCGCGTGTGTCAGGTGGATGTGGGGCGGGCCGAGTTGCTGACCATTGTCTGTGGCGCGCCCAATGCCCGGGTTGGCATCAAGGTGCCCTGTGCCATGGTGGGAGCCGAGTTGCCTCCGGGTGAAGATGGCCAGCCGTTTCTGATCAAGGTTGGCAAGCTGCGCGGCGTCGAGAGCTTCGGCATGTTGTGCTCAGCCCGCGAACTGAAACTCTCGGAAGACCATGGCGGTCTGCTGGAACTGGTGGCTGATGCCCGGGTGGGCCAAAACATCCGCGAACATCTGCTGCTTGATGACACACTGTTCACGCTCAAGCTCACGCCCAACCTGGCGCATTGCCTGAGCGTCTATGGCGTGGCGCGTGAAGTGTCTGCGTTGACCGGTGCGCCCTTGAAAACGCCGACTTTTCCTAAGGCCAGCTGTGCCATCAACGAGGTGCTGCCAGTCAAGGTCAGCGCGACCGATTTGTGCGGCCGTTTTTCTGGCCGCATCATTCGCGGCGTCAACCCCAAGGCCACCACCCCCGCCTGGATGGTGGACCGTCTGGCCCGCTGCGGCCAGCGCAGCGTGACCGCGCTGGTGGATATCTCCAACTACGTGATGTTCGAACTGGGTCGGCCGTCGCACATTTTTGACCTCGACAAAATCCACGGCAGCCTTGACGTGCGCTGGGGCCAGTCGGGCGAACAGCTCAAGCTGCTCAACGGCAACACCGTCACGGTGGACGCTCAGGTGGGCGTGATCGCCGATGCGGTTCAGGTTGAATCGCTGGCCGGCATCATGGGCGGCGATGCCACCGCGGTGTCGGACGACACGACCAACATTTATGTGGAGGCGGCCTTCTGGTGGCCCAAGGCCATTGCCGGGCGCTCGCGCCGCTTCAACTTTTCAACCGATGCCGGCCACCGTTTTGAGCGCGGTGTCGATCCTGAACTGACCGTGGAACACATCGAACGCATCACCCAGTTGATCATTGAGATTTGTGGCACGCCCGACTCGGTGTGCGGACCGATGGACGACCAGCAGGTAGCCATGCCCCAGCACGCCAAGGTGGCGTTGAGGGTGGCCCGTGCGGCCAGGGTGCTGGGCATGCCGTTGACGCAGGAACAATGCGTGAAAGCGCTCACCGGCTTGGGCCTTCCAGTGACTGAAGGTGACGGCGTGATCGAAGTCACCGCGCCTTCCTACCGCTTTGACCTTCAAATTGAAGAAGACCTGATCGAAGAAGTGGCCCGCATGATCGGTTTCCACAACCTGCCGCAAACGCCGCCGCAGGCGCCGATCACAGCCAAGATTCGCCCCGAGAATCAACGCAGCCCGTTTGCCGTGCGCCGCGAGCTGGCCGCCCTGGGCTACCAGGAGACCATTAACTTCAGTTTTGTAGAAGAGCGCTGGGAGCATGAGCTGGCGGGCAACCCGAGCCCGATCAAATTGCTCAACCCCATTGCCAGCCAGATGAGCGTGATGCGCTCAAGCCTGCTCGGCTCCCTGCTTCAGGTGCTCAAATTCAACCAGGACCGCAAGGCGCAGCGCGTGCGGGTCTTTGAGTTGGGTCGTGTGTTTTTGCGTGACGCCTCGGTGGCGAGCACCGACACCAGCGTTGAGGGACTTGACCAGCCCATGCGCGTGGCCGGTGTTGCCATGGGCGCGGTGGATGCACCCGAGTGGGGTTGCAAAGAACGCCCGGTGGATTTCTTTGACGTCAAGGGCGACCTGGAAGCCCTGTTTGCGCCCACCCGGCTGACGTTCGAGCCCGCAGAACATCCAGCCATGCATCCCGGGCGCTGCGCGCGCGTGCTGTGTGCGGGTTCGGCCGTCGGATTTGTCGGCGAACTGCACCCCAAGTGGCGCCAGTCGTATGATCTGGTGCAAGCCCCTGTCATGTTTGAGGTCGATCTTGATGCGGTGCTGAGCCGTCAGGTTCCGCGCTTTGAAGCGGTGCCCCGCTTCCAGGCGGTTGAACGCGACATTGCGGTGCTGGTCAATGAGGCTGTGACTCACGATGCCTTGATGCAGGCCGTTTGGGCCGCACCCAGTGGCGGCGTGCTGCGTAATGCTGTGCTGTTTGACATTTACCGTCCAAAAACACCCGCCACGGCAACTGAACAAAGTGTGCCGTCCGAGAAAAGCATGGCCATCCGTTTGACGTTGAATGCGCAAGATGCTACGCTGTCCGAGCAGCAAATTGAATCGGCAGTTGCCGCCGTGATTTCCACGTTAAGTGAAAAACTGGGTGCGCGACAGCGTGCTTGAATCAGTTGCCAACCCACAAGCCACAAAGCGAGTCATTGATGGACATTACGGTTGAATCCCTGGAAACCCCGGCCCTGACCAAGGCGCAACTCTCCGAGTTGCTGTTTGAGCAGATCGGCCTGAACAAGCGCGAGTCCAAGGACATGGTGGACGCTTTTTTTGACTTGGTGTCACGCAGTCTGGTCGATGGCGATGATGTCAAGATCACCGGCTTTGGCAACTTCCAGATACGCACAAAGTCACCGCGCCCCGGACGCAATCCTCGCACCGGCGAGGCCATACCCATTGCCGCGCGTCGGGTCGTCACTTTTCACGCCAGCCAGAAACTTAAGGAGCAAATTCAGGCTGGTGCGTCGGCAAACTCCACAGAAGTTTGACCCACAGCAACTCTTATGCGGGTAAGCTGTCTTTACAGTATGGGCTGAGTTAGAGTACGCTTGCATGTTTCCAGCTTAGATTGTTGATTCACATGGAGAATTCGCTCCCCCTGATTCCAGCCAAACGCTACTTCACCATTGGTGAAGTCGGCGAACTGTGTGGCGTCAAACCACATGTGCTGCGCTATTGGGAGCAGGAATTTACCCAACTCAGGCCCATGAAACGGCGCGGCAATCGCCGTTATTACCAGCACCACGAAGTGCTGATGATCCGGCGCATTCGTGACTTGCTGTACGACCAAGGATTTACCATCAGTGGCGCGCGCAACAAAATGCAAGAATTGCTGCAGACAGCCACTGTTGCCCATGACCACGATGTCGGCCTGATGGCGTCGGTGGCAGACTTGCCCGCAGGCGATGTGCTGCTGAAAACTGGTCCTGACGCTGCGGCATTGCAGGACAAGTTTGCACAGCTTGATTCCTGGCGCCTGGTGCGACACGAACTCCATGAAATCAGGGACCTGCTGGCACTCGATTTCTAATGCACCGAGCCCGAAATCAACGCTTTCCGTGGCTATAATTCAGCCCTTCGGTGTGTGGCGCAGCCTGGTAGCGCACTTGCATGGGGTGCAAGGGGTCGAAGGTTCGAATCCTTTCACACCGACCACAATTTAGAGGCCTGAAAAGCACATCGCTTTTCAGGCTTTTTTACTTTCCGGGGGTGGCCCTTGCTGTCGTTTTCAGTTTGCTTTTGCAGGTGCCTCGATTGAGTCAGCCTGATCTGGCCGCAGTGGCCATGGGGGCGTTTGACCAGGTAGTGGCTGCCTCACCGGGGTTTCGTGAGCGCGCCGGACAGCGCGAGATGGCGCAGCGCATTGCCAGCAGCCTGCATGACGTGAGCCTGGGCGACCAGCCTGAACCGAACAGCGCTGTCGCCGTGATCCAGGCGGGCACTGGCGTCGGCAAGTCGGCGGCTTATCTGTCCACCACTGTGGCGCTGGCACTGGCGCGCAAAACGCGGGTGGTGGTGTCCACCGCCACCGTGGCGCTGCAGGAACAGTTGATGACCAAGGACCTGCCGGCATTGGCGGCCGTGCTTGATGCGCCCTTTGTCTATGCGCTGGCCAAAGGCCGTGGACGCTATGTCTGCAAGCTCAAGCTGGAGCGGCTGGTCGGCCATGTCGGGGAGGACGCCGCCGAGCTGTTTGAAGGCGACAACGAAGCCGACCCTCCCCATACCCCCGAAACTTTCCTGCCCAACCGGGGCGCGGTGTGGCAAGACCCCATCGAGCGACGGATGGCCCTGTATGAAACGCTGGCGTCAGCGCTGTCCGCAGGCAAGTGGGACGGCGACCGCGACAGTCTGGCCGAGCAGCCCGAGCCACGCGACTGGTCCACGGTGGCCGCTGAGCGCCACACCTGCACGACGCGCCATTGCCCGCGGTTTTCAAGCTGCAGCTACTACCAAGCGCGCATGCAACTGGCGCAGGCGCAGGTGATTGTGGCCAACCACGACCTGGTGCTGGCATCGCTGGGCATGAAGGCGCTGCCGGACCTGGACAACTGCCTGGTGGTGTTTGACGAGGGGCACCATCTGCCGGCGGTGGCGCTCGACCAGTTTTCCAGCGCCATGGATCTCACCGGTCTGCGCTGGCTCGACAAGCTGCCCAAAATCCTGATTGAGGTGGCCGACAAGATGGGTTTTGTGCTGGCGCAGGACGTCACCACGCTGGCGCAGCAGCTCAAGACCGCGTTGCTCGACGCGGGCCGGCTCGCGCTGGAGCTGGTGCGGGGTCTGTCAACCGGTTACGACACGGTCTACCGTTTCAAGGACGGCGTGGTGCCCAAGGCCATGCTGGAGCCCTTCAAGCTCATCCACGGCCACGCCGCGGCCTTGTCGGATGCGCTGGAGGCGCTGGGCGCCGAGCTTAAATTGCGGGCCAAGGAAGACCCGTCCCAGGCCGCCAACTGCTCGGCGCAATACGCCAGGCTCGGCCAGATGGCGCCCAAGCTCAACAGTGTGGTGACCACCAGCGCGCAGTGGCTCTGCAGCGAAGAGCCGCCGTTGGCCAAATGGCTCAAGTCGGACACCAGTTCCGGTCTGGTCTCGATCAGCGCGCACGCCTGTCCCATCGTGCCCGGCGATTTGCTGCGTCGGCACCTCTGGACCCATGTGCGCGGTGCGGTGGTGACGTCGGCATCTCTGACCACCTGCGGAAGTTTCGACTTTTTTCTGGGTGAGACCGGGCTGGCCGGTTTGCCGCAGGTGAGCACGCTGGCCGTTGACAGCCCGTTTGATTACCGCACTCAGGGCCAGTTGATCGTGGCCGATACCGCTGCCGATCCGAAGCAGGTGGACTTGTACACCACGCAGATGGTGGCCGCCTTGCTGGTGGATTTGCGCGAGGTCCCGCATGGCGCTCTGGTGTTGTTCACCTCGCGTGTGCAAATGCAGGCCGCCGTGAGCGCGCTGGACGCGCCCTTGCTGGAGTTGGTGCTGGTGCAGGGGCAGATGGCGCGCGGCCGCTTGCTGGGCATCCATCAGGCGCGGGTCGAGGCGGGTGGTGCGTCAGTGATCTTTGGTTTGCAGTCGTTTGGCGAGGGGCTGGATTTGCCGGGCCTGCTGTGCGAGACGGTGTTCATTGCCAAGCTGCCGTTCAGTCCGCCCACGGATCCGGTCGAGGAAGCGCGCGCCGAATGGCTCAAGCGCGCCGGGCGCGACCCGTTCTCGGAACTGGTGGTGCCGGCCACCGGCATCAAGCTGCTGCAGTGGACCGGGCGCGCGATCCGCTCCGAGACCGATCAGGCGCGGGTGATCTGCTACGACAAGCGTTTGCTGAGCATGGCCTACGGCCGTCGCATGTTGCAAGGCCTGCCGCCTTATGCGGTTTCAAGGCGTGTTGCCGGGGCTGTTTCGGCGTTTTGATGCGAAGATGTCGACCTGTGCTGTGTTGGAGGGATTGATGGGTGAATGATTTTTTTAAACAGGTCACAAGCTGGGTTGTGCGAATTGGATTGCTGCTGGCCGCGTTGATTTTCATGGTCAGCTTGCTGTTTGCAGCGGGGCTGCTGCTGGCGTTGTGGTTGATGCGTGCCTTGTGGGCCAAGCTGAGCGGCCGACCGGTGCAACCTTGGGTCTTCAAGATGCACAGGGCCGACATGTGGCAAAGGGCGTATCGTGGGGCTGCGCCGGGCGAGCGCGGCAGGGCGCCGGCGGATGTGATCGATGCCGAGGTGAAAGACATCACCGAAGTGACCGATGTGCAGGAAAAACGATCCTGACACCCTCGCGGTCAGCGTTCCGGGTCAGCGCAACCCGGATTCTGTGGCGGCGGCGATTGCGTTGCTGGCTGGTGCGGGCATAACCCTGCGCGCGCCATCGAAGCGACGGCTCCAGTAAGACACCGCCATGTTTTCCACCCTGACCTGGGCGCCGGGCTTGGGTGAATGGATGAATTTGCCCTCGCCAATGTAGATGCCGACATGGCTGAAGGTGCGGCGCAAGGTGTTGAAGAACACCAGGTCACCGGGTTGCAGTTCGGCGCGGTCAATCTGCTGGGTGGCGGCGGCTTGCTGCTCGGCTTTGCGCGGCAGGATCAGCCCCACGGTTTGCGCATACACGGCCTTGACAAAGCCGCTGCAGTCAAAACCTGACTCTGCTGAATTGCCACCGCGCAGATAAGGCACACCCAAGAAGCCCAGCGCGTTGACGACCAGATCGGAGGCTTTGTCGGTCACGTTTTGGCGCATCTGGTCCATTTGCGTCAACAAGCCTTTATCATTCAGAAAACGGCTCAGGTCATCAGGGGTGTCTGACGGCGTGGCATGCACGCTGGTGGCCAGCAACAGAGATGACAGGAGGGTAGCGATGCGCATCGGCGTAGTTTACACACTTTTATCAACCTGTCACTGTTTCGACAAACCTCGTGCAAATCATTGATTCATCAACTTTTTTAAGGATTTTCATGTTCAAGGCATTGTTGTTGGAAAACTCAGACGGCTTCAAGGCCAGTGTGACGCAGGTGGATGATGCGCGCTTGCCTCAGGGCGACGTGACCGTGGCGGTGGCCTATTCCACCCTCAATTTCAAGGACGGCCTGGCCATCACCAACAAGAGCCCGGTGGTGCGCCAGTGGCCGATGGTGGCCGGCATTGACGGCGCCGGCACGGTGCTGGCGTCGAGTCACCCCGACTGGAAGGCGGGCGATGCCTTTGTGCACAACGGCTGGGGCGTGGGCGAGACGCACTGGGGTTGCCTGGCTGAAAAAGCCCGGCTCAAGGGCGACTGGCTGGTCAAGCTGCCCAGCGCCTTCACGCCGCGCCAGGCCATGGCCATCGGCACGGCGGGCTACACCGCCATGCTGTCCGTGCTGGCGCTGGAAGACCACGGCGTCCAGCCGGGCGCGGGCGAGGTTCTGGTGACAGGTGCCACCGGCGGCGTCGGCAGTGTGGCGATTGCCCTGCTGGCCAGGCTGGGTTACACCGTGGTGGCCGCCACCGGCAAGGCCAGCGAAGAACCTTATTTGAAGACCTTGGGCGCCAGCAGTGTCATTGACCGGGCCACGCTGTCGGCGCCGGGCAAGCCGTTTCAAAAAGAGCGCTGGGCGGGCGTGGTCGATGCCGTGGGCTCGCACACGCTGGCCAACGCGCTGGCGCAAACACGTTACGGCGGCGTGGTGGCCGCCTGCGGCCTTGCGCAAGGCATGGATTTGTCGACCACAGTGATGCCGTT
>JAABQI010000004.1 GCA_011391545.1 Rhodoferax sp.
GTTTGCCAAGGGGCAGTTGATGCGCCTCAGCCACCCGGACCATTGGCACAAGTTCCTGGTCTGTCGCCTGGGCGTTGACCCGGCGCAATTTACCTTTGCCGAGCGCCCGCTGGAGGCCTCGCCCGTCGAGTTGCTGTGTGTCGGCCGCCTGTCGTCGGCCAAGGCGCAGGTGCTCCTGGTGCAGGCTTGTGCGGCCTTGCGTGATGAAGGTCTTGACTTCAAGCTGACCCTGGTCGGCGACGGGCCCGACCGCGGCCGCATCGAGCAAACCATCCAGAAGCTGAACCTGGGCGCGCACATTCAGCTCACGGGTTCGCTCAACCAGGTGGCTGTGCGTGCCCAGTTTGCCCGCGCCGATGGCTTTGTGCTGCCCAGCCTGGCCGAAGGCATTCCGGTGGTGTTGATGGAGGCTATGTCCAGCGGTGTGCCTTGCATTTCGACGCCGGTCAACGGCATTCCCGAGCTGATCCAGCACGAGCGCACCGGCTTGCTGGCCACGCCGGGCGACATCGACAGCCTGACCACCCAACTGCGGCGGCTGATTCTGGAACCCGCCTTGCGCCGCAGCCTGGCGCAGGCCGCGCACGTCAAAGTGCTGGCCGACTTTGACCTGCCGCGCAATGTGGCGCAGTTGGGCCGCATCTTTTCGCAATTTACCGCAGCAAAGGCCTGACCCGCATGGACCTCTCGATCCTGATCGTGACCTACAACTCGGCCAAGCTGATCGGCCGCCTGCTTGACCACCTGGCGCACGAGCTGCAAGGCCTGGCGGCTGAGGTCATCGTGATTGACAACGCCTCGCGCGATAGCACGGCTGAATTGGTGGCGCAGTCCTACCCTTGGGTGAAACTGATCGCCAGCAAGGACAACCTGGGCTTTGCGGCGGGCAACAACCTGGCGGCCAGGCAAGCCAGCGGGCGCTACCTGTTGCTGCTCAACCCCGACGCCATTCCCGATGCCGGATCGTTGAAACTGGGCCTGCGCATGCTGGATGAGAGCGCCGACGTGGGCCTGGCGGGCGGCGAGTTGATTGGGGCCGATGGCAGTCGGCAACCCTCGGCGCGCATGTTCCCGACCCTGCGCGACGAGTTTTTTACGCTCTCCGGCCTGGCCGCGCGGTATCCCGAAAGTTCCTTCCTGGCCCGGCTTGACCGACGCTGGGCCAACCCCGACCAGGACGCGGTGGTGGACTGGATTCCTGGCGCTTTTGTCTTCATTCCAAGCGACGTATTCAAGCGTCTGAACGGATTTGACGAGCGCTTCTTCATGTACTACGAAGAGGTCGACCTGTGCCGCCGCATGCAGCAGGCGGGCTTGAAAATTTGCTACTGGCCCAAACTCAAGGCGATGCACATCGGCGGTGAGTCCGCCAAAACCGTGCAAAGCGCGCGCGTCTCCAAAACCGGCTCGCAACTGGAGAGCTGGCGCATGCGCAGCGGCTTGTTGTATTACCGCAAGCACCACGGCGCATGGGGTGCGGCCGGCCTGCATTGGATCGAATGGGTTTGGCACAAATTGCGTGCCATCAAGGCCCGCCAGAGCGGCAAGACCGACAAGGCGCTGGATTTTGAAACCCATTGCCAGCAGCTCAACCAGGCCTGGCGCGACACGCAGGCAGGCCGGGTCAGTCCGGCGCGGCCCTGGTAGCCGCCGGCATGGAACCTGCCAGCTCCACTGCCAATCCGGTCGCCCTGCGAACCCGCATGCTGCGGGCAGCTGGCTGGCTGGTGGGTGGCAATATCTCGTCTCAGATGCTGCGGCTGCTCAGCAGCCTGATCCTGACCCGCTTGTTGCTGCCAGAGGCCTTTGGCCTGGTGGCGGCGGTCAACACGCTTTATTTTGCCCTGGTCATGTTCTCGGATCTCGGCGTTTGGCAAAGTGTGGTCAAGAGCGAGCGCGGCACCCAGCCCAATTTTATGGGCACCGCCTGGACGGTTCAATTGCTGCGCGGTGTGCTGCTGGCGGTGGTGGTGCTGCTGCTTGCGCTCGGGTTTTACAGCGCCAGCGATTACGGCTTTTTTCAGCAGGGCACGGTGTATGCCGACCCGCGCTTGCCGCCCATGATTGCCGTCTTCAGCCTGTGTGCCCTGCTGCAGGGGCTGGAGTCGATGAAACTGGCCATTGCTCAGCGCGAACTCAAGGTGGCTTATCTGGCCCGGCTGGAGCTGCTGACGCAGCTGATCGCCATGGGGGTCACGCTGGCGCTGGCGCTGGCCACGCGCTCGGTCTGGAGCCTGCTGGCCGGCATCCTGGTGTCGGCTGCCGCCCGTACCGCCATGAGCCACTGGTACCTGCCCGGCCCCTCCTGCCGCCCTGGTTGGGATGCCTCTTGCGCGCGTGAGATCATCGGCTTCGGCAAATGGATTTTTGTCTCATCGATCATCGGATTTCTGGCCGCCCACGGCGAAAAACTGATTCTGGGTGGCAGCCTGAGCACCGCGAGTTTTGGCGTCTTTTCCATTGCCACCACCTTGATGATGGCCATCATGGGGGTTTACGCCAGCCTTAATGCGCACCTGATCTTTTCTACCCTGAGCGAGGCCCTGCGCTCCGACCCCGCCAGCGCGGACCGGGTCTACACCCGGGTCCAGCAACTTGCCGACATCTTTCTCGGCGTGCTGGCGGGCGGCATCTTCATGGCTGGGCATTGGGCCGTTGATCTGCTCTATGACGCACGCTACCGGGATGCGGGCTGGATGCTGCAGTGGCTGGGCCTGGGTTTGCTGGCGGTGCGCCACCAGGTGGTCGAACAGCTCATGTTTGCCAAAGGTAAGCCCGCCTGGGTCAGTGCCAGCAACGCCCTGCGGGCCACCAGTCTGGCGCTGTTGATCCCGGCGGGATTCGCGGCGGCGGGTGAGCGGGGTGCGATTGCGGCCGTGGTGCTGAGCCAGTTTGCCAGCTGGCCGGTGGCGCTTTGGTTCAAGCACCGCCATGGTTTGCTCACGCTGGCGTCCGAGCGCCTCTGGTTGCCGGCCCTGCTGGTGGGCGCCCTGGCTGGCTGGGCGCTGGATGCAGCCCTGAGCGCCTGGCTCGCCTAGCGCTCATTGCTTCACCTTGAAACGGAGACCAGCCCATGCGAATCACTTTTTTACTGCCCTCTGACAACCTGACCGGTGGCAACCGGGTGGTGGCCATCTATGCCCAGCAATTGATCGCCCGCGGGCATGAGGTGCTGGTGGTGAGCTGCGCCCCGGACCGCCTGAACTGGCGCGACAAAGCGCGCGCCCTGCGCCGGCGCGACTGGCGGGCCTTGCAAAACGACGGCCGAGCGCAGCCCGGCCACATCGAGTTATCGGGTGTGCCGCACAAAATTCTGGAGCGCCCGCGTGCCATCTGCGCCGCTGACGTGCCCGACGCTGACATCATCATCGCCACCTGGTGGGAAACCGCCGTCTGGATGCACGCCATGCCGGCCAGCAAGGGGCGCAAGGTGCACCTGATCCAGGGTTATGAAGTCTGGTTTGGCCCGCAAGCCATTGCACAAGTGCATGCGGCGCTGCAACTGCCCAACCTGAAGATCGCCATTTCGACTGATCTCAAACAGACCATTGAAGCCAAACTGGGCAATATTGGCATGACCGTCATCCCCAACGCGGTCGACCTCACACAGTTCACGGCACCGCCCCGCAGCAAGCAGGATGCGCCCACAGTTGGCTTCGTCTATGCCATCGCCGCCATCAAAGGGGCCGACATCTGCGGCCGCGCCTGCGAACTGGCGCGTCAGCAATTGCCCGGGCTCAAAGTGGTCGCTTTTGGGGCTGACCAGCCTTCGGCCGAGGTCCCTCTGCCCGCTGACACGGCGTTTTTTTACCGTCCGGCACAAACTGAACTCAAGCAGATTTATGCCCGTTGTGACGTCTGGTTGTTTGGCTCACGGCTTGACAGTTTTGGCCTGCCCATTCTGGAAGCCATGGCCTGCCGAACCCCGGTCATTGCCGTGCCCATTGGGGCCGCCCCCGAGTTGCTGGGCGATGGCACCGGCATGTTGGTGCCCAAGGAGTCGCCCGAGGCCATGGCCGCAGCCATTGTGGCGCTCTGCAGCCAGTCGGCATCAGACTGGCAACAGCTGTCAGACAGGGCCTTCAACAAGGCCCATTCCTACTCCTGGAGCGATGCGGCTGAGCGCTTGCAGGCGGTGCTGCAATCATGAGCGCTGTCAAGGCCCCGGCCTGCGGCTCATGACATCACCCGCCTGAATGGCTGCCTGGTCGCCGTTTTGGCGCCCGGATCAGCCGGATTGGCATCGGCCTGATGGCTCCGATTTTTAATGCTTTCCCCCCAGCCCAGCAGTAAAAACAGCATGGGCTCGGTTTGCGCGCCCATGTAAACGGTCGAAAAAGCAATGAAGCACATCAGGTAAATGCCGGAAAAGGTGAAGCCAATGGGCGACTCGCCTACCGGGGCCTTCAGGCCAAATTTCACCTGCGACAGGATGGCGTAGACAAAAATGGCGGCAAATACGGCGGGGGCCAGAACACCGTGCTGCAGGGCCATCAAAAAGAAGGCGTTGTCCACCGATTCCATGCCCCGGATGGTGGGTACCGTGGTCAGACCCCAGCCGGACCAGAATTTTTCCATCAGGAAACTCTTGTACTGCTCGATCATGACCTTGCGGTACAGCATGGTTTGGGCCTCGCCGCTGAGCACTGCCCCTTCTTCGGGGGTGATGTAGGCGTCCAGCGCAGCCTGGCCGGCCAGGCCGCCAATCAAGAACAATGCCGCGACAAAGATCAGCCATTTTTTGCGGTTCTTGGTGTTGCCCACGGCCACCAGCATGGCCCCCACCAGGCCGCCAATCCAGGGCCCGCGCGAGATGGTCATGAGCGCCATCACGATCAGCACGATCGATATCTGGGTGCTGAAGGCAAACGGAAAACGCCCGGCCTGTTTCTGGATCCAGCCCAGCCAGCCGTCCTGCGTCTGTTGCCAGACACCCTGCCAGCACAGCCAGCGGTGCAGCCGGTAAACCGCGATGACCATGATGCAGGCCAGGATCGGATGCTCAAAGGTGCCCGCTGTTCGCGCCATACCCCAGCGGATCGACAGGCCGCTGCCGGCATTCGGAAAAAAACCACTCAACAGCTTAAACGTCGGGCTCACCCAAAATTTTGCCTCATAGAGAAACATCGGAAACATCAACAGGAAAATGAGCACGAACATGCGGCCGGTTGCAATGTCCATGCGGCGGCTGTCAATGAGGTAGCGACCGATCAGGTAGGGGCCGATCAGCGACGACAGGACGTAGAAGGCATAGTTCTGCGCATCTGAGTAGCCCCGGCTCAGGAAGTCGGCAAACACCCGCACCACAAAATACAAGACCAGCAGGAACTCCATCCGGCCAAACTTCATTAGCCCCAGCTTGTCGCGCACCAGCACAAAAAGGATGGGCAGAATGGCGGCCTGCATGAAATTGGGATCGGGCAAGCCCGGAATGTTGACCCAGAACGAAAACGGCATCAGCAAAAAGAAGGGCAACCAGACTTTCAGAAACGTCTGCTCTGTGCCGCGCTTTGCGATCATGACCATCGCCATCACCATGGCAGCAAAGACAATGTAACGGGTGACAGACATGCGCTGGCCTGGCCCGGACCCTATTCGGGCGGGTGCTCTTTGGGCTTCATGCGCCTTTGCGCCCAGCGGGCCTTAAGTACCTCAAACTGCAGCCGCAGGTTCGACAGGCTCATGAAGTCGCCCATGCTTTTTCTGGCCAGTGTTTCCACCATGAGCTCTTGCATGTAGCCGCCGCCACGGAACATCGGTATGTTGCTCACAAACAGGCCAACGGCCTCAGGATCAATTTTTTCCAGCAGTCGCTTGGCGCGCGTCGCCTCACCTTTGCTGACAGACTGCGCTTCCAGCACCAGGAAGACCTGACCCAGGGCATCGATCAGCAACTCGGCATCTGCGCTCAGCAGGATCGGGGGCAGGCTGATCAGGACAAAGTCAAACTGCTCGCGCCATTGCGCCATCGCCTGCTGGAGCCGGTCAAGGCGCTGGATGCCAGCGTCTGGCCGGGTACCAAAACCCACGCCCGACAGGGTAACCTCATGGCGGGCCAGTGGCTGCACAAGACCGTCGATTTCGGCCTCGCCCGACAGGTAGTCCGACAGTCCCGCAAGGGTGGGATTGAACAACGGACTCGGGGCAAAGCTGTTGGCGTCGACCACCAGCACGCGCAAGCCCAGTTGCTGCAACGCGATGGCCACGTCGATGATCACGCTCTCGGTGCTTGTGAAAGACTTGACCGAGGTAAAGGAAAAAACGAGTTTGCCTGAGCGCGCCTTGTTGCGAATCAGCGTCGAGGCGAAGCGTCGCGTCTGCTCCCTGGCGTACAACTCGGCGGCCCGGTCAGAGACTTCGAGTTGCCAGCCAGCGGCCGGGATGCCCAGCAGTTTCTCAGCGTCGTTGACGGTGTAAATGCGGCGGTCCAGCAGGTCGAGCGCCACCGGCGCGAGCAGGGCCAGCGCTGTGGCCAGCATCAAAACCACTGCCAGCAATTTGGTCTTGCCTACTCCCAAAGGCATTTCGGCGGGCAAGGCCGGGGTGACCAAGCGCACAAAGCCGATGGCACCACGCTCATTTTGCAGGTAGTTCAAGCGGTCACGCACCTCTTTTTGCTCTTGCTCGCGCTTTTGAATGTCGCTTGTGAGGCGCATGGCCTGCTGAAAGCCGCTGGCATATTTGGCGGCCTGGCCCTCGATGGTCTTCATGGTCAGCAGAATCTCGGCTTCAACCTGCTGGGTCTGCTGCAGTGTGGCGCTGAGTCTCGTCCTGATGTTTTCAAAGGCCGCCTTTTCGAACGCTGCTTCGCTGCTTTGCAGGCGCTTGTTGATGGCATCGAGCTCGGTTTGTGCCGGTTTTTTTGCCGGGTGCTTGTCTTCCAGGCCGGCGGTGGCGCGGCCCAGTTCCTCAGAGCGTTTCACCACCTCGTTGCGCAGCGCCTGCAACCCGTTGTCCTGCAGCCGCATTTCCAAGATGGATCGCCCGGCCGAGGACGGTGTTTCGCGCTGCTGCAAAAAAGCCTGCAAGGTGGCCTGCGCCTGGGCCCGCTCGATGGCGGCCACGGTGTGGCGTTCGCGTGCCTGCGACAGCATGCTGTCGTAAGGGTTGACCACGTTTTCACCAAAGGTGGTCAGGCCAAGCTGCTCCGAAAACTTGACGCGCTGCGCCTCGAGCTGCGTGATCTCAAGCTGCAGCTTGTCTGAATTGGCTTGCAGTGCCTCAACGCGCTCGACCGAGCCAAAAATCTGTTCACTCTTGGTGGTTTCCAGAAATGAGGTGGTGATGGCATTCACGATGTCTGCCAACCGGCCCTTTTCCTGGCCCTCCAGGCCAACGCGCACCATGTAGGTGTCGGGGATGGCGCGCACCATCACCAGCTTTTGCAATTGCTCAATGAACTTGCGCTCGCTCAAGGCCTTGGGTTGCACGTCCAGATTGGCCTCGCGCAGCTTCTTGAGCGCCCGCTGGATCACGTCGTAACGCTTCACCGTGTTGGAGAGGTGGTTGACAAACTCCCGGTATTGCGAATTCGACTGGAACTCGACCTCCTTGTCGGAGGACAGCGTTTTCATGTAATTGGGCGACACCTGAAACACCGACTCGGTGTAAAAGTAGCTCTTGCCCTTGATCCATACCACGGGCAGCCCGACGAGCACCACCAGCAGCCAGATCATGATGCTGAGGCGGTAGTGCTTGCGCAGACTGAGCAGGGGCTTGATGCCACGTCCTGGGAGGTTGCTGGTGTCCATTGGGTCGTTGGGTGGATGCCGTGTGGGTCCTTTGGCTGGGAATACGTGGGAAAATGGCGTCGTTTTCCTTTGGCCAGATTAAACCGCAAGTGATGGCCCCGACTGTTACCAGACTGTGGCTATTTCATCCGAAAAGACAACATGATTGAATTATTCCTGGCCTCGGCGATGATCCCTTTGGCGCTGCCCGCGCTGTCGCTGCTGGCACTTACGCTGGCTGCACTGGGTCAGGGCCGCAGCGCGCAGGCCGGTCGGGCACCGCTGGCGGAGGTGCCGGTCAGGGTGGCCGTGCTGGTCCCGGCGCACAACGAATCTACCAATGTGCTGCCCACCATCGCCTGCCTCAGGCGCCAGTTGGGCCCGCGCGACCGCTTGCTGGTGATTGCCGACAACTGCCACGATGACACCGCCGCCCTGGCCCGCACAGCCGGCGCCGAGGTGGTCGAGCGCCAACACGCCGAACTGCGCGGCAAGGGTTACGCGCTGGCGTTTGGCGTCGACCATTTGCGCGCCGACCCGCCTGACGTGGTGCTGGTGGTAGACGCCGATTGCACCGTGTCCGATGGCGCTGTGGCGCGCATCGCCCAGCGTTGCCAGGTCACGGGCAAGCCGGTGCAAATGCTCAACCTGATGAGTTCGGGTGCGGGTGCCGGCCTGAAGCTCAGGGTGCTGGAGTTCGCCATGCTGATGAAAAATCTGGTGCGCCCGCTGGGTTCCTTTCGCCTGGGTGGCGCCTGCCATCTGATGGGCACCGGCATGGCGCTGCCCTGGGCCTTGATGTCGACCGCCAAGCTGGCCACCGGCCACATCACCGAAGACATGAAGCTGGGTGTCGATTTGTCTGTGGCCGGCTTTGCGCCCCAGTTTTTGCCGGAGGTGCGTGTCAGCAGCGCCTTTCCCCAGGATACCGGCGTTGCCAAAGTGCAAAAGTCGCGCTGGGAACACGGCCACCTGGCTACCCTGACCCAGGAACTGCCGGGCTTGCTCAAGGTGGCGCTGACCACGGGCAAGCCGTCCCTGATCGTGCTGGCGATGGATTTGTTGATCCCGCCGGTGGCGCTGTATTTTTTGCTGCTGGGCATTGCCACTGCCTTGAGCCTGGCGCTGGCCCTGTTCTGGCCGGTATGGCAAATGGCCGTGTGGGTGGCGCTGGCGGCCTGCCTGTGTTTTGCACTGGCCATCGGCCTGGCCTGGTGGTTTTTTGGCCGCCATTTGCTCAGCGCGCGCGAGCTCCTCACCACCCCCTTGTATGCGCTCTGGAAAGTGCCGGTTTACCTGGCTTACTTTCTCAAGAAGCGGTCGGGCTGGGTGCGCACCAAACGCGACAGTGAGTGAGCCTGGTTGATGGTCCGTCGGCGCCAACTGCTGGTCATGGTCGCGAGATGAAACCAAATATCAACACTTTTTTTGGGCAGGTGTTCATCATTAACCTGACGAGTCGGCCTGACCGCCGCCGGGAAATGCAAACTCAGCTTGAACGCATTGGCCTGAGCCTGAACTCACCCCGGGTGGTGCTCTTTCAAGCCATCAGGCCCGATGATCCCGGCGGATTTCCGACGCTCGGTGCACGTGGCTGCTTCATGAGCCATCTGGCGGTGCTGCGCGAGGCACGGGATAAGGGACTGGCATCGGTGCTGATCCTTGAGGACGACTTCAATTTTTGCGACAACTTTGCCGTCAAATTTGATACCGTCGCGGAGGGTCTTGGCAGCACCGACTGGGGCATTTTTTACGGCAGCTACCA
>JAABQI010000005.1 GCA_011391545.1 Rhodoferax sp.
AAAAGGTAGCGGCCAAGCGGGCCACCGAGCGCGTCAGCGGTGTCAAGGCGATCGCGGTCGAGCTCGACGTGATTCCGAGCGGCGTGCACCAGCGCAGTGATACCGAAATTGCGCTGGCCGTGGAGCACGCGCTGGGCTGGAACACTTCGGTGCCGCAAGACCGCGTCAAGGTGGCGGTGGAAAAGGGCTGGGTCACCCTGACGGGCGAGCTTGACTGGAACTTCCAGCGCCGCGCGGTGGAGCGCATGGTGCGTCCGCTCAAAGGGGTGTTGGGCATCACCGACAACATCCAGCTCAAGACGTTGCCGATCCCGCTCAAGCTCTCAGAGCGCATCCAGGATGCGCTGACGCGCCAGGCCATGCGCGAAGCCCGCCGCATCGAAGTGCTGGTGGAGGGCAGCGAGGTGACCTTGCGCGGTCATGTGCACTCCTGGGCCGAAAAAAATGCCGCCGAAGGCGCAACCTGGTCCGCGCCCGGCGTCAGCCGTGTCAACAACCAGTTGACGGTGGAGGCCTAGGCTGTGCGACCCGCTGACCCGCATGCCTGGATGCTGACGCAAGCCATCGAGTTGCTGCAGGGCGCAAATCGGTTGCACCGGCAGTTTTTCCAGTTGGGACGGGCCGGAGACTTGCCGCGCTGGGAGCCGCCGGTGGACATGTACGGTGATGAGCAGATGCTTTGCCTGCTGATTGCGCTGCCAGGCGTCACGCAGGAGCGGCTCGATGTCAGGCTGGAGCAGCAACTGCTGGTGGTGCGCGGCGAGCGCTCTCTGGCCGCCGATTTTGGCAACGGCACGATCCTGCAACTCGAAATCCCGTATGGCCGCTTCGAGCGCCGTGTGCTGCTGCCCCATGCCGACTACGGTGTGGCCGACATGCTGTTGCGCAACGGCTGCCTGCGCCTCACGTTAGAGAGACAAGCATGAATCCGATCAAGCCCTCGTTCGATGCCGGTAGTCCGGCCCCTGCGGCCTCGCCTGAGGGCGAGCGGCAGCCCGGCAGCTCCGAGGCACCCCTGTTGCAGCCAGCGCTGCCGGAAGATGCCATGGTCATCGTGCCGGTTCGCAACATGGTGCTGTTTCCCGGCATGGTCATGCCCATCAGCATTGGCCGCGAGCGGTCCATCAACGCCGCCCAGTATGCGGTCAAGGCCGAGCTGCCGGTCGGCATCCTGATGCAGCGCAACCCCGAGGCCGACGCGCCCACACCCGACGACTTGGCGTCCATGGGCACGGCGGCCGCCATTCTGCGTTACGTCACCACGCCAGACGGCTCGCACCACATCATCTGCCAGGGGCAGCAGCGCTTTCGGGTGCTGGCTTACCTGGATGGCTTTGATTTCATGGTGGCCCGCGTCGAGCGCGTTGCCGATGTGGGTGCCGAGGACGACCGCGACATCGAGGCCCGCTTTTTCCAACTCAAGGAGCGCGCGGTGGAGGTGCTGCAACTTCTGCCCAAGGTGCCCCAAGAGATGCTGCAGGCGGTGCAGGAAGTGGACAGCCCTGGCATGCTGGCCGATCTGGTGGCCGGTTACGTGGACATCAAGGTGACAGAAAAACAGGAGCTTCTTGAAGAGGTTGACCTGCGTGCGCGGCTCGACCGCGTCATTGACATGCTGGTGCACCGCATCGAGGTGCTGAACCTGTCGCGCGATATTGACCAGCGCACCAAGGCCAGCATCGGCCAGCGCGAGCGCGAATTTTTGATGCGCGAGCAGATCAAGGAGATCCAGAAAAAGCTGGGCGAAGACGGCGGCGACAGCGCGGCCGAACTGGCCGACCTCGGCAAAGCGATCATTGATGCCGGCATGCCCGAAGAGGTGGCCAAACAGGCCAGAAAAGAACTCAAACGGCTGGAGCGCATGTCGGACAGCTCGACCGAATATTCAATGGTGCGCACCTATCTGGACTGGTTGCTGGAAATCCCCTGGAAGCCACCGGAGCCCGATGCCATTGACGTGGCGCAGGCGCGCCAGGTGCTCGACGACGACCACTTCGGGCTGGAGCAGGTCAAGAAGCGCATTGTCGAATTTTTGGCGGTGCGCAAGCTCAAGCCGGGCGGCCACGGCCCCATTTTGTGTCTTGTGGGACCGCCGGGCGTCGGCAAGACCTCGCTGGGCCAGTCCATCGCGCGCGCGCTGGGGCGCAAGTTTGCCAGGGTGTCGCTGGGCGGCGTGCACGACGAGGCCGAGATTCGCGGCCACCGGCGCACCTACATTGGCGCCTTGCCGGGCAACATCATCCAGGCGCTCAAAAAGGCCGGCACCCGAGGCTGCGTCATGATGCTCGATGAAATCGACAAGCTCGGCAGCGGCGTGCACGGCGACCCATCGGCGGCGCTGCTGGAGGTGCTCGACCCGCAGCAGAACAACACGTTCCGCGACAACTACCTGGGCGTGCCCTACGACCTGTCGCAGGTGATCTTCATCGCCACCGCCAACATGCTCGACACCATTCCCGGGCCGCTGCGCGACCGCATGGAGGTGCTGCACCTGGCGGGCTACACCCAGGAAGAAAAGCGCGAGATTGCCAAGCGCTACCTGGTGCAGCGCCAACTCGACGAGACCGGCCTCACACCGGCGCAGTTCACGATCACCGACGACGCGCTGATGAGCATCATCCGCCACTACACGCGTGAGGCCGGCGTGCGCAACCTGGAGCGCCAGATTGGCGCCGTTTGCCGCCATGTGGCGGTGCGTATTGCCGAGGGCAAGGCCGCGGCGCAGACGATTGATGCGCCCGACCTGGGCGAGATCCTGGGCCAGTCGAAGTTCGAGAACGAGGTGGCCCTGCGCACCGGCATGGCCGGTGTCGCGACCGGGCTGGCCTGGACGCCGGTGGGCGGCGATATTTTGTTCATCGAGGCCAGCCGCACACCCGGCGGTGGGCGTTTGATTCTGACCGGTCAGCTCGGCGATGTGATGAAGGAGTCGGCCCAGGCGGCGCTGACGCTGGTGAAGTCACGGGCGCCGGCGCTCAAGCTGGCGCCTGACGCCTTTGAGAAAGTCGATGTGCACATTCATGTGCCCGCCGGTGCTGTCCCGAAGGACGGGCCCAGCGCCGGGGTGGCCATGTTCATCGCGCTGGCCTCGCTGTTTCTCGATCAGCCGGTGCGAAGCCAGGTGGCCATGACCGGCGAGATCAGCCTGCGCGGCCTGGTGATGCCGGTCGGCGGCATCAAGGAAAAAGTACTGGCGGCGCTGGCTGCGGGCATCAGCACCGTGATGCTGCCGGCGCGCAACCGCAAGGATCTGGAAGACGTGCCGGAGCAGGCCAGGGCGCAGCTTGAGTTCATCTTTCTGGATGATGTGGAGCAGGCCCTGCAGGGTGCCATCGACATGGCGCAGATCAAGCTGCCAGAGGTGGACCAGGACTAACCGTGTAAATACTGGATGGTGGTGTTGAGCAAATAAAGGGCCAGCAGTGCCAGGCTCGACCAACTTGCCATGTGCGCGACGCGCCAGGTGGGCCGGCTGGCCAGGGACACGATCACAATCCCACTCATCAGGCAAGCGGTGATGGCGGTGGCCGCATGCACCAGCGACACTTGCGCGTAGATCGGACCTTTCATATAGGCCACATCATCGAGCGTCAAAATCAGCACGTCAAACAGGTTGCTGCCCAGCAGGTTGCCGACCGCCATGTCCAGAGCCCCAATGCGCACCGCGCCCCAGGTGGTGGCCAGTTCGGGCAAAGACGTGGCAACGGCAATGAACAGGGTCCCGACAAAAGAGTTGCTCCAGCCCATCAGCCGGGCCAGCTCCACGCCAATCATGGGCAGCCAGATGCCCGCGCCGACAACCAGCATGGACGCCATGCCATAGCCCATCAGCGCGGTCTTGAGCGTGATGCCGGTTCGCTCCTTTGCCTCGGTGTGCACCTGATGGCGCTGCTCGGTCACATAGAGCGTGCGCATGGCCGCCAGGTAGATGCCCAGCAGCAACACGCTGGCGATGCTGATGTGGCCGATGGCTGGCATCATTCCCTGCGCACCCAGCAGCACCGCCAGCCCGGCACCTGCCAGCAAAATAACGCCAAATCCAGCCGACACAACATGGCCCGGGCCGACCTGTTTGTACAGGCTTTCCCGGCGGTAGAGGATGTCGATCATGGCCAGAATGCTCAGGTTGAAGACGCAACTGCCCAGCACATCGCCCAGCGCAATGTCGGGTGCGCCAGCCACCGTGACAGCGCTCAGACCCGTGACCAGTTCGGGCAGCGAGGTCACCGTGGCCAGCAGGATCAGGCCCACCCAGTTGCCCGACAGCCCGGTGTGCGCGGCAATGGCGTCGCCGTAGCGGCTCAGGCGCACGCCGGCAAATCCGATCAGGCCGGCGCACAGCACAAATTGCAGCCAGATCAGAATGACGGGCTTCATGGCGCGTCAGCCACGCTGGCCGGGCTTTGGCTCCTTCGCCGGCGCCAGGCTTTTTCAAGCTCCACCGCCACGCCCACCGTGGCTGCGGCGCCCAGGCAGATCGCCAGCTCGCCCAAGCTAAGCGGCTGGGTCTTGAAGATGGGGTTAAGCGCCGGCACATAAATGGTGGCCATCTGCAGCACAAAGGTTAGCAGCACGGCGCCGAGCAAAGGCTTGTTGCTGCCCAGGCCGAGTTGCCAGAGCGATTCACCCTCGGAGCGGATCGTCATCACATGGGCCATTTGTGACAGCGTCAGCACGGTGAACACCATGGTCTGCCAGTGCGCATGGCCGGTGGCCAGCGCCCAAGCCTGCACGCCCAGGCACAGGCCGGCAATCAAGAGGCCAATGCCCAGAACATGCTGCCACATGCCGTTGGCAAACATGCTCTCGGTGTGGGCGCGCGGCGGGCGCTGCATGACGCCACGCTCGGCGGGTTCGGCCGCCAGCGCCAGGCCGGGCAGGCCATCGGTCACCAGGTTGACCCACAGGATGTGAATGGGCAGCAGCGGAATCGGCAGAAAAACGAGCGGCGCCAGAAACAGTGTCCAGATTTCACCCGAGTTGCTGGTCATGGTGTAGCGCACAAATTTGCGGATGTTGTCGTAAATGCGCCGCCCCTCGCGCACCGCCGCGACGATGGTTGCAAAGTTGTCGTCGAGCAGCACCATGCTGGCGGCCTCGCGGGCCACGTCGGTGCCGCCCTTGCCCATGGCCACGCCGATGTCGGCGCGTTTCAGGGCCGGGGCATCGTTCACGCCATCGCCGGTCATGGCCACAATCTCGCCCTGCGCCTGCAAGGCCTCGACAATGCGGATTTTTTGCGCCGGATCCACCCGCGCATACACCTGCACGTCGGCCACGCGCAACAGCAGCGCGGCATCATCGAGCGTGGCCAAGTCCTGCCCGGTCAGCACCTCGGCTTGCGCGTCGGCCACAATGCCCAGGCGCTGGGCAATGGCGCGCGCCGTTGCGGGATGGTCGCCAGTGATCATCACCGGCATGATGCCGGCCGTGATGCAGTCGCGCACGGCGGCGGCAGCCTCGGCGCGCGGTGGGTCGATGAGCGCGATCAAGCCCAGGAACTGCAAATGTTGCTCGATCTGGTCGGGCAGCAGCGGGTCGGGCAAGGCGGCATGGTCACGCCGCGCCAGCGCCAGCACCCGCAGACCCTGGGCCGCCAACGTGTCGGCCTGGGCGATCACCGCCGCTGCGTCCAAAGGCAACGCGCCAGCAGGGGTCCATTGCGACTCGCAGCACAGCAGCACCGATTCGGGGGCACCCTTGGTGTAGCCGGTAAAGCCCTCGGCACTGGCATGCAGCGTGGTCATGCGCTTGCGCTCGGAGTCAAAGGGCAGTTCCTTCAAGCGGGGCCACTGGGCCTCTTGTGCCGCCTTGTCCACGCCACCGGACTGCGCCGCCACGACCAGCGCGGTCTCGGTGGGGTCCCCCTGCCAGTCTGGTGCGGGGCTGGCGCTGGCGCTGGCGCTGTTGGTGGTGCCTTGGCCGGCCTGATTGCGGTGCGCGTCGTTGCACAGGGCCGCGGCGCGCAGGGTTTCCAGCAGCACCGGCCCAGGGGCTGGGTCGCCCGGCATCCAGGACTGGTCTTGCGCCCAGACCAGTTCGGCGTGCATCTTGTTTTGCGTCAGGGTGCCGGTTTTGTCGGAGCAAATGGTGGTGACCGAGCCCAGCGTTTCCACCGAGGGCAGGCGCCGCACCAGCGCATTGACAGCCACCATGCGCCGCGCGCCCAGCGCCAGCAGCACCGACACCACGGCGGGTAGGGCCTCCGGAATGGCGGCCACGGCCAGGCTGATGGCGGTGAGCGCCATCAACAGCGCCTGCTCGCCGCGCCAGATGCCGGCTACAAAAATCACCACACAACTGCCAATGACCACCAGCGCCAGGCGTTTGCCAAAAGCGGCCAGCCGCCGCTGCAGCGGGGTGGTGCGGTCTTCCGGGTCGAGCAGCTGCGCTACCTTGCCGAGTTCGGTGTTTGAACCGGTGGCTACCACCAGGCCGCGCGCGCGGCCATGGGTGGCGGTGGTGCCTTTGAAGGCCATGTTGAGGCGATCACCCAGGGCGCTGTCGGCACCGTCCGGAAGGGCAGCCGTGTGTTTGGCCACCGTGACCGATTCACCGGTAAGCGCCGACTCGTCCACCTGAAGTTGCGCGGTATGGATCAACCGCAGGTCGGCGGGCACCTTGTTGCCGGCCTCCAGCAGAACGATGTCGCCCGGCACCAGATTGCTTGCGGCAACTTCTTGTGTTTGTTGGCCGCGCACCACGGTGGCGCGGGCTGCGGCCAGCTGTTTGAGTGCCGCCATGGCGCGGTCGGCGCGCCAACTCTGCATGAAACCGATCACCGCGTTGAGCACCACGATCACCAGAATGGCCACGGTGTCGATCAGGTCGCCAATCAGGCCCGACACCACAGCGGCGGCCAATAACACCAGCACCATGAAGTCGGTGAACTGGGCCGCCAGCATGACCAGCGGACCGCGTTGCACCACACTGGGCAACTCGTTGGGGCCATGCAGCTCCAGGCGCCGCTCCGCCTCGGCCGCATGCAGGCCATGCTCGGGATCGACAGCCTGCTCAGCGGTGAGCTCGTGCACCTCGCGCTGGTGCCAGGAGCGTGGCTCGGGTGAGTGCGTCCGGGGAGGGTTTTTGCTGGTCTGCATGCGCACTATTCTGACCGTGTATTCATCAATGGCGCCGCGCGGTGCGACGGCTTAGGGCTTGCGGATGTTCTTTGTGAACAAGCCATTAGGTCTGGCGCAGGTGGGGCGGAACGAGGGCTTGCAGTGCCTGCACCTGGCGCTCCAGCAACTCAATCTGGATCAGCTTTTCAAGCAGGATCGCCACGGTAAACAAGTCAAGGTCAAAGTCGAGCCGCAGCTTGGCCGCGGTGCGCATGGGCGTCAGCCAATGGGCACTGAAGGCGCGCTCGGGCAGGCTGGTCAGCGGCACCAGGGCGTTGTAGTCCACCAGTTCGTCGAGCTCGGCCGGGCTCATGCCGCAGCACTGGGCGAGTTCCGTCAGCGTGATGATCTCGGTGGTGTCGAGACTGAAGCTTTCAATGCTGGCTTGATTCATGGAAATCCTCCTGGGCTAGGTGGCGCGCGGCTTGAAGTCTGAGACTTTGGCCAGTTCCTGGAACAGTTCGCGCTCACGCGCTGACAGCGTGGCGGGCACGTCGATGTGGACGATCGCATACAGGTCGCTTTTGTCCGCCGCCAGGCCGCGCCCGCGCAGGCGCAATTTGCGCCCGCTGCGGGTGCCCGGCGGTACCGTCAGCAACACGGGGCTGTCCAGCGTCGGCACTTCGACCTCGGCGCCCAGCGCGGCTTCCCAGGGGGTCAGCACCAGGTCGAAGTACAGGTCGTGGTGGTCGGGCCGGAACACCGCATGCGGCGCCAGCTTGATGTGCAGGTAAATGTCGCCATCGGGCCCGCCGTTGCGGCCCTTGCCGCCCTTGCCGCGCAAGCGCAATTTCTGATCCTGGCAGGCGCCCGGCGGGATGGTGACTTGCAGCGTGCGCTCACCAGCGCCGTCGGCCAGCGTCAGGTTGACGGTGGTGCCGCGCCGGGCGTCTTCAAGTGGAATGGTGACCGAGGTCTCGAAGTCCTGGCCCTTGATGGGCACGGCCTGGCGTGATTGACCTCTGTGGCCCTGCCCCATGGCGGCCAGCAAATCGGCCAGATCCAGGTCTTCGAAAGACATGCCGCCCGGCGCAAAATCCTGCTGCCATTGCGGAGGCGGTCTGAAATCGGCGCCGGCAGCGGGGTGGCCTAGCTCATCGTAGGCGGCGCGCTTGGCCTCATCTTTCAGCGTGGCGTAGGCCTCGCCGATTTCCTTGAATTGCACCTCGGCATCGGGTGCCTTCGACATGTCCGGGTGATGCGTTCGCGCCAGTTTACGGTAGGCCTTTTTGATGTCATCCAGACTGGCAGTGCGCGGTACGCCAAGAATGGCGTAGTAGTCTTTGTATTTCATGGTGTGGTCAGTTTGCGTGGCGCCAGACGACCGTGTCTTGCGTTTGCGCAAACATTGTCAACGTGTGGTGCCGAAAATTTGCCAGGCCGCCAAGAACATGGCGGCAATCAGGGGCCCGAGCACAAAACCGTTGATGCCAAACACCGCCATGCCTCCCACCGTGGTGATCATCACCACGTAGTCGGGCATGCGGGTGTCTTTGCCCACCAGCACCGGACGCAACAGGTTGTCCACCAAACCGATGACCAGCACCCCGTAGGCGGTCAGCGCCAGGCCCTGCCAGATGGCGCCGGTGATCAGAAAGTAGAGCGCCACCGGCCCCCATACCAGCGCGGCGCCAATCGCCGGCAACAGCGACAGGGCGGCCATCAACACCGCCCACAGCAAGGCGCCCTTGACACCCAGCGCCAAAAAGGCCAGCCCGCCCAGGGCGCCCTGGATCAGCGCCACCAGCAGGTTGCCCTTGACGGTGGCGCGCACCACGGTGGCGAACTTGTGCCACAGTTGTTGGCGGTGCACAGGGGCCAGCGGAATCATGCGCCCGATGGCGCGCACCGTGGTGTCGCCATCGCGGATCAGAAAGAAGGCCAGATACAGCGCAATGAACAGGCCGGTGACGAATTCAAAGGCGTTCTGGCCAATGTTGAAGAGTTGGGTGGCGGCAATCTGGGAGCCTTGCGCCAGCGCGGCCGACAGTCGGCGCTGCAAAGTGGAAAAGTTGACCAGGCCAAAGCGGTCGAGGATGGCGCCCACCCAATCCGGCAGCCGGTTAAAGGCGCGATGGAAATACAAACTTGGATTGATGTCGCCCGACTGCAAGCCCTGGTACAGCCAGGAGGCTTCCTGCGCCAGCAGCAGCATCACCAGGACCAGCGGCAAAATCACGATCAACAGCATGATCGACAGGGTGCACAAGGCGGTCAGCGTTGGCCTGCGGCCGAGCCGCGGCAACAGCCAGCGGTGCAAGGGCGTGAACAGCAGCGACAAAATCAGCCCCCACATGATGGCCGCAAAAAAAGGCAGCAAAATGCTGCCCAGCGCGAGCGTGACCAGCGCCAGCACAACCAGCA
>JAABQI010000006.1 GCA_011391545.1 Rhodoferax sp.
CCAATCACCCGCGTCGCAGGGGCTCGACCTGAACCAGCCGCTGCTCGACATCCCCGCACCCGATGCCGAAACCGGTGAAACCCTGTCGCCGCTGGCGGCCTTTTTGACCCACGCCGCGCTGGAAGCCGGTGACAACCAGGCGCAGGCCGGGCAGGACGCCATCCAGCTCATGACGGTGCATGCCAGCAAGGGCCTGGAATTTGACTGCGTGTTCATCACCGGCATCGAAGAGGGCCTGTTCCCGCACGAAAACTCCATGAACGACCGCGACGGCCTGGAGGAAGAGCGCCGCCTGATGTACGTGGCGATCACGCGCGCCCGCAAGCGCCTTTACCTGAGCCATTCGCAGACCCGCATGCTGCACGGCCAGACGCGCTTCAACCTGCGCAGCCGTTTTCTTGAAGAACTGCCTGAAGAGGCGCTCAAATGGATCACGCCCAAGCATGCGGGTTTTGCCAAGTCAGACAGCTTTTCAGACGCCATGTATTCAGGCCACACGAATGCTTATGGCAACCGGTCGGCAGGCCAGTTTGGCGTGGACTATTCGCGCTTTTCAGCCTCCGTGCCGCCGCCTGTGGCGCAGCCCAAGGCCGATGCACAGAACAGCCTGCGCACGGGGCAAAAGGTGTTTCATGCCAAGTTTGGCGAAGGTGCGGTGTTGTCGCTGGAAGGCAAGGGCGACGATGCGCGGGCACAAATCAACTTTCCGCGCCACGGCGTCAAGTGGCTGGCGCTGTCGGTGGCCAAGCTCACGCCTGTGCCCTGAGTCTGCTTGCTCAGGCTTGCGCGGGCGCTTCCAGCTCAAAACTGTCGCGGTAGGTGAAATACAGCGAGGTGAAAAACATCGACGCCAGCAGCATCAGCGCCGGGAACAACAAGATTCCTGACAGCGCCGGGTTGCCCAGCAGGGGGCCCAGGGTGCCGATGACCAGAATGGCCACCACGATGCTTCCCATCCATGTCAGGCCAAACCAGGTAAAGGCCCAGAAGTTGCGAAAGCAGGCCACGATGCTGAAAAACATGCTCTTCAGCGGTGGCAAGTCGTGCCAGAACACCAGCGCCGGAGCGTGCCAGAACATCAAGGACAGCGGCAGGTGCAGGCTGATGAAGACCCACATGGCCGACTGAAAGCCTGGCGACTGCAACAGCTCCGCCGTGGGTGCGCTGCCGCCCAGGTAAAGCCGGGCAAAGCCGCCGCCATCCACCAGGTACGAAGCGCCCATGGCCAGCAGGAAGCCGGCCGCGTACATGGCCCCTAGCGCCAGCATGGCGCGCAACTTGGCTGGGCCGGCACGAAAAGCGGTGAACAGGATGAGCGGCATGGGAAATTTGCCTTCGGTTGCTTCACGGGTGGCTGCCATCAGCCCCAGCGTGGCCGCCGGCAGCAGCGTCATGGCCAGCGGCAAGCCGATGATCGGCACCATGGTGGCCAGCGACATAAGCGCCATGAAGATGAAAAAAAGTCCGGCCATCGCCAGCGGCTGCTTGAAGAAGGTCTGCATGCCCAGCTTGACCCAGGTGGCGCCAGTGCGGGCGGGAACGAGTTTGAGTTTCATATGATGGATTCGAGTGCCGGATAGTCCCGGATTTGGCTGGCCCGGTGGCGCATGATGCGTTCAAAATGCGCGGGGTCGTGGGCTTGCAGCAGGCTGGCCTGGCGTGGCAGGTAAAAGTCCCACAGGCGCGACAGCCAGAAGCGCAGGGCCGCTGCGCGCAGCAGGGCCGGCAGCAGTTCCTGCTCGACCGCCTGCAGCGGGCGCACCGCGTTGTAGGCGCTCAGAAAATGGTGGGCATTGGCGGCGTGGTGTGCACCGCTCGTCTGGTCGATGCACCAGTCATTCAGGCACACCGCCAGGTCGAACAGCCAGGCGTCCACCCCGGCAAAGTAAAAGTCAAAAAAACCGCGCAAGACCGGTTGACCCGCCACCGTTTCGAACATCACGTTATCGCGAAACAGGTCGGCATGGATGGGGCCACGCGGCAGGGCGGCGTAACCGGGCTGGGCTGCCAGCTGGTTTTGGTAGGCCAACTCCTGATTGAGCAGGTTTTTCTGGCTGTCTGTCAGGTGGGGCAGCATCACCGGCGCGGTGTCGTTCCACCAGTCCAGGCCGCGCAGGTTGGGCTGGCACATTTCAAAGTCGCGCCCGGCCAAGTGCATGCGGGCCAGCATGGCGCCCACCTGGGCGCAGTGTGCCGTGCCGGGTTGGAGCTCCTTTCGACCGCTTAACTTGTCGACCACGGCAGCGGGCTTGCCCTTGACCTCAAACACCAGCTCACCCCGGGCGTTGGCATGCGGCTCGGGCACCGCAATGCCGCGCTGTGCCAGGTGCTTCATCAGTCGCAGGTAAAACGGCAACTGTTCCAGCGTGAGGCGCTCGAACAGGGTCAGCACGTAGTCGTGGAGCTGGCCGTTTTGGAGCGTAGCAACAAAATAATTGGTGTTCTCGATGCCACCCTCGCAGCCCTGCAAATGCTGCAGTTCGCCTAACTGAAGCTGCCGCAACAGCGTGCTAGCCTCGGAGAAAGAAACTTCTGTATAGACCGCCATCGTTCAGAATCCCAGCACCTTCCAGGAGGTCTCGCCCGTTTTGGGCGCCACCTGGTAGGCTGGCATGTTGTTCTTGGGCTGCACCGTGATGCTCTGGGTTTCGCCGCCCACGCGCACCTCGTCAATGCGTGCGCCGGAATCTTCCACCTGAATGTGCTCGACGCGGGGTTGGGGCTTGGCGCGAAGGTCAGGTTGCACAATCGCGCTGGCCGGGGCCGCCGGGGTGGCAGCGGTGGGGGTTTGGCTCCATGCCAGGCCGCAGGCCAGCAGGAGGGGTAGGACGGTGTAGGTTGGGCGCATCTTTTGATTGTAGAGAAAGCCAAGGGTGAAGCCGTTAACTGGCCGGGTGCAGGCAAAATGCCGGCATGAACAACGCCCCCCCTAAAACCCTGCTGCTGGTCGATGGCTCCAGCTACCTGTACCGCGCTTTTCACGCGATGCCCGACCTGCGCGCCGTGCCGGGCGATCCCGCCAGCAGCCCCACCGGGGCCATCCGCGGCATGATCAACATGCTGCAAAGCCTGCGCAAGGAAGTGCCGGCCCAGTATGCCGCCTGTATTTTTGACGACAAAGGCCCCACCTTTCGTGATGATTTGTACCCGCAGTACAAGGCCCACCGCTCACCCATGCCCGACGACTTGCGCAGCCAGATCGAGCCAATCCACGAGGTGGTGCGCCTGATGGGCTGGAAGGTGCTGGCGGTGCCCGGTGTCGAGGCCGACGACGTCATCGGCACCCTGGCGGCCACCGCCGCCGCGCAGGGCATGCAAGTGATTGTGAGCAGCGGCGACAAGGACCTGGCCCAGTTAGTCAATGAGCGCATCACCATCATCGACACCATGAACGGGCGTGTGCGCGACGTGGCCGGCGTCACCACTGAGTTTGGTGTGCCGCCCAGTCTGATGGTGGACTACCAGACGCTGGTGGGCGATGCCATCGACAACGTGCCTGGTGTGCCCAAGGTGGGCCCCAAGACCGCTGCCAAGTGGCTGCAGGAATACGGCTCGCTCGATGCCATCGTGGCCCAGGCCGACGCCATCAAGGGCGCGGTCGGGGAAAATTTGAGGAAGTCGCTGGACTGGCTGCCCACCGGGCGCAAGCTGCTGACCATCAAGACCGACTGCGACCTGAAAGACTGGCTGCCCGATTTGCCCGACATGGATGACATTGCCGTGGGCAGCATGAACAACGCGGCCTTGGCTGATTTTTATGAAAAGTATGGCTTCAAGGGGCTGGCGCGGGCGTTGGGCGCTGGAAATGGGGAGAGCGGAAAAGGGGGCAAGGTCGGCTCAGGAAATGGGGTCGGATCCACGCAGCGCAGCGGAGCTGGCTCTGACCCCAATTCCGTCATTAACAACCGCGAACCAGGCCTGTTCGACATGCTGGATGCTGCGCCTGATGCCCCCACAGCAAGCCGTGTCAGCACCGTCAGCTACGACACGATCCTCACCTGGGACGCCTTTGATAGCTGGCTCGCCAAAGTGCAAGTCGCCGAGCTGGTGGCGCTGGACACCGAGACCACCTCGCTCGACGAGATGCGCGCGCAAATTGTCGGCATCAGCTTCAGCGTCACCCCCGGCGAGGCGGCTTACATCCCTTTGGCGCACGCCTACCCGGATGCACCGGCGCAGCTGCCGCTCAACGAGGTACTGGCCCGGCTCAAGCCCTGGCTGGAGGATGCCGCCCACAAAAAGCTCGGCCAGCACGTCAAGTATGACCGCCATGTGTTTGCCAACCACGGTATCGAGGTGCAGGGCTACGCGCACGACACCATGCTGCAAAGCTATGTGCTCGAAGTCACCAAACCGCATGGCCTGGCGAGCCTGGCCGAGCGCCATTTGGGGCGCACCGGCATCAGTTTTGAGGACCTGTGCGGCAAAGGCGCCAACCAGATCTGCTTCGACCAGGTCGATGTGGCCAAGGCCGCCGAGTATTCGTGTGAGGACTCCGACATGACGCTCGATGTGCACCGCGTGCTGTGGCCGCAGTTGCAGGGCAACGAAAAATTGCGTTTTATTTATGAGCTGGAAATTGCCAGCAGCGAGGCCTTGTACCGGATCGAGCGCAACGGCGTGCTGATCGACGCGCCCACCCTGGCGGCACAAAGTCACGAACTCGGTCAGCGCATTTTGCAGCTGGAAAAGGAGGCGCATGAACTCGCCGGGCAGCCCTTCAACCTGAGTTCGCCAAAGCAGATCGGTGAGATTTTCTTTGTCAAGCTCGGCCTGCCGGTGGTCAAGAAAACACCGACCGGCACCCCGAGCACCGACGACGAGGTGCTGCAAAAGCTGGCCGAAGATTACCCGCTGCCCGCCAAGATTCTGGAGCACCGGGGTCTGGCCAAACTCAAGGGCACCTACACCGACAAGCTGGCGCAGCTGGCACACCCGCGCACCGGTCGGGTGCATACCCACTACGCGCAGGCCGTCGCCGTGACCGGACGCCTCAGCAGCAACGACCCCAACCTGCAAAACATCCCGGTGCGCACCCCCGAGGGCCGGCGTGTGCGCGAGGCGTTTGTCGCGCCGCATGGCTGTGTGATCGCCAGCGCCGACTATAGCCAGATCGAGTTGCGCATCATGGCGCACATCAGCGGCGACGCGGCGCTGCTGCTGGCCTTTCACGACGGCATGGACGTGCACCGCGCCACCGCCGCTGAAATCTTTGGCGTGGACACCGCCCAAGTCAGCAGCGAACAGCGCCGCTACGCCAAGGTCATCAACTTTGGCCTGATCTACGGCATGAGCGCCTACGGCTTGGCCAAGGCGCTGGGCATCGACAACACCGCTGCCAAAAACTACATCGAGCGCTACTTTGACCGCTACCCTGGCGTCAAGCACTACATGGACCAGACCCGGGCGTTGGCCAAAGCGCAGGGTTATGTCGAGACCGTGTTTGGCCGCCGGCTGTACCTGCCCGAGATCAACTCGCCCAACGGGCCGCGGCGCAGCGGCGCCGAGCGTGCCGCCATCAACGCGCCCATGCAGGGCACGGCGGCCGACCTGATCAAGCTGGCCATGGTCAAGGTGCAGCAGGTGATCGATGCCGAGCAGCGCGCCACCAAGATGATCATGCAGGTGCATGATGAACTGGTGTTCGAGGTGCCTGAATCGGAAATCGACTGGGTACGCCACGAAGTGCCCAAACTGATGGCCGGCGTGGCGCACCTCAAGGTGCCGCTGCTGGCTGAAGTGGGTGTGGGGCCGAACTGGGACAAGGCGCATTGATCTGATCAACCAGTTGCTCACGCTGCCGTGCTCTAATATTCCGTATGTCACACGCCTTGAAGCCGTCGGCTTTGGGGTTCGGATGACATTTGATGCGAGGTTGTTCCATGAACTCAACGAAATTGGTGGGTGTTGTTCTGATCGTTTTGGGCGCCCTGGCGCTGATGTATGGTGGCTTTAGTTACACCAAGGACACCACGGCGATGAAATTGGGGCCGCTCGAGATGACCGTGCAGGAAAAGAAAACGGTCAATGTGCCGTTGTGGGCCGGCATTGGCGCCATCGTGGTCGGTGGCGTTTTGCTGGTGATGGGCAAAAAGGGCTAGGCTGAAAGCCCGCAAGTGAGGCCTTGAAAAAGGCCTCAGATGTAGCCCAGCACAGACCACCAGACACCGCCGACCACCACCAGGATCAGCAGGTTGACCACACTCATGGCCAGGCCGGCGCCCCACCATTCATTGAGGGTGGTGTAGCCCGAGCCAAAAATGATGGGTGCGGTGCCGGTGCCGTAGTGGGTCAGCGACATCATCAACGACGACGAGAAAGCCAGCACCAGGGCCAGCAGCATGGGTGGCGCACCGAGGGCCACACCGGCGGTGAAGAAGGCGGCGAACATGGCGGTGATGTGCGCTGTGGTGCTGGCAAAGAAGTAGTGCGCGTAGAAGTAGATCGCCACCAGAATGGCAGTTGCGGCCATCCAACTCAGGCCCCAGTAGCTGATGCCGGTTTGAATCGACTGCGAAAACCAGGTGATCAAACCCAGCTTGCCCAGGAATGTGGCCATCATGACCAGCGCCGCGAACCAGATCAAGGTGTCCCAGGCGCTTTTGGCTTTCAGAATATCGTCCCACTCCAGCACACCGGTCACCAGCAACAGCGACAAACCGATCCAGGCGGTGGTGGTGGCATTGATCTCATAGGCCGGGCCAAACAGAAAAGCCGGCACGCTGGCCCACATCAGCAGCATCAGGCCCAGAACCCCCAGGGTGATTTTTTCAGAGGTTTTGACAGGTCCCAATTTGGCGAGTTCGCTTTGGGCCAGCTCCTTGGCGTTGGGGGTGTTCTTGATCTCGGGCGGAAACAGGAAATACAGCACCAGCGGCATCACCAGCAACATCACCAGCCCGGGCAGCAGGGCCGCCAGGGCCCATTGGCCCCAGGTGATCTTGATGGCGGAGTCGGTGGCTTTGGCGATCAGGTCGACGATCAGCGGGTTGGGCGCCGTGGCGGTGATGAACATCGCCGAGGTGATGGGGTTGGTGTTGTAGTTGACCAGCGCCAGGTAGCGGGCAATTTTTTTCGAGGTGCCGAGTTCCGGGGTCGAGCCAAAGGCGTCGGCAATCGAGCGCATGATGGGGTGGATGATGGCGCCGCCGCGTGCCGTGTTGCTTGGCGTCACGGGGGCAATCACCAGTTCGGACAACACCAGACCGTAGGCCACACCGAGGGTTTTCTTGCCGAACAGAGAAATGAAGTAGTAGCCGATGCGCGTGCCCAGACCGGTCTTGGTCAGGGCCACGGCAATCATCACCGCAATCGCGATCAGCCAGATCAGGGGGTTGGCAAAGCCGCTCAGGGCATCGGCAATGGCGCCCTCCGGTTTGCCCGGGCGCGTCACGCCGGTGATGGCGACCAGGGAAATGGCGACGATCGACAGCGCGCCGATGGGCATGGCTTTGCCGATGATGGCGGCAATGGTGCCGATGAACAGGGCCAGCAGATGCCAGGCTTCAGGGGTGACAGTTTCTGGCACCGGGATGCCAAACCAGATCAAGAGACCGATGCCGATAGCAATGGCCGATGGCACTAGTTTGGGTAAAGACGAGTTATTCATTGCGGTTGCCTTCCAGGCTCAGGTTTGCGGTTCAGCCATCGATGCGTCGAAGACTTTGGCAAAGTGTAAGGGTTGCAATAAGGGTTTACCCTGATCTTTGTCAACCGGGTCGCAGTGAATTCACCGATCAGCAATGCCCTTTGAATGGCGTTCAGTCCAGCAGCAGCGTTCCCGGGTACTCCAGATAATCGCGCACCTGCCGGATGAATTCAGCCGCGTTCATGCCATCGACCACCCGGTGGTCGAACGAGCTTGACAGGTTCATCATCTTGCGCGCCACCACCAGCCCGCCTTTGATCATGGGCCGCTCGACGATGCGGTTCGGACCGACGATGGCCACTTCGGGGTGGTTGATCACGGGGGTATGGGCGATGCCGGCAAGCGGCCCCAGACTGGTCACGGTGATGGTCGAGCCGCTCAGTTCCTCGCGCGTTGCCTTGCCGCTGCGGGCAGCTTCTGCCAGACGCAATATTTCGGCGGCGCAGGCCCACAGGTCGAGCGTCTCGGCGTGCCGGATCACCGGCACCATCAGGCCACCGCTGGTTTGCGTGGCCAGGCCCAGATGCACGGCGGCAAAGCGCGTCACCACGGCGGCTTCATCGTCATAACGGGCGTTGATCTCGGGGTGATCCCGCACCGCCAGCACGATGGCGCGGATCAAAAACGGCAGCAGCGTGAGCCTGCCTCGGCTTGAACCGTGGCGGGCGTTCAGGCGCGCCCGCAGGTCCTCGAGTTCGGTCACGTCGATTTCCTCGACATAGGTGAAATGTGGAATGCGGCGCTTGGCCTCCTGCATTTTTTGCGCAATCTTGCGGCGCAGGCCAATCACGGGGATCACTTCTTCTGCTGTGCGCTGCGCATAGCGCTCATCGGCATGCGCGCTGGTCTGGCTTGTGCCGCGCTGCCGCCCGTGCGCGTCCAAGTCGGCCTGCGTGATGCGGCCTGCCGGACCGGTGCCAGTGACGCTGCTGAGTTCAATGCCCAACTCCCAGGCGCGGCTCCGCACCGCTGGCGCGGCGACGGGTTTGTTGCCAGCCGTGGCATCAAGGCGCGGGGGAATTTGGATGACAGGATGAGCCGTTGTTGGCGCGGGCGTCGGTATCTCGCCCGGACCCTGGACAGGGATTTGGTCACTGCGAGCGGAGCGCGGCAGTCCATGTAGTCCGGCAGTCATGGATTGCTTGGCTGCGTTCGCAATGACGGGGCTATCAAGTGATAGGCTGTCAGGCCTTGGCGGCTCATTGCCGGCGGCACCCTCCACCTCAATGTGAATGATCTCGGTGCCCACGGCCACCACCTGGCCCACGGCGGCGTCGAGCGACAGCACAACGCCGGCCACATGCGACGGAATTTCGACTGTGGCCTTGTCAGTCATCACGTCGGCCAGAATCTGGTCTTCAGCCACGCTGTCACCCACCTGCACATGCCAGGCCACCAGTTCGACCTCGGCAATGCCTTCGCCAATGTCGGGCATCTTGATGGTTTGTATGGTCATCTCAAGCCTCCATCACGCGTTGCAGGGCCGCGCCAACGCGTGCAGGCCCCGGAAAATAAGACCACTCCTGGGCATGCGGGTAGGGTGTGTCCCAGCCGGTCACGCGCTCGATGGGGGCTTCGAGTTGGTAGAAACAATGCTCCTGAATCAGCGCGCAGAGCTCAGCGCCCAGGCCATTGGTGCGCGTGGCCTCGTGCACGATGACGCAGCGGCCGGTTTTTTTCACCGAAGCCACCAGCGTGTCGAGGTCCAGCGGCCACAGGCTGCG
>JAABQI010000007.1 GCA_011391545.1 Rhodoferax sp.
AGGTACAAGAACAGCAGAATCAATTCGGAGGTCAGCCGTGCGTCCCACACCCACCATGCGACCCACATCGGCTTGCCCCACAGCGCGCCGGTGACCAGCGACAAGAAGGCAAACAGCGCGCCGGTGGGCGCCAAGGCGGAGGCCATCATGCCTGACAAGCGGGTGTTGAAGGCCAGCCCGAAACCCGCCCAGCCCGCCATCACCAGGTAGATGAACATGGACATCTGTGAGGTCGGCACATGGACAAAAATGATGCGGTAACCTTGGCCCTGCTGGGCATCGACGGGCGCCACAAAGAATGAGATCCACAGGCCCACCAGTGCCAGCACTGTGGCAAGCGCGGCAAACCAGGGCCACATCTTTCCTGCCAAGAAGTAAAAGTTCTGGGGTGAAGAGAACTTGAACCAATGAATCGTGCGTGTTTTCATTCCAGGGAAATCCTCAAAGCGGCCGCCGTAGCCAGGGGAGAGAAAAAGAGCGAGAGCACCAGCAAAGCCGCCATCAGTGACAAGTGGCCACCAATGCCGAGGCCTGCCGCATCAGCTTCAACCGCACCCGCACCAAAAATCAACACCGGAATATACAGCGGCAAGATTAACAGTGACAGCAAAACCCCTGCACCACGTACGCCCAAGGTCAGGGCCGCACCAATGCTGCCAATCAGGCTCAAGGTTGGCGTGCCCAACAGCAGCGACAGCATCAGGATGCCCAGGGCCCGGAAGTCCAGACCAAATTGCAGGCCCAGCACCGGTGCCATCAGCACCAGCGGCAGCCCCGCCAGCAAAAAATGGGCCAAGGCTTTGGCCAGCACCAGCAGGGCCAGGGGCGTGGTTGAAAGCGCCATCTGTTCGAGTGAGCCGTCGGCGTAATCGGTGGCAAACATGCGCTGCAGCGACAGCATGGCGGCCAGCAGGGCGCTGACCCACAAGACGCCGGGCGCCATGCGCAGCAGCAAGGCGGATTCAGGCCCGACCCCGAGCGGAAACAGGCTGGCGATGACAACAAAAAACACCAGGGGCGTCAGTACCTCGCCCTTTTGTCGCATGCCCAAAGAAATCTCGCGCCTCAGCACGGCCAGCAGCACAAACCCCAGTCCGACGGGTTTCACGGCGCTGCTCATGGCGCCTGGAGCTCCAGCATTTGCGCGGGCACATTGCCAATCGGCACGCGCTGGTGGCTGGTCAGCACCGCCAGCCCACCCTCGTCCAGGTGACTGGCGATCAAGTCGGCCAGCAAGCCAATACCGGCCTCGTCCATGGCCACATAGGGCTCATCGAGCACCCAGAGTCTTGCCGGGCTCAAGGCCAGCCGGGTCAGGGCGACGCGGCGCTTTTGCCCTTGTGACAGGTGACGCACCAGTTGTTTGCCACGCCCGCGCAAGCCAAAGCGCGTCAAGACCGCCTGTGTCTGTGATTTGTCAGGGGAAAAGCCGCCCAGCGCTGTTGTGAAAGCCAGGTTTTCATCGACCGTCATGGATTCCTGCAGGGCGTTCAAGTGACCGAGGTAACAAAGGTCTTGCCGGTAGGCCTCGCGCTGCGCATGAATGGGGGTGCCGTTCCAGAGAATGTCGCCGGCTTCAATGGAAGCCAGACCGCAGACCATGCGCAGCAGGCTGGTTTTTCCGACACCGTTGGCACCGGCCACATACAGCCAGCGACCGGCTTCGAGCTGGCAGTCAACGTTCTTGAAGAGTTGCCGTCCACCCCTGGTGCAACCAAGCTTGGTAAAAGTCAGTGATGGAGTGGTGTTCAAGAGCAGTGCGGTCGCAGAATCAAAAGCCAGATTATCTTACGACACGCCGCGCGGGCCATTTAATGTGAGATCAACGGGTGATGACTACCTTTTGGTACAGGCCGCCAAAATAGGTTTGCTTGTCGATGCTCAGGTTTTTACAGCTTGACGGCAGCCAGTCGGCAATTTGACCGTTCCACAAATCCATGGCAAATGGCTCCAGTGTGGTCAGGATGGGCACCATGATGTACCGGAAAGGGTTCAGGGCTTTGGGCTTGTGGTAATCGACAAAGACAATTTTGCCGCCGGGTTTGGTGACACGCATGGCCTCTGCAATGGTTTTGCGTCGGACCTCGGCGGGTTGTTCATGGAGCAGAAAAAACACCACCACAGCGTCATGGCTGGCATCGTCAAAGGTCAAGGCGGAAGAGTCCTGTTGTAACACCGTCACCTGTTTTTGCTGGCCCAGCTTGGCGTGCAGGTTGGTAATTTGTACCGGCGCCACGTCAATCACATTCAGATGCGCCTGGGGTCCCAGGCGGCGCACCAGGTGTTCGGTGAAATTGCCATAGACACATGCCACTTGCAGCACATCACCGGTGATCACCTCGCCCATTTCCTGCAGGGCAAGGTCGCGCAAGCGTGAAAAGTTGCCCCACAAAATCAGGTTGACCAGCCATTGGCGCTCGAACACGCGCACGGCGTTAGGGTGCGTGTAGGCCCACCAGTAGGTGGACTCCAGGTAATGCGGCACGGTGACAGGCGCGACAGCGACTGTGGGATGAACGACAAGAGGGTTTTCGCTTGAGTCGGTGCTGGCTTTGTTGAAAATCATGATCTGATCAAAAAGATGGCAGACACTGCGAAGGTGCTTTGGTGCCAGAAAAGTAAAGAAATGATCGCTTGATGCTAACCGAAATGACAAAACGGGTCCGCATGAAGCCCTTTGCCAGTCTTTATGAAGCCAGGAATTTTCTTTTGCGCTCACCCGTGATCCGTAAACCCTGGGTTCATTGATTCAAATCAAAAGAATAGGACCAATGGTCTTTTGGGTTAGGGTACTATCACGGCATGAAAACATTAAGTTTTATTTAAGCTACGAATTGTGCCAAAGGATTTTCATGAACCATGTCAAGTTTTCTCATTTTTTGCGTGCCTTGTTGGCCGTTGGTTTGACCAGCGGCGCTTTGGCTGCACAAGCCCAGGCCGTCGACGTGGCTGCTGCCGACGCGTTGCTCTTGTCCAACAAGTGTGCCAAGTGCCACTCCGTCGACAAGAAAAAGGATGGCCCGGCATATAAAGTGACGGCGACCAAATACAAGGGCAAGGCGGATGCTGAAGCCAAGCTGTTCACGCACCTGACCACCGCACCCACCATTGAAATTGACGGTGTCAAGGAAGAGCATCAGAAGATCAAAGCCAAAGACGATGCGGAGGTCAAGAATTTGGTCAAGTACATCTTGTCGCGTTAAGCGGTCCTTTCAGGTCATTGCTTAAGATGAGTCAAGTTCTTAAGAAGATTCGTCAACACTGGAAACTGGTTCTTGGTGGACTGGTCGGGCTTGCTATCTTTTCGGTCTCTGTCGGCATTTCGGGTGCTTACGTTCTGGCGCATACCAGTACCGAGGAGTTCTGTGTGAGTTGTCACGAAATGTCTTACAACTTTGCCGAGTACAAAGGCACGATTCACGACACCAATCGCACCGGGGTCCGTGCCATTTGTACCGACTGTCATGTGCCGCACGAGCCGGGGCCGCTGGTGTGGGCCAAGATCAAGGCGACCAGGGATCTGTATTACACCTACATTTCACCGTCCATCGATACCCCGGAAAAGTTTGAAGCCAAGCGCGCCCACATGGCGCAGAACATCTGGCGAGAGATGAAGGCGAACGACTCACACACCTGCCGTAGTTGCCATCGGGACGACAAGATGGACCCGAATCTGCAGTCTGAAAGAGCGAAGTTGCGCCACGCCAAAGCCAAGGTGGATGGCAAGACCTGCATCGAATGCCATTTCGCAATCGCCCACAAGGAGCCTGAAGGCCCGGGTCCAGCAGAGTTGTTCAGTAGCACGGCTGCCAAGCCGGAGTGAGTTTTTTTAACCAGAAGGAGATGAAGATGATGAAATTGAAGCTGTTGGCCGTTGTGGCCGGTGCCGTTGTGGCTTTGCCTGCCATGGCAGCCGATGTGACTTATCGCAATGACATGGCCCCTTTATTGAAGAAATACTGCGCCGAGTGCCATGCAGCCACTGCGGATGCGCCCTCCATGGCCGATTTCAAACTGGACGAGGAGAAATACAAAAAGGCCAAGGTCGGCCCGCGCAGCGACACCTATGAGCATTTGCTGCAACTGGTCAACGGCAACTCCACAGGTGCCCTCATGCGCCGTCTGGACGATGGCACCAACCCCTATGCCAAGGGCAAGCCCGGCAACATGTACAAGTACCTGGGTGAAACCGAGGCTGAGCGCGCTGCCAATTTCAAAATTGTGAACGCCTGGGTTGTGGGTGAAGGCAACAAGTGGGACATGAATGGCATCAAACAGCGTGGCGAGATGCCGCCGATTACGTTGGAACAGTTGAGAAGAATGCAACTCAAATATTAATTTGAGTCACATGTGCCCGTTCAAAAGCCGCTGAATCCAGCGGCTTTTTTGTGTGTGAATGCGCGCTTTGTTCTTCCTTATTTGATCAAACCCTCAGCGCGCAGCGCGTTCTGCACGGCGGGCCGCGCGGCGACGCGGGCCACAAAGGCGCTCAGGTTGGCCAGACCGCTGATGTCCACCCCCACCAATCGACCCCAGCCCACCACCACGAACAGGTAGGCGTCGGCCACGGTGAAGGTGTCACCCATCAGGTAGTGCTTGCCGGCCAGCTCGCCATTGACCCAGTTCAGCCGCGATACCAACCGCGTCTTGGCGATCTCCTTGGCCTCGGCCGGCATGCCGGGCGTGAACAAGGGCGAAAAGCCTTTGTGCAGCTCGGTGCCAATGGTGTTGAGCCATTCCTGCAGCTTGTAGCGCTCCCAGCTGCCGTTGGCCGGGGCCAGTCGCGTGTCAGGCACTTGGTCGGCGATGTATTGTGAAATGGCAGGCACCTCATGCAGCGTGCGGCCATCGTCGAGCACCAGGAAGGGCACATAACCCAGCGGGTTGATGGTGTAGTAATCGGTGCCGTCGAGCAGCTTGTGGGTTTTGGTGGGTGCGGCAATGGCCTCAAAGGCCAGGCCTGATTCTTTCAGCGCAATGTGCGGCGCCAATGAGCAGGCGCCGGGGGAGTAGTAAAGCTTCATGAAATTCCTGTAGAGGTGGCTTGGGATCGACATGTCCAGCCAGCGCCGAGATGCTACCTTGACGCAGTTCAACTTGCCATCAACGGGTTTTGTCGACGCCTGCGATTTACGGCATCAGGCGCTCTGCCGCCCACAGAACTTGCTTGACGACCGATGCAACACCTTCCCGTTGCTTGTCGAGCTGCAGTTGGCCCTCGGCATCGAAGGCACTGGCCGCCAGGCCCAGGGCGAATTGCTGCGGCGCCACCCAGCACTGCAGGTTGCTCAGCAACGGCGCCAGGTGTTGCAGCGAGCGCAGGCCGCCCAAAGCGCCCGGCGAAGCGGCCAGCAGCCCAACAACCTTGCCGGTAAAGGCCTTGTCGCCCTGGTTCCAGTCGGGGTCACCCTTGACCGGGCTGGAGGCCCAGTCGAGCGTGTTTTTCAGCAGCGCTGTATAGCTGCCGTTGTATTCTGGCGAGCAAATGATCCAGCCCGGATGCTCGAACAGGAGGCGCTTCAGACGAATCACATCGGGCGGTGTGCCACGCGCTTCCAAGTCGGCGTTGTAGAGCGGAATGTCGAGGCTGGAGAGCTCCAGCAGCGTCACCTCGGCCCCGGCCTGTCGCGCCAGGTCGGCAGCGACTCTGGCCAGTTGGCGGTTGTAGGACTGGGCGCGCGTGCTGCCCGCAAAAATCAGGAGTTTCATGCTTGATTGCTCATTTGTTAAGCACACGGTCCACCGGGTGGTGGCGCAGCCGGAAGGCGTCGGGCATGCCCGAGCCCAGCAGCGGGCGCAGGTACATGCGAAAGGCGTCGGTCACGTCGGTGCCGCTGGGGGCGATGAACTCGTCTTCCATCACCCGGGTTTTGCCGGCCACGGCGTCCAGTGGCAGCAGTTCGTAATCGACTGAGTAAAAACCGGTGCGCTTGATGGCGACCGAGCCATCGTGTTGCCCCCACATGGCAAACTGCACGGCTTTTTCGCCCACTTCACGGGCTTCGCGCTGGTCGACATCAGACACGCAGCCGATGAACGAGCGCTGCAGGTAGCCAAAGGTGTCGCCGCGCACGCGTTTGATCTTCAGCTTGGACTTGATCTCTTCGCACAGCAAATCGGCCAGCGCGCCGTTGCCGGATAGCTGCACATTGCCGTGCGCGTCATGCTCCATCTCCTTGGCCAGCAGCGCCGCGATGGGTGTGCCAGAGGCATCGTGAATGCCCTCGGAGACGGCAATCACGCAGCGGCCATAACGCTCATAGGTGGACTTGACATCGGCCAGAAACTGCGCGATGACAAAGGTGCGCTCCGGCAGATAGATCAGGTGCGGGCCGTCGTCGGGAAATTTTTTGCCCAATGCCGATGCTGCAGTCAAAAAGCCCGCATGGCGTCCCATCACCACGCCCACGTAAACACCGGGCAGGGCCGCGTTGTCCAGGTTGGCGCCGGCAAACGCCTGCGCCACAAAACGCGCCGCCGATGGAAAGCCGGGGGTGTGGTCGTTGCCGACCAGATCGTTGTCGATGGTTTTGGGAATGTGGATGCTGCGCAGCGGGTAGTTGGCCGCGCGCGCTTGCTGGCTGACGATGCGCACCGTGTCAGACGAGTCGTTGCCGCCAATGTAGAAAAAGTGGCCGATCTTGTGCGCTTGCAGCACCTTGAAAATTTCGCGGCAATAGGCCTCATCGGGCTTGTCGCGGGTGGAGCCCAGGGCACTTGAAGGCGTGTTGGCGACCAACTCCAGGTTGTGGCTGGTCTCCTGCGTGAGGTCGGCAAAGTCTTCATCGATGATGCCGCGCACGCCGTGGTGCGCGCCATAGATGTGGCCAATGTGGGCAAAGCGGCGCGCTTCAAGCGCCACACCCACCAGCGACTGGTTGATGACGGCAGTAGGGCCGCCGCCCTGGGCGACGAGTATTTTTCCAGAGGCCATGGGGAATTCCTGTGTGTGGGGAGTCAATGGACGATGTCTGAATTGTGCCTCTGATGCGGCTTGAATTTTGCCTATGCCAGCAGCTGCCGTGCGCTTTTCGCAGGCATCGGTAAAATCCAGCCTTTGCTTGCACGCCCGCCCGGCAAATGGCCTGATTTGCCCCATTCCGATTGACCACCATGCTTTATCCACAACATTTCGATGTCATCGTCGTCGGCGGCGGCCACGCCGGGACCGAGGCCGCACTGGCCGCGGCGCGCATGGGCTGCAAAACGCTGCTGCTGAGCCACAACATCGAGACCTTGGGGCAGATGAGCTGCAACCCGTCGATCGGCGGCATTGGCAAAGGGCATCTGGTCAAGGAAGTCGATGCACTCGGCGGTGCCATGGCGTCGGCCACCGATGAAGCCGGTGTGCAATTTCGCATTCTCAACTCGAGCAAGGGCCCGGCGGTGCGCGCCACCCGTGCCCAGGCCGACCGCATTTTGTACAAGGCCGCCATTCGCACGCGTCTGGAAAACCAGCCCAACCTGTGGCTGTTTCAGCAGGCGGTGGACGACCTGATGGTGGAAGGCGACCGGGTGGTGGGCGCGGTCACGCAGGTGGGTATTCGTTTCAGGGCAAGCACCGTGGTGCTCACAGCCGGCACCTTTCTGGACGGCAAGATCCATGTCGGGCTCAACAACTACGCCGCCGGGCGCGCCGGCGACCCACCCGCCGTGTCCCTGAGCGCGCGCCTGAAAGAACTCAAGTTGCCGCAGGGCCGCCTGAAAACCGGCACACCGCCACGGCTGGATGGCCGCACGATCGACTTCAGCCAATGCACCGAGCAGCCCGGTGACGGCATGCCCGGTGGCATGAGCCCGCAGATGCCGGTGTTCAGCTTCATGGGGCGGCCCGAGCAGCACCCGCGGCAGATGTCGTGCTGGATGACGCACACCAACGAGCGCACCCATGACATCATCCGCAGCGGCTTTGACCGCAGCCCCATGTTCACCGGCAAGATCGAGGGCGTGGGCCCGCGCTATTGCCCCAGCGTCGAAGACAAGATCAACCGCTTTGCCGACAAGGACAGCCACCAGATTTTTCTGGAGCCCGAAGGCCTGACCACCAACGAGTATTACCCCAACGGCATCAGCACCAGCCTGCCATTCGACATCCAGTACGCGCTGGTTCGTTCGATGCCGGGGCTGGAAAATGCGCACATTTTGCGGCCCGGCTACGCCATCGAATACGACTACTTCGATCCGACCCAGCTCAAGAGCAGCTTTGAGACCAAGGCCATTGGCGGCCTGTTTTTTGCCGGGCAAATCAATGGCACCACGGGTTACGAGGAGGCGGCGGCGCAAGGCCTGTTTGCCGGCATCAACGCCGCGCTGCAGGTGCGCGCCATGGGAGGCGGCAATGCGCAGGCCAGTGCGGCTGGCGCTATCTCATTTGCCGGCGACATCTGGTTGCCGGGGCGCGATGAGGCTTACCTCGGCGTGCTGGTCGATGACCTGATCACCCAGGGCGTGACCGAACCCTACCGCATGTTCACCAGCCGCGCCGAGTTCCGGCTGCAGCTGCGCGAGGACAATGCCGACGCCCGTTTGACCGAGACAGGACGCCAGCTCGGCTTGGTCGATGACGCTCGCTGGCAAGCCTTCAACCAGAAGCGGGACGCTGTTTCACGTGAAACAGAACGCCTGCGCTCGATCTGGGTCAGCCCCAAAAATCTGGCGGTAGCCGAGTCTGAACGCGTGCTGGGCAAAGCCATTGAGCACGAATACAGCCTGGCTGAACTGCTGCGCCGCCCTGGCGTGAGCTACGCCGCGCTGATGTCGCTGGACGGCGGCAGGTATGCTGCGCCGGAGTTTTCAGTTGATGTTTCACGTGAAACATCAATTAACCCCGGGGAAATGGATCACCACGTCGTACCTCCTCGCGATGACGGTAGTGTCGTCATTGCGAGCCCGCTGAACCCGACGTCAGCACCGCACACAGACCTTGACCCTACACAAAGTCCAAACGCTGTGTCCATGGAAAGCGCGGCGCGGCAATCCATGCCCCCTGAATTGGTGGCAACTGTCATCGAGCAGGTGGAAATTGCGTCCAAATACTCGGGCTACATCGAGCGCCAAAAAGACGATGTGGTGCGCGCTGCCCATTATGAAAACCTCAAGCTGCCGCAAGACCTGGACTACATGCAAGTGGCGGCGCTGAGCATCGAGGCGCGGCATAAACTGAATCGCCACAAGCCTGAAACGCTGGGGCAGGCGTCTCGCATATCGGGCATCACGCCGGCGAGCATCTCCTTGCTGACGATCCA
>JAABQI010000008.1 GCA_011391545.1 Rhodoferax sp.
CCAGTGCGCCAACCGGACCTGCCAACACCTGGAGCACTGTGACTTGGGACTTTAGTGCAGTGGATTCAACCAAAGCTTATACAGTGATTGCGATTACCCCGGATGCCGAGGTTGTCACCAGCGGGCAGGAATACTACTTCGACGACATCACCCTGATGGGTGACGCGAGCGTACCCGTGGTGCCAGGCAACTACCTGTATCTCAAAGACAATGCCCTGAGTTTGAGCGATGGCACAACGACCACCAGTTACTCAATGGCGCAGTTTCAGTCGGTGGATGGCATCGCTGTGAAGTGGCCCATGTCCAATACAGCCGCATTGAAGCTTAATCTGGCCGAGAACGGCAGTTTTGCACTGGCATCTGGTCAAACCCTTGAGGCCGCAGTGTCCATCACGCAAGCGTCACCAGCAGGTTTTGGCGAAGCCAGTGCCTACATTGAAAATGCCCTTGTGACCAAGAACGGCAGCAGCATCCAGGTCACGATACCGGCAATTACCAATGCGCTGGTGTATGGCGTGTCGGGTGACGGCAAGACCAAGGCCATCATCAGTTTTGCCGACTCAGTGGCCAATGTGACCAATACCCTGTCAACGGCGGCCAATGCCGTGAGTACCGTCGTCCTCGGTGATGTGGTTAACTACGCCATCAACGGCGTCAGCAACGACTTTACCGGCATGTACGGATTGAGCGGCAAATACAAGGTGAAGATTGTGGTGACGCAACTGCCGTTGCGCCAGGCTGATGGCAGTGCGTTCCCGGTGCTGACGGTTCAGGTGCCCACTGTGATCGACTCAAACGGCAATGCAACGACCCCCGTGCCAGTCACCGGCAACGGGCTGGAAGGCTACATCAATCTGGTCAAGTAAACTGTTCTGCATGCAGCCTCACTTTGGTTTTTCTCTTGCCCGGCAATTCAAAGTGAGTGCGGCCCGGCTGATGACGGCGGCGGGCGTGATTGGGACCATGCTGCCCGTCATGGCTGCGCCGCTGGACGTCTTCCTGACGGCTATTCCGGAACAGATCGCCCCCCGTGGTTATCTGGAACTGGGCACCGACCACATGAATGAGTCGCTGGACGTGTTCAACGTGCGCGAAAACGACCCGGTCACTGCGGGCACCAGGGCAGGCGACTACCACGGCGGCTATCTGACGGGCGCCCTGCGTGTGGGGGAGGGCAAGTGGCTTTCTGGCGGCTTGTGGCAGCGCACGGTGAGCAGCACGTCGGATTCTTTTGACTACACCGGTTGGCAGTTGTCGGGTTTGTACCGATTTTTGGAGCCGGCTGGCAATGTGCCCGCCATGGCGATGCGCTTGTCGGCCTGGGGCAACTTTGCAAGTTCGACCGAGTCCACGTCGGCTGTCGTGGTGCCAGGAGCCAAGCTCAACACGGTCAAGATCACAGATCCATCAGATCGGCAATTGCAGGCCGATGTGATCGGCACCTGGAACCTGTCCCCGGCGGCCGATGTCAGTGTGAACATGGGCGTGGGCAGCAGCCAGCTTTCGTATGGTTCCCTGTCTGCTACCACCACGCGCAATGGCTGCGACTACAACGTGGCTTTTAATGGCAACAACATCTACGGCACGCTGATCCCGCCATGCAATGTTTCTGGTGCCGTGATCCAGCAGTTTTACGACAGCAGTGGTGCGTATGGCGTGGATGTGGCCAATGAGATTGCTTGGCGCGGCACCTTTTTTCAGGCGGGTGTCAACGGCAGTTGGCGCAGTGGTCCCTGGACCCTGAAAGCCGGCTACCTGTTTCATGTGGTCAAGCGTGAACTGGTTGACGACATCCTGAATAGCCGAGGCCAAGAGGCCTACACCAAAAATCACAATGTCGCGCTGCAAGCTGATTACCGTGTGCATCCGCGGGTGACGCTATTCGCCCGAACCCAACTCACCAGCAACCTGTTTTTCAACGACATTCCCGTGACCTACAACAGCAGCACGGCCGAGCGTTTTGACAGCAGGTACACCTTGTTTTCTGTCGGCTTGCGGGCTGATTTCTAGCGCGCAGGCATTAGCGCACCAGCGCCCGCGCTGCCGCGCCATCCAATGCCTTCTGCGCAAACTCGGCACGCAAGGCCTTGAGCTTTTCACGCGGGTCTTCCTTTACCGTGTTCTGATCCAGCCCCATCTCGGCGATGAAGCGGCTGGGCTGGGCGGCAATCATCTCGCGGCCCTTTTTGCGTTTTCGCGTCCAGCTCACGGCCAGGCTGCGCTGGGCGCGGGTGATGCCCACGTACATCAGGCGGCGCTCTTCCTGCAGGTGGCTGGTCAGGGTGGCGCTGGCGGCCTCCTGTGCCTGGGCGCGCTGAGCAGTCGATTCCTTGCCTGTCGTGGCGTCATCCGGGTTGTCGCGCAGTTTGAACGGCAACATGCCCTCGGTCACGCCAACCAGCATCACATGCGGCCACTCCAGGCCCTTGGCGGCGTGCAGGGTCGACAGCGTGACCACGTTCTGATCAGTCTCGCGCTCGCTGATGGTGGACAACAATGACACGGTTTGTGCCACTTCGAGCAGCGACTTGACCTCGCCCGCCGTGCTCACGCCGGCCGCATCGTCGATCTGGCCGCCGCAGCGTCCGCTCATCCAGTCGCAAAAGTCCAGCACATTGCTCCAGCGCGCAGCGGCCACTTTTTCGCTGTCTTCGCCGTCTTGCAGGTACTTCTCAAAACCGATGTCTTTCAGCCAGTCCAGCAAGAATGTTTTGGCGGCCTCCGCCCCCAACGTGTGGCGGGCGCGGAATTCGAGGTCGTTGATCTCGCGGCCGAATTCGTGCAGGCTGCCCAGCGCCTTGCCCGAGACCACGCTGCCCAGACTGCTGGAAAACAGCGCCTCGAACATGCTGACCCGGTATTTGGTGGCAAAGTCGCCCAGGTGCGCCAACGTCTGGTGGCCAATGCCACGTTTGGGCGTGGTCACGGCGCGTAAAAATGCCGGGTCGTCGTTGTTGTTGATCCAGAGCCGAAACCAGGCGCACAGGTCCTTGATCTCGGCGCGGTCAAAAAAGCTGGTGCCACCCGAGACCTTGTAGGGAATGGCCGCCTTGCGCAAGGCTTTCTCAAACGTCTTGGCTTGGTGGTTTGCGCGGTAAAGCACGGCAAAGTCGCGGAATTCCTTGAACTGTGGCCCGGCCTGGTTCAGGCCGCTGGCGCGCAGGCTCTGGATGCGCGCCACGGTGCGCTCGGCCTCGTGTTCTTCACTGTCGGCGTCGACCACCCGTACCGGTTCACCAACGCCCAGGTCGCTCCACAGGTTTTTGGGGTAAAGCTTGGGGTTGGGCCCGATCACGTTGTTGGCGGCCTGCAATATGGCACCCGTGGAGCGGTAGTTTTGCTCCAGTTTGATGACCTTGAGCGCCGGGAAATCAAGCGGCAGTTTCTTCAGGTTGTCGAGCGTGGCGCCGCGCCAGCCGTAAATCGACTGGTCGTCGTCGCCCACGGCGGTAAAGCGGGCCTGTGCCGGGTCCTTGCCGCCCACCAGCAATTTCAGCAGATCGTATTGGGTGGCGTTGGTGTCCTGGTATTCGTCCACCAGAATATGCCCCACCTGTTTTTGCCACTTTTGCCGCACATGCTCGTGGTTTTGCAGCAACTTGAGCGGCAGGCTGATCAGGTCGTCGAAGTCCACGCTCTGGTAGGCGGTGAGCCGTTCCTCGTAGTGCGCCATCACGCGCGCCACGATGCGCTCGCTATCGTTGCTGGCTTGGGCCGCTGCCGCAGCCGCGTTGAGCCCCTGGTTTTTCCACAGGCTGATGGTCCATTGCCAGCTGCGCGCGGTGGCGGCATCCACACTGCCGCCGGCGTCTTTCAGGATGCTGTTGACGTCGTCGCTGTCGAGAATCGAAAAGTTGGCTTTCAGGCCGAGCGCCGCGCCGTCCTCGCGCAACAGGCGCACCCCCAGGGCGTGGAAGGTGCAGATGACCGCGTCCTTGGCCGCCTTGCCGATCAGGCCACGCGCGCGTTCGCGCATTTCGGCCGCAGCCTTGTTGGTGAAGGTGATGGCAAAGATGTTTTTGGCCGCCACTCCGGATTGGATCAGACGGCCGATCTTGTGGGTGATGACGCGCGTCTTGCCCGAGCCGGCGCCGGCCAGCACCAGGCAGGGGCCATGCAGGAAGTTAACAGCTTCCTGCTGGGCCAGGTTCAGGCCGGTATTGGGGGAGGGGGAGGACATCAGGAACAACTTTCGCGAAGGGGCGAATCATACCCACTTGAACTCAAGCGCTTGAGCTTCCGGTGCTTCAGGCTCCGGCGCATAAATACAACTTGTCTGATGCTCTGTTCGCCAGAGCACCGATCTGGGTCGGTTTCACGCGCTTGGCGCGTGACGGAAGGCTCAATGGGTGGTCACAAAGTCGATAAATCCGCGTTCTACGTCGGTCGTCACCAGCTTGACGCGGATTTTGTCGCCAACCTTGAGGCTGGTCTGGCCGCGCACCAGCTTGCCCTCGGCCGGTGGCGTGAAAATGCGCACCCAGATGCCGTCGGTGGTGCTGCCGGTCACGAGTGCGTCAAAGTGTTGACCGACGTGCGACTCCAGCAATAGCGCCGCCTCTGACTTGCGCATGCGCCGCTCAACCTTCTGGGCGGCATCTTCCTGGCGCGTGCAGTGTCGGGCCAGGTCGGCCAGTTCAGTGTTGGAATACGGCGCTGCCTGGTCTGCCAGCGCCGCCTTGAGCAGGCGCGAGGTAATCAGGTCAGGAAAGCGCCGGTTTGGCGCCGTGGAGTGGGTGTAGTCGCGCACGGCCAAGCCAAAGTGACCGGTGGGCGAACCGCCCGGCGTTTCCACCACATATTCACCCGAGCCCATGAGCCGCACGATGATCAGCGACAGATCGGGAAAACGCAGCGGATCGGCCAAGCGGCGTTTGGCCAGAAAAGTCTCCAGTGCCTTGGAGTCGGGTTCACTCGGCAAGGTTTCGCCGTATTCCTGGGCTACGGCCACAATGCGCTGCCAGCGCTCGGGCGAGCGCACCACGCGCCGCAGTGAGGCGCGGCCCCGCCCGGTCAAGTAACGCGCGGTGCAGCCGTTGGTGGCAATCATCACTTCCTCGATCAGCTGACGCGCGCGGTTTTGCACTTGCTGGCGAATATCAACCACCTGCTCGCCCTCAAACACGGCGCGCGGCTGAAAGGTTTCCAGATCCAGCGAGCCCTCTGCCCGCCGGCGCACCCGAAGGCGCTGGGCCAGCGCGTCCTGGGTGCGAAGTTGCGCCCCCATGCCGGGCACGGCTGCCGCTGCAGCTGGCAGCGGGCTGTCGCCGTCGATCCAGGCGCTGACGGCGTCATAGTCGAGCTTGGCCTTGTTGCGCACCGTGGCGCGGTACACCGTGGCACCGGCCAGCGAGGCGTCGGCGTTGAAGACCATCTCGGTCACCAGCGCCAGCCGATCCTCAGCGAGGTTGAGCGAGGTCAGGTCGGTGGACAGGCGTTCGGGCAGCATTGGGAAAATGCGCGCCGAGGTGTACACCGAGGTGGTGTTGGTGAGTGCGTGCTCGTCGATGGCGCTGCCCTTTTTGACCAGCGCGTCCACATCGGCGATGGCGACCCACAGCCTGACCACGCCTTGGCTCAGCGGCTCGCAGACGGTAAGCTGGTCCAGGTCGCGCGAATCGTCGTTGTCGATGGAGCACCACAGCAGAGCCGTCAGGTCGTGGATATCCGGCCCGACCGCGCTGCCGGGCCCGGTGATGGCTGCCAACTCGCGATCAACACGCGCCGGGAATTCTGGCTCCAGCCCGCGCTCGGACATGGCGTGGGTGGCAATGCGGACGAGGTCCGAACGGTGGTGCGGATGGCTTGGGTTCATGGCACAACCGCCGCCTCCAGCGCCTGCACAAACATGGCGGCGACATCAAAGCCGGTCTGGTCAAAGATCTCCTGGAAGCAGGTCGGACTGGTGACGTTGATTTCGGTCAGGCTGTCGCCGATCACGTCCAGCCCCATCAGCAGCAAACCGCGCTGGGCCAGCACCGGGCCGATGGCTTCGGCAATGTCACGGTCGCGCGCGCTCAAGGGCCGCGCCACGCCCTTGCCGCCCACGGCCAGGTTGCCGCGCACTTCACCGCCCTGCGGGATACGCGCCAGGCAGTAGGGAACGGGCTGGCCGCCAATCACCAATATGCGCTTGTCACCCTCGGCAATGGCGGGCAGGAATTTTTGCACCATGACGGTCTGGGCGCCGTCCTGGTTGAGCGTTTCGATGATGGCGCCCAGGTTAAGCCCGTCTTCCTTCACCCGGAAGATGCCCGTGCCGCCCATGCCGTCGAGCGGCTTGAGGATGATGTCATGGTGCTCGGCATGAAAGCGCCGGATGTCCTGCGCGTCGCGCGTGACCAGGGTCGGGCCGATGAACTGCGGCCACTCCAGAATAGCCAGCTTTTCGGGGTGGTCGCGCAGGGCGCGGGGCTTGTTGAACACCTTCGCGCCTTCGCGCTCAGCCTGCTCGAGCAGGTGGGTGGCGTAGAAAAATTCAGGGTCGAACGGCGGGTCCTTGCGCATCACCACCGCGTCGAAGTCCTTGAGTGCTTGCCCGCGCTCGTCGGGCTTGTGCTGCGCCGCGCTGAACCAGTGCACCGGGTCGCCGGTGAGCGTGATGTCGCGCACAAACGCGGTCACCGGCCCACCGCGCTGCCACATGATGTCCTTGGGCTCGCAGGCGCTGATCTGGTGGCCACGGGCCTGCGCCTCGCGCATCATGGCAAAGGTGGTGTCCTTGTATATCTTGAAGGATTCGAGCGGGTCGGCGATGAATAACAGGTGCATTGGGGGTCCTATTCAGTTGGGGACAGAGCTGAAGGTCTGTCCCACAAAGTATCAGGTAGTTAAATTTCAATCTTGCTGCCCAATTCCACCACCGAGTTGCTGGGCAACTTGAGGAAGTTGGCTGCTCCGCTGGCATTCAGGTGCATTTGGGCAAACAGTTTTTCCCGCCAGTGTGCCATGCCACTGCTCAGCGCGGGTGCAATGGTGTCGCGGCTCAGGAAATAGCTGGTGCTCATGGGATCCAGCTCGAACCCACGGCCTTTCATCAGCCGCAGGGCGCGCGGCAAATCGGGGTCGTTCTTGAAGCCATAGTTCACCACCACCTGCCAGCAATCGTGCCCCAGCGCTTCAAGCTCGATGCGCTTGTCCATGCCGATCCACGGCACCTCATGGTTCACCACCGTGACAAAAAGATTGACTTCATGCAGCACCTTGTTGTGCTTGAGGTTGTGCAGCATGGCGTTGGGCACGGTGCCGGGCGCCGCCGTCAAAAACACCGCGGTGCCCGTCACGCGGGTGGGCGGGCTGACAAACACGGCTTCCAGGAAGCTGGTCAGGTCAATGGCATCGGCGGCCAGTTTTTTGTTGAGCAGGCGCCGACCGTCCTTCCAGGTCAGCATCAGCGTGAAGACGCCGCCGGCGATCAGCAGCGGAAACCATCCGCCGTCGACCAGCTTGAGCAGGTTGGAGCTGAAAAAAGCCAGGTCCACCACAAAAAACACGCTGGTCGCCGCCAGGCACAGCGCCAGCGGGTAACCCCAGGCGTAGCGGATCACAAAGAAGGTCAGCACCGTGGTGATCAGCATGTCGAGTGTCACGGCAATGCCGTAGGCCGCCGCCAGGTTGCTGGACGACTTGAACAGCACCACCGCCAGCACAATCAGCACAAACAGGCCCCAGTTGACGAACGGCATGTAGATTTGACCGGTTTCCTTGACGCTGGTGTGCAGCACCTGAAAACGTGGCAAGTAACCCAGTTGGATGACCTGCTTGGTGACAGAAAACGCGCCGGTGATCAGCGCCTGCGAGGCGATCACCGTGGCCAGCGTGGCCAGGCCCACCAGCGGCAGCAGAGCCCAGCTTGGGGCCATCATGAAAAACGGGTTCTTGACCGCCTCGGGGTTGCTCAGCAGCAGGGCACCCTGCCCAAAATAGTTCAAGGTCAGGCACGGCATGACAATGAGAAACCAGGCCAGGCGGATCGGTTTTTTGCCAAAGTGTCCCATGTCGGCGTACAGCGCTTCGCCACCGGTCACGCACAGCACCACCGCACCCAGAATGATGAAGGTGGTGAGCGGCTCGGCCCACATGAAAGCCAGCGCGTAGTGCGGGCTGAGCGCCCACAGAATCTCGGGGTTGTGAACGATGTGCGACACGCCCAGCACCGCAATGCTGGCAAACCAGACCAGCGTGATGGGTCCGAAAAACTTGCCGATGTCGGCGGTGCCGCGTTTTTGCACGGCGAACAGGCCAAACAAAATCAGCAGCGTGAGCGGAATCACCGCCTTCTTGAAGTTGGGTGACACCACCTCCAGGCCTTCCACGGCGGACAAGACGGAAATGGCGGGGGTGATCACGCCATCGCCATAAAACAAACAGGTGCCGAAAATACCCACATACAGCAGCACACGCCGCAGGCGCGGCTTGTGCCTGACCGACTGCGAGGCCAGCGCCAGCATGGCCACCAGGCCGCCCTCGCCGTTGTTGTCGGCGCGCAGCACCAGCGTCACATACTTCAGCGAGATGATGACCGTGAGTGTCCAGAAAAAGATCGACAAAATGCCCATCACGTTGTCGGTGGTGAAGGGCACATGACCGGAGCCAAACACTTCCTTGACGGCGTACAGCACGCTGGTGCCGATGTCGCCATAGACCACACCAATGGCACCCAGGGTCAGTGCGCGAAGTGATGATTGAGAAGTTGCCAAATAGTCACCCGGGCGTGTCAGGCCGCCGGGCTCCGTGTCGTGAGGGAACGCTATTTTGCGTCAGAAACGCAGGCTATTCGAAATCCTGCGCGTCAGGGTCGGTGGCTTCCAGCTCGTAACTGGCGGCGAGCATGGCCAAGCGCCCGACCACACCGTACATGTAGAAGCGGTTGGGCACGCTGGCGCCGGGTTTGACGCCGGGCTGCGGCAACTGGGTGCTGTGCTCGAACGCCAGCGGCACATAACCGGCACCGGGGGCATTGAGGTTTTCGTCGATGCCGCGGTTGGCGTGGACCCGGTAGAAGCCGCCCACCACATAGCGGTCCATCATATAGACCACCGGTTCGGCCACGGCATCGTTGACGCGCTCTTGCGTCAGCACGCCCTCCTGCACCATGAAGTCATGCGGCAGATAGGGTTTTTTGCTGCGTTTGGTCAGGCTCTGGATGCGTTCCTGCAGGGCCTGCATGTCCTTGCCATCGCGCACGGTGACGATGCCCAGTTCGTGGGTGCCGTGGTCGGCCTTGACCACCACGAAG
>JAABQI010000009.1 GCA_011391545.1 Rhodoferax sp.
AGCGGCGTGCGCTACCTGATTGCCTCAGTCACGGTGGGCACGCTGTTTGCCTACCTCAACTACCAGTCCACACAGCGGCGCGTGTTGTTCATCCTCGTCTCGATCATCGTCCCGGTGATCGCCAACTGGCTGCGCGCCTACATGATCGTGATGCTGGGGCATTATTCGGGCAACACGCTGGCCACCGGCGTGGACCACCTGATTTACGGCTGGCTGTTTTTTGGCGTGGTGATCCTGCTCATGTTCCTGATCGGCGCGCGCTGGGCGGAACCCGAGCCCAGCGTCAGCGCTGCCGATATCGACAGCGTCACGCTGCAAAAATCAGGGCTGCACAACCAGCCATCGGCGCCGCCCCGTTTTGCGTTGGCGGCTGTGCTGGTGGCGCTGCTGGTGGCGGCGCCGCTGCTGGGTCGCTCGGCGCTGGATGCCGCCAACAACGCAGCCGCACCCCAACTGGCGGCACCCGCCATGCTGTCGCCGGCCTGGTCGCTCACGCCCGAGCCGGTTGCCGTCTTCAAGCCGGCCTTTGTCAACCCGTCAGCCGAGTTCAATGCCAGCTACGCCGCCGCCGAAAACAAGGTGGGCCTGTACCTGGGGTATTACCGCCAGCAGGACTACAGCCGCAAACTCGTCAGCTCGCAGAATGTCCTGGTCACATCCAAGGATCCGCAGTGGGCGCAGGTGTCCAGCGGCACCAGCACTGCCAGCTTTAACGGCGCGCCGCTCACGCTGCGCGTGGCTGAGCTGCGCCAGTCCTCGGCGGGCCTGTCGAACACCGCGCGCCTGACGGTCTGGCAAGTTTATTGGGTCAACGGCAAGCTCACCTCCAGCGATGTTCTCGCCAAAGCCTATGGCGCCCTTTACCGCCTGCTGGGGCGGGGCGACGACGCTGCGGTGGTCGTGCTCTACACGCCCAAGGGTGAGGGCCTTGAAGGCCACGCCCGCCTGCAGGGTTTTGTGCAGGCCAACGCCGCTGCCATCATGGCCCTGCTGGAGCAAACCCGGCAAGCCGGCCAGGTGAACTAGCCAGGCGTTTTCTGCCCGTTGCGCAAGCGCACCGGCTGGCCGTCAGCAATCATGCTGCCGGGGTAAAGCAGCACAGTCTCGCCCTCGCGCAGGCCTTCCTTGAGCCAGGCGACGTCGGCATTGCGGTCGTTCAACTGCACCGCCCTGCCACGGGCCCGGCCGGCTTCGACCACAAAAACACGCCACTGCGCGCCATCGCGCACCAGCGCGGCGGTGGGCACCAGCAAGGCATCGGGCTGCTTGAACACGGTGATGCGGGCATCGACGCGAAAGCCATCACCCAGGCGCTGTGCATCGGGGCTGGCCGACGCCAGATCGACAATCACGTTGACACGCTGCTCCTCGATGCCCAGCGCCGACACCTTGGTGAACGCGACCGGCTCGACGCGCGTGACCTGCCCACCGATCGCTGGCGCGCCGCTGCCCAAGGAGAGTTGCACCGCAGCGCCGGGCTGTATCTGCCGCACTTCGCCCGACAGCACATCGATGACCGCCTCGACGACCGCCGTATTGCCAATGTCGAGCAGCGGCTGGCCCGCCGTCACCGTGACCGCGCTGTCCTGGTGCAGCTTGAGCACCTGGCCGTCGACCGGGCTTTTGAGCGCCCAGCGACCCGTGGCCTGCCCGTTGCCTGCGGGCTCGGCGCGAGCCAAGGCTGCGCGGGCTTCGGCCAGCGCAAAGTCGGCCCTGCCCTGCTCGGCCCGGGCTGCTTCGAGCGCCTGCTGCGCGGCTTGGCGCGCCAGCTGCGCCTGGTCGCGCGCCGACGCAGAGATGAAGTTGTCCTGCGCCAGCCGGCCAGCACGCTCGGCTTCGAGCGTGGCCTGCGCCAGCGCGGTCTGCGCCTGTTGCACCTGTGCTGCCGCGGCACGGCGCGCGGCATCAAAGCTGCCCACGCGCTGCTGCAACACGGTGCGCGTGCGCGCATCGATCATCTGTGGCGCCGCCGGCTCCAGCTCCGCCACCACGTCGCCGGCCCGCACCGCGTCGCCGACCTTGAGCGTGGGGCGCAGCAAGGCGGCCTGAGTGGGCGCGGTGATGACATAGCGGTGCTTCAGGCGCAGCCGGCCGTCTTCCTCGATGGTTTGCTCAAAGGCGCCGGTGCTGACCGTGGCGACCTCCACAATGAGCGGGCGCGGTCGGTACACGGCATAGATCAGCGCCGCCGCAGCGGCCAGCAGCAAGGCCGCAACCAGCCATCGCCGGCCCTTTTTCCAGCCATTCTTATTGTTCATTCGCGTACTTTCAAGACAGAAACCAGGTCAAGATGGTCGATCTGACGACGCACCAGCAGCGCGCTGGCCACGCCGGCGGCCAGCACGATCAGCACCGCCGAGGCGTAGGTGGACGGCTCGATCACCACCGAAAAATCGATGCTGTCCGACGACATCAACTGCATCATCAGGCTGGCCAGCCCAAAGCCCGTGGCCGCCCCGATCGGCAGCGCCAGCAGCAGTTCGGCGCCCAGTTCGGCCAGCAGCAGCACCGACACCTCGGCGCGCGTCATGCCCAGCACGCGCAGGCTGGCCAGCTCCCAGGCGCGCTCGGACAGCGAGATGCGTGCCGAGTTGTAAATGATACCGACCGCCATCGCCACCGCAAAGAGCGTGAGGATGGCGCTGAACACCCCCATGTTGCGCGAGGTGGTCTTGTTGAAGTTGGCCAGCGAACCGGCCTTGTCGAACACCGAGTTGATCACCGGGGCTGACTTGACCGCCGACCAGAAGGCGCCCATGGCCTGTGGGTCGACCTTCAGCACGGCGTCGGCCACGCCCTCTCCATCTCGGGCCAGCGCGTTCATGGCGGCCAGGTTCATGAACAGCAGATTGCCGAACATGGTGTGCACAATGTCCACCACCTCAACCTCGGTGTGCACCTGGTTCCACAGCCGAAACTCCAGCGCAATGCGGTCGCCCACGCGCGCGCCAAGTTCGTTCGCCAGCAGCGCCGACAGCACCGCGCCATGCGCCGGCATGGCGACCGCGCCGCGCTGCTCGTCCACCACGCGCATCAATTGCGCATCAGAGCGGTAGCCGATGAGCGCGGTGTCAACGCTGCGGCCGCGCAAACGCAGCCGCACCGGCTCGGTGCGGTAGGGCTCGGCGGCCATCACGCCAGGCAGGCGCTGCAGGTCTTGCACCACGCGCAGCGGCACCGGACGCTGAAAATTGACCAGCACGTCGCCCTGCTGCACCTGGCGAAACTGCACATCGACGATGTGCGCGATGGCATCGAGCCAGAACGCGCCCGAAATCTGCAGCGCCACAGCCAGCGCAATGCCGGTCACGGTGAAGGCGGCGCGCAGCGGGCGGCGCTCGAAATTTCGGATCACCATCATGGTGCCGGTGCTCACCCATTGGCCCAGGCCCAGACGCTCGATCAGCGTCGGCTTGAAGGCGGGCGGGCTCGGCGGCTGCATGGCCTGCGCCGGGGTCAGGCTGACCACGGTCTGGATGGCGGTCCAGGTGCCTAAAGCGGCGGCGCTGGCCGCGATCAGCAGCGAGGTCAGGATCAGCCAGGGCTCGGTCACGTAGGCCAGCGTGTTGAAGCGAAACACCTCGTCGTACAGGCCCAGCATCAGGCGCCCGATCAGCACGCTAAGAAGCAGCCCTGCGAGCACGCCCAGCCCGGCGATGACCAGCGCCAGCTGGATGTAGTGCCAGGCGATGGCGACGTCGCTGTAACCCAGGGCCTTGAGCGCGGCAATCTGGCTGCGCTGGGTGGCCACCTGGCGGCTCAGCACCACGTTGAGAATGAACATGGCCACCGCCAGAAAGATCGACGGCAGCACGGTGCCCATCACCTTGAGTTGCGACAGCTCGTCAGCCACGATCTTGGAGGAGAGGTGCTTGTCGCGCCCGACCGCGCCGATGGCGCCATAGGGTGTCAGCAGCCGGTCAACACCCTCAAGCACCGGTGCCACCGGCATGCCAGCGTCGAGCCGCAGCGACAGCTGGTTGAAGGCGCCCTGCATGTCGAAGGCCTCCACCATGCGCGCGCTGTCGATCCACCAGATGCCAAACTGCTGGTCGTCGGGCGCGCCGCCCTGCGAGGCAAACACATACTCGGGCGAGGCCACCGTGCCCACCAGAAAGACGCGCTCGCGCTTGCCGTTGAGGATGGCGTGCACGCTGTCGCCGGGGTTCAGGCTGCGCGCCGCGGCAAAACGGTCGCTGACCAGTGCCTCGAGCACATTGTTGCGCTCGGGCCAGCGCCCGCGTTTGAGCGTGAGCGCGTTGAGCCCCTGGCGCCCGGCATGCACGCGGGCCAGGTCAAGCCCGATGAAGCGCCCGGTCACCGGCACCACCACGCCGGTCAGGTCGACCTGCGCGTCGAAGACGACGTCGAGCTTGACCTCGGCCACCCCGTCAAGCGCGGCGAGCCGCTCGCGCAACTGCACCGGCGCGCGCTTGACATTGGCAAACACATCGGCCAGCCGGTTATCTTGGTAAAACGCGTCGCGCGAGCCCTTGAGCGATTCGTGCACCGAGAACATGCCGACGAATCCGGCCACGCCAATCGCCACCACCACGGCAATGGTGACCACCTGGGCGCGCAGCCTTGTGAGGTCGCGCCAGAGCTTGATGTGGATGGCTTTCATGGCTTACCAGTTCAGGCTTGACGCCGCCACCTTGTGCGCGTTGACGCGGGTCTCGACGATGCGGCCGTCGGCAAGGCGCAGCACACGGTCGGCCATGTCGGCAATGGGCGCGTTGTGGGTGATGACGATGGTGGTGGTGCCGAGTTCGCGGTTCACATGCTCGATGGCCTGCAGCACCATGATGCCGGTGGCGCAGTCCAGCGCGCCGGTGGGCTCGTCGCACAGCAAGACCTCGGGCTGCTTGGCGATGGCGCGCGCAATCGCCACGCGCTGCTGTTCGCCGCCCGAGAGCTGCGACACAAAGTGGTTCTTGCGCTCGCCCAGGCCCACCAGCGCCAGCGCGTCCTCGGGTTTCATCGGGTCCTCGGCGAGGTCGGTCACCAGCGCCACGTTTTCACGCGCTGTCAGGCTCGGGATCAGGTTGTAGAACTGGAAAACAAAGCCCACGTGCTCGCGCCGGTAGCGCGTGAGCTCGGCGTCGTCGGCGCCAATGAGCTCGTGGGTGTCGCCGGCATGGGTCCAGCGCGCCGAGCCGCTGGTGGCCGAGTCCAGGCCGCCCAGAATGTTGAGCAGGGTCGATTTGCCGCTCCCCGAGGCGCCGAGCAGCACCACAAATTCGCCGCGCACGATGTCCAGGTCAACGCCGCGCAGGGCGTGCACGGCGGTTTCGCCCTCGCCATAGACCTTGGTCAGGCCGCGGGCCATGAAAACCAGTTGAGGGGTGGCAGTTGGGGTGTTCATCGAGTCAGGCGCAGCGTGCCACACAAGCATACGCCAAACGGTATGCAAATACACCGTCGCAATGACCGACCATGGGCTGTGACCGCCCCGAATTGGCATCTTGATGCGAATAATCAAGTGCTGCTTGCGCGGCTGGCTTAGAGTTTTGATGTTGATGGGCATCCGGTTCCGTCAAGCATTTTTTTCAAGGAGTTGCCATGAAGTTCGCTCAAACAACACTGGCGCTGGCACTGGCTGCCGCGCTTGTTTCGGGTTGCTATGTGGTCCCCGTGCGCGGCACGGACGGCAATGTGGTGTACCAACCCTATGTGCTGCCGCCACCAGGCTCACCCATGCCCGGCCCAAGCGTTGGCGCAATGCCTCAGGTGCTGAGTGCGAAGCTGTATCCCGCCAATGATCTGGCGACCCCGACCGGGGTGGTGACAGGCACGGTCACCAACATGATGACCGGCAAGGGCCAGTTTCAGGTGAACTACCTGGGCGAAGTATTGACGGGTGAGGCCACGCGTGTCTCCAATGACCAACGGCGCGGCGTGGCAAGCGCCTTCAGCCCGAGAGGCACCTACATGTCCTGCGAATACCAGATGAGCACACCGTACCAGGGCGCCGGCACCTGCACGTTCTCGAACGGCGCCAAATACCAGCTCCATGTGGGCGGCAATTAAGGTTTTCCCCCTTTAGCGTGCCTGAATGGCCTGCGAAATGACCGTTTGCTGAACCAGACGGTCATCGCCCAGAACGATCATCGAAAACAGCAGTTCATCCAGGCTGGTCGCCAGCGCTGTCCTGCGCGCCAGCAGCGGGGTGGCCTGCGGGTTCAGCACCACAAAGTCGGCTTCGCAGCCCGGCTGCAGATTGCCCACCACGCCGGCCAGACCAAGCGCCCGCGCGGCGCCGGCCGTGTGCTGCCACCACAGCTGTTGCGGCGACAAGGACAGCCCGGTCTTGGTCTGACCCTCGCGCCCCACGGTGTAGGCCGCCAGCATGGTGTGAAACGGGCTGAAACTGGTGCCACCGCCGACATCGCTGGCCAGCCCGTAGTCAAAGCCGACCCGGTCGGCACCGGCGTAATCAAAAAAGCCGCTGCCCAGAAACAGGTTGCTGGTCGGGCACACCGCAGCGGCGGCGCCGGTGTTTCGCATCAGGGCGCGGTCATCGTCGTCGAAATGGATGCAGTGAGCATAGATGGCGCGGTGGCGCAGCAGGCCGAAGTCGCCGTAGGTGGCCAGGTAGCTGCGTGATGCCGGAAAGAGTTGGCGCGCCCAGGCGATCTCAAGCTTGTTCTCGGCCACATGCGACTGGATCCACACCTCCGGGTAGCTGGCGGCCAACTCGCCGGCACCGCGCAACTGGGCGTCGGTGCTGGTGGGCGCAAATCGCGGCGTGATGGCGTAGCCTAGCCGATCGACCCCATGCCACTGGCGGATCAGCGCCTCGGTGTCGAGCAGACTCTGCTCGGTGGCGTCAAGCCCGCCGTTGGCCGCAGCCTGGTTCAGCACATCAGCCGGGGCGTGGCGGTCCATCAGGCACAGGCCGGTGATCAGGCGCATGCGCTGCGTTTGCGCCTCAGTGAACAAGGCGTTGACCGAGGCCGGGTGCGAGGTGGCAAAGGTGAGCGCGGTGGTGACGCCGTTGCGCAACAATTCCGCGATGAAAAATTGAGCCGCCTCGGTGCTGTAGTCCGGTGAGGCAAAGCGCCTTTCTTCCGGAAAGGTGTAGTGTTCCAGCCAGGGCAGCAGCCCCTCGGCCGGCGAGCCGATCACGTTGGTTTGCGGGTAGTGGCTGTGCAGGTCGACAAAACCCGGGGCGATGATGCGCTCAGGCCAATGCGTGATGGCAATATCCGGAAAACGGGTGCGCAGTTCCCGGTAGGGCCCGACCGCCTGCACGACTTGGCGGCCCTGCGCGTTGACGCCGACCAACAGCAGGCCGTCCTGTTCATAAATGGCGGACTGGCCTGGATCACAGTCGGTGGCAAAACGAAGGATGGCGGCGCGGTAGGCTTTCATGGGGGTAGAGCTTACCCAAGTTTAAATTCCTGGCGAGCATGGACTTCATCGATTGCCGCGCTGCGCTCGCAATGACAGCCGGATTCGTCATTGCGAGGCGCGCAGCGACGTGGCAATCCATGAAGTCCAGGAGTCATGGACTGCCGCGCTTCCCTCGCAGTGACGATGGCGACCGCTCTGCTGCGATAATTCAGGCATGAAAAATTCCGTGCAAATCCCTCTCATCAAGCTCTGGCGCCCCATTTTGGCCATGCTGATCGTTATCGTTGCCTCCAATTACCTGGTGCAATTTCCCATCAACGACTGGCTGACCTGGGGCGCTTTCACCTTCCCAGTGGCTTTTTTGGTGACCGACCTGACCAACCGCGCGGTTGGCGTGAGTGCCGCGCGCCGCGTGGCCTGGACCGGTTTTGCCATTGCCGTGCTGGTGTCGCTGGCGGTGGCGCCCTGGCGCATCGCCGTCGCCTCGGGCGTGGCATTCATCGTCGGCCAGATGCTCGATATTGCGGCTTTCAACAAGCTGCGCGCCATGTCATGGTGGAAAGCGCCGTTGATCGGCTCCATCATCGCGTCGGTGGTCGACACCGGCATTTTCTTTTTTCTGGCGTTTGCCGGCTCCGACATGAACTGGCTGACGCTGGCCGCTGGCGACCTCGGCATCAAGTGGCTGATGGCCGCCGTGCTGCTGGCGCCCTACCGCCTGATGCTGCCGCGCCTGCAGCTCTGGGTGCCCGCGCGCTAACCGGCGCGAGCTCTGGCTCAGTCAAACTTCTCAAACACCTCGGCCAGGCGGTCCTGAAAAGCCCGACTGGCCGACGCGTCAATGAAGCTGGCCGCAAAACTGTTGTGCGCCAATTGGTAAGCGTGTTGCGCGGTCAGCCCCAAGGCGGCAAACGTCTGGGTGAAATTCTCATTGATGTAGCCGCCAAAATAGGCCGGGTCGTCTGAATTGACGGTGGCCACCAGCCCGGCTTCCAGCATGCGGCCCAGGTTGTGCTCAGTCAGGCTGGGAAACACCCGCAGCTTCAGGTTGGACAGCGGGCACACCGTCAACGGTATGCCGTCATGCACCAGTCGCGCCACCAGCGCCGGGTCGCGCAGCGCCTGCACGCCATGGTCGATGCGCTCAACCTTCAGCACATCCAGCGCACTCCAGATGTAGGCTGGCGGACCTTCTTCACCGGCGTGCGCCACCAGCCGAAAGCCCAGGCCGCGCGCCCTGGCAAACACTTTGGCGAATTTTTCCGGCGGGTGACCTTGCTCGCTCGATGCCAGGCCCACGCCGACCAGCTTGTCACGCAGTGGCAGCGCCTGCTCCAGCGCCTCAAATGCCTCGGCCTCAGACAAATGACGCAAAAAACACAGGATCAATGAGGCGCTCAGGCCCAACTGCGCTTGCGCATCGGCGCAGGCTCGGTGCAGGCCGTTGATGACGACATCGGCGCTCAGGCCATGGCCGGTGTGCGTTTGTGTGTCGAAAAAGATCTCGGTGTGTAGCACGTTATCCAACGCAGCGCGCTGCAGGTAGGCCCAGGCCATGTCATAGAAGTCCTGCTCGACTCGCAACACCAGCGTGCCCGCGTGGTACACATCCAGGAACTCCTGCAGGTTGTTGAACACATAGGCCCGGCGCAGGGCCGCCACGTCCGGGTAGGGCACGGTCAGGCCATTGCGCTGGGCAAGAGCAAACATCAGCTCGGGTTCCAGCGAGCCCTCGATGTGCATGTGCAACTCGGCCTTGGGCATGCGCCTGAGCAGTTCGGGCAAGCGTTCAGCCGAGACAGGTTTCATCGGTTTCATGGCATATTTTCCTTTTTCACGGGCCGTGCTGACACAT
>JAABQI010000010.1 GCA_011391545.1 Rhodoferax sp.
GTTGTCGGTCAACTACAAGATGCAAAAGGTGGGCGGCATGGACGAGCCGGCGCCGGAAGACATCCTGCGCGAAATCAACAAGTCCACGTGGACCATCGGCTACACCGGCCAGAGCCCGGAGCGCCTGAAGGCGCACATGCGCAACATGCATTTGTTTGACATCAAAACCTTGCGTGCCAAAGGCGGCACGGACAAGGAAACCGGCTACGACTTTACCGGCGATTATTTTGGCTTGCCATGGCCCTGCTACGGCACACCCGAGCTCAAGCACCCGGGTTCACCCAACCTGTACGACACCTCCAAACACGTGATGGACGGCGGCGGCAACTTCCGCGCCAATTTTGGTGTGGAAAAGGACGGTGTCAACCTGCTGGCCGAAGACGGTTCGCACTCGCTGGGCGCCGACATCACCACCGGCTACCCCGAGTTCGACCATGTGCTGCTCAAGAAGCTCGGCTGGTGGGACGACTTGACCGACGCCGAAAAAGCCGCGGCCGAAGGCAAGAACTGGAAAACCGACCTGTCGGGCGGCATCCAGCGCGTGGTGCTCAAGGTGCACGGCTGCCATGTGTTCGGCAACGCCAAGGCGCGCGCCGTGGTGTGGAACTTCCCTGACGCCATTCCGAAACACCGCGAGCCCCTTTATGGCATTCGCCCCGACCTGGTGGCCAAGTACCCGACGCACGACGACAAGAAAGCCTTCTGGCGTCTGCCCACGCTGTACAAGACGGTGCAGGACAAGGCGGTGGCCGACAAGGTGCACGAGAAGTTCCCGTTCATCATGACCTCGGGGCGCCTGACCGAGTACGAGGGCGGCGGCGAGGAAACCCGCTCCAACCCCTGGCTGGCCGAGCTGCAGCAGGAGATGTTCATCGAGATCAACCCCAAGGTGGCGGCCGACAAGGGCATTCGCAACGGCGAACGCGCCTGGGTGTCGACACCCACCGGCGCCCGCCTCAATGTGCAGGCGATGGTGACAGAGCGCGTCGGGCCCGACACAGTGTTCATGCCGTTCCACTTTTCCGGGCGCTGGCAGGGCGCCGACATGCTGGCCTATTACCCGTCGGGTGCGGCGCCCATCGTGCGCGGCGAAGCCATCAACACCGCCACCACCTATGGTTACGACAGCGTCACCATGATGCAGGAAACCAAGACAACTGTTTGCAACGTCGAGCGTGCGTGAACATGGCATCCGCGACTGTCGTCATTGCGAGCGTAGCGCGGCAATCCATTAAGTCCTGGATTGCCACGTCGCTACGCGTCTCGCAATGACCGGCAGATGTCAATCGAAGTAATTGTTAGGAGTTAAACATGGCCCGTATGAAATTTGTCTGCGATGCAGAGCGCTGTATTGAATGCAACGGTTGCGTCACCGCGTGCAAAAACGAGCACGAAGTCCCTTGGGGTGTGAACCGCCGCCGCGTGGTCACCTTGAACGACGGTGTGCCCGGTGAAAAATCGATCTCGGTGGCCTGCATGCATTGCAGCGATGCGCCCTGCATGGCGGTGTGCCCCGTCAACTGTTTTTACCGCACCGACGAGGGTGTGGTGCTGCATGACAAGGATGTGTGCATCGGCTGCGGTTATTGCTCCTATGCCTGCCCGTTCGGCGCGCCGCAGTTTCCGTCGGCGGGCACCTTTGGGGTGCGCGGCAAGATGGACAAGTGCACCTTCTGCGCCGGTGGACCCGAAGCCAACGGCAGCCAGGCCGAGTTCGAGAAATATGGCCGCAACCGCCTGGCCGAGGGCAAGCTGCCCGCCTGCGCTGAAATGTGCTCGACCAAGGCGCTGATTGGCGGCGACGGCGACGTGGTGGCCGACATTTTCCGCAACCGCGTGTTGCGCCGTGGCAAGGGCGCCGAGGTTTGGGGCTGGGGCACGGCTTATGGGTCCAAACAGGCGGGCCAACCGGGCGTGGCCGCTCCTGAAGGAGCGAAATCATGAAAAAGTTCATTTTTGCAGCCGTCATGGTGGGCGGTTTGGCTGCCTGCGGCGAGCAGCCCCAAGCCCTGGAGGCCAGCACGAAGGGCAGTTCGGCCTACTCAGGAACGGGCAAGGCGTTTGCCAACCCCGACTGGAAGCAGGGCGACAAGGCCAGTTGGGAGGCCCACCTGAAGGCGCGCAGTCAGTACGGTCAAAACGACTACAGCCGCATGAACTGAGCAGGAGGCCGTCATGAAAATAGCCTTTTCAATTGTCGCCGCGCTGGCCTTGTGCTGGGGCAGCGCCGTGGCCCAAACCACACCTTCATCCGCCCCCGCACCCGTGGCAGCACCCGCGCCCGCTGCGGCCATGCCCGGCATCCAGAGCCAGAACATCATGGATGTCAAGCCCGATGCCAGCGAGGAGCCCGGCTACGCCAACCAGACCAACGGCGAGCGCGCCCGGGTGCAGCCCGGCAACAACGCGCCCATGTGGCGCCAGGTCGGTTCAGGCGTGGCGGGCACCAGCAGCTTGCCAGCCACCCAGGCCCCCGAAGCGGGTGTGCTGATCCAGCCCTTTGTGCAATACCCTGGCTCGCGCCTGACCAATGCCGGTGAAGCCTGGCGGCAAACCCGCAACAACTGGCTGATTCCCTATGGCGGCGCCCTGATTCTCATTACGGTGCTGGCGCTGGCCATCATGTTCTTTACCAAGGGACCGCTCGGCGCCGACTACCCGGCCAACAGCAAAAAAATAGAACGATTTACCCCGTTTGAGCGTGCCGCCCACTGGACCAACGCCTTTGCTTTCGTGGCGCTGGCGGTGTCGGGTCTGGTCATGGCCTTCGGCAAATTCTTTTTGCTTCCGGTGATGGGCAGCACCCTGTTTGGCTGGTTGACCTATGCGCTCAAAAATGTGCACAACTTCATCGGGCCGCTGTTTGCCGTGTCTTTGCTGATCGTGATTGGCACCTTTGTCAAGGACAACATTGCCAACGCGGCTGATTTCAACTGGCTCAAAAAAGCCGGTGGCATGCTGGGCGACAAGCAAGTGCCATCCCATCGCTTCAACGCCGCAGAAAAAGGGGTGTTCTGGTGGGCGGTCACCATTCCGGGTTTGATCGTGGTGGTCTCGGGTCTGGTGCTCGACCTGCTGGTACCCGGCCTGGGCCTGCTGCGCAGCGACATGCAGATTGCCAGCATGGTGCACTCCGTGATGGCATTCTGGATTGCCGCCATTTTGATCGGCCACATCTACATGGGCACCATCGGTACCCGAGGTGCCCTGGAAGGCATGAAGACCGGCTATGTCACCGAAGGCTGGGCCAAGGAGCACCATGAGCTTTGGTACAACGACGTCAAGTCGGGCAAGATTCCGGCGCAACGCGGCTCTGTCGCTGCGCCGGCCACCCCGACGGGGAAACCGGTTAGTGTTTGAGACCTTGGAGACAAGTCCATGAAAAAAATGATCAAAACCCTGTGTGCCGCTGCCGCACTGGCTGTGCTGGGCTCAGCAGCTTTTGCCAAGCTGCCACCCCCTTCGGACGAGGCCAAGGCCAAAGCCGCCGAGGCCGCGGCCAAAGCCGCCTGGGCTGGCAAGGTGGATGCCTTCAAGCTGTGCCAGTCGCAGGACAGGGTGGTGGCCCATTACAAAAAGGCACCGGCGGCCAGCGATGCCAGGCCTGCCGCAGCAGTGGCTGCCGTTGCTGCCCCGAGCGGCGCTTGTGTTGACCCCGGGCCGTTTGTCTATGTCCCTGCAGGTGCCGCACCTGCCGCACCTGCCGTCACCCCGGCACCTGCTGCCTCAGCAGCTGACCCAGTCAAGAAGCCCTGAACTTGCTGCCACGTCTCACCCAGGCGCGCGAGCCGCTTACGCGCGAGGTGCTGGTCGTCAACGAGTTTGGCGACACCGACACCGTGTCCATCCCGGCCGAGCGCGCGCTCACGGTTTACGTGGACAGGCGCGAGCTGGTCACGCTCATGACGCTGGGCGCGCACCCCGAACTGCTGGTGCTCGGCTTTCTGCGCAACCAGCGCCTGGTGGCCAGCGTGGCCGAGGTCGAGTCCATCACGGTCGATTGGGAAGTGGGGGCCGCCGCCGTCAAAACCCGCCAGGGCATCTCCAACATCGAGGCGCGCACCGCCAAGCGCGTGGTCACCACCGGGTGCGGCCAGGGCAGTGTTTTTGGCGACCTGATGGCCGAGGTGGAAAGCATCACGCTGCCAGAGGCCACGCTGCTTCAGTCTGAGCTGTACGGCATCGTCAACGCCATCCGGCTTCAGGAAACCACCTACAAGTCGTCCGGTTCGGTGCACGGGTGCGCGCTGTTTCGCGGGCCTGAGATGCTGGTCTTTGTCGAAGACGTGGGCCGCCACAATGCCATCGACACCATTGCCGGTTGGATGTGGATGAATCCGGAAGAAAAAATGTCCGGCGCTGACAAGGTGTTCTACACCACCGGGCGCCTGACCAGCGAGATGGTGATCAAATCGGCGCAAATGGGCGTGCCGATCGTGGTGTCTCGCAGCGGCATTACCCAAATGGGGCTCGATGTGGCGCAGCGTCTGGGCCTGTGCACCATCGGACGGGCGACCAACAGGCGATTCCTCTGCTTCAGCGGAGCCAGTCGACTGATCTTGCAGCCTGAACTGGCGGGTATTCGCGCCCAGGCGCTGGATGTCGATCAGGAGCCGTCACCGCGCGACGCGCAGCGGCGTGGCGATCCAGGGCTTCATGGGTTGCCGCGCTCGGCTCGCAGCGACAAAGTTTTGCTGACCTGACGCGTCCAAACACGCCCGCCGTGTCGGGTTGCTGGGCCGGCCTGGCGTCGGTGATTGCCCAAGTGCGCTATCGTTGCCCCATGAAAATCTCTTTTGTCGAATTGGGCTGGCGCTCGCTCACGCGTGATTTGCGCGCCGGTGAGCTGCGTTTGCTGATGGTGGCCGTGACCCTGGCGGTGGCCGCGCTCACAGCCGTGGGCTTTTTTGCCGACCGGCTCAAGGGCGGTTTGCAGCGCGATGCGCGCCAGTTGATGGGCGGCGACGCGGTGGTGGTCGGCGACAACCCGATGCCTGAGGTGTTTCTACAAAAAGCAAGCGCCCTGGGCCTGCAGCAGACCCAGCACGTGAGCTTTCCCACCATGGCGCGCGCGCCGGAGGCGCAAGGTGGCGCCATCAAGCTGGTGGCCCTGAAGGTGGTCACTGAAGGCTACCCCTTGCGCGGGCGCTTGCGCGTCAGCGAGCAGCCGGAATCAGCCGGTGCCTTGACCAGCGACATTCCCCGGCCTGGCGAGGCCTGGGTCGATGCCGCGCTGCTCGATGCGCTCAATGTTCCGCCCGGCGCCGAACTGCTGCTGGGCGACAGTGCGTTCAAGGTGACGCGCATCATCGTCAATGAGCCCGACCGGGGCGCGGGTTTCATGAATTTCTCGCCCCGTGTCATGATCAATCAGGCCGACGTGGCTGCCACCGGCCTGATCCAGCCCGCCAGCCGCCTGCGCTACCGGCTCGCAGTCGCAGGCGAAGATCGTGCGGTGAAAAGTTATGTCGATTGGGCGCAGGCACAGGTGGATGCGAATGCGGTGCGTGGTGTGCGGGTCGAGGCGCTCGAAGGCGGCCGCCCCGAGCTCAGCACCACGCTCACCCGTGCCGAAAAATTCCTGAACCTGGTGGCGCTGCTGGCGGCCCTGCTCAGCGCGGTGGCAGTCGCCCTGGCGGCGCGCAGTTTTGCTAGCAGCCATCTCGACGACTGCGCCATGCTGCGCGTGCTGGGCTTGCGCCAGCGCACCATAGCGGCCGCCTACACCTTTGAATTTGTGCTGATCGGCCTGCTCGCGAGCGCCTTGGGCGTGCTGCTGGGTTTTGCGGTGCATTACGGTTTTGTCGCGCTGCTGGCCGGGCTGGTGGACTCGGCCTTGCCCGCCGCCGGTATCTGGCCGGTGCTGTTCGGCATGGGCATGGGGCTGACGCTGCTGCTGGCCTTTGGTTTGCCGCCGGTGCTGCAACTTGCCCAGGTGCCGCCGTTGCGCGTGATTCGCCGCGATGTGGGCGGCCTCAAACCGGCTTCCCTGATGGTGCTGGGCGTGGGCGTGCTCGGTTTTGCCGCCCTGCTGCTGGCGGCCAGCAGCGACCTTAAATTAGGCCTGATCGCAGTGGGCGGTTTTGCCGGGGCCACGCTGTTGTTCGCGGTCTTGAGCTGGCTCGCGGTCAAGCTGCTGCGCGTGAGCGTGAACGATGCCACCGCGCCCACCGCGGTGGTGCTCGCCACCCGGCAAATTGCGGCGCGCCCGGCGTTTGCCGTGGTGCAGGTCAGCAGTCTGGCGGTGGGCTTGCTGGCGCTGGTGCTGCTGGTGCTGCTGCGCACCGATTTGATCAGCAGTTGGCGCGCGGCTTCGCCGCCCGGCGCGCCGAACCGCTTTGTCATCAACGTCATGCCCGAGCAGGGCCCGGACTTCACCCAGACACTCAAAAACGCGGGCGTGGCCGAGTTCGACTGGTTTCCCATGATCCGCGGCCGCTTGGTGGCCATCAACGGGCGCAACGTGAGCCCCGAGGATTACGAGGAAGACCGCGCCCAGCGCCTGGTGGACCGCGAGTTCAACCTCTCAAACAGCGCCACCCAGCCTGAACAGAACGTGGTGGTGGCCGGGCGCTGGCAGGCCAACGAGGCTGGGGCCATCAGCGTGGAGGAGGGTATCGCGGACACCCTGGGGCTGAAATTGGGTGACAGTCTGACCTTTGACGTGGGCGGCATGCAAACGGTGTCCAAAATCACCTCGCTGCGCAAGGTAGATTGGGGCTCGATGCGTGCCAACTTTTTTGTCATGTACCCGGTGGATGAGCTCGAAGGCGTGCCTGCCACCTACATGAGCGCGTTCAAGGCACCGGACACCAAGGGCTTCGATGCCGCGCTGGTGCGCCAGTTTCCCAACATCACCAGCGTTGACATGACCGCCACCATCGCGCAGATTCAGCGCGTGCTCGACCAGGTGATTGGCGCGGTGGAATTCCTGTTCGCCTTCACCCTGGCCGCCGGTCTGGTGGTGCTGTTTGCGGCTGTGAGCGCGACGCGTGAGGAGCGCGCCCGTGAATTTGCCATCATGCGCGCCGTGGGTGCACGCGCCAGCCTGCTGCGCCAGGTGCAGCGCATCGAGCTGGCCGGGGTCGGCCTGCTGGCCGGCTTTTTGGCCTCCATCGTCGCCAGCGCAGTGGGCTGGGCGCTGGCGCGCTACGTGTTTGAATTCGACTGGGTGGTGTCATGGTGGGTGCCGCTGCTGGGCGCGCTGGCCGGTGCCGTGCTGGCGCTGGCCGCCGGCTGGTGGGGCCTGCGCGAGGTGCTGAACCGTCCGGTGGTGCAGACACTGCGCAATGCGGCACAGTGAAGTGAATGTAATGATCGCCTCTTGAGTATGAACATTGAACAAAAACCCGCCTTTGAGACGCCTTTTGAGTGGATCGGTGGCGAAGAACGCGTGCAAGCCCTGGTTGACCGCTTTTATGACCTGATGGACCTGGAGCCGGGTTACGCCGAGTTGCGGGTGGTGCATGGCTCGGTGCTCGACGATGCCCGGCAAAAGCTGTTCTGGTTCTTGTGCGGCTGGCTTGGTGGGCCGCAGTATTACACCGACCGTTTTGGCCACCCGCGCCTGAAGGCGCGGCACATGCCGTTCAAGATTGGCGTGGTCGAGCGCGACCAATGGCTGGCGTGCATGGCTCAGGCCATGACCGAGACGGGCGTGCCTTCTGACTTGCGCGAGCGACTGAACAAGTCGTTTTTTCAGACGGCCGACTGGATGCGCAACCAGCCGGAAGCGCAAAAAATGCCACATTTTTCAGGGTCTTGAGCGCCACCCTGGGCAAAAGAGCCGGGTTTCGTTGCTAGAATACGCTGCTTAGCGGCTGTAGCTCAGTTGGATAGAGTATCTGGCTACGAACCAGAGGGTCGTGGGTTCAATTCCTGCCAGCCGCACCAAACGGATAACCCCAGAACAGAGATGTTCTGGGGTTTTTTCGTTTCCGCCTGTCAAACTCCATGGTCCGGCCGCGCGCAAGCTGGCTCAAGGTGGATCATGTCTGGTGCGCTTGGTGACGCTCAACCCTGCGCGATGAAGCGCAGCAATCGGGTTAATCTTCAGTCGGTGGCTTGTCTGCGTGCCTGTTTGGCAACAGGGGTATGGGTTTGCGGTCAGCCAAAAGATGCCGGATGCCCAGCACCGGGTGCCGCAGCAGCATGCGCGGCCCGGCCCAGCGCATCACAATTCTTATCTTTTCGCGCATGTCCCTGGTGTAGCAATGCACGACGCACTTGGCGCAATTTGGTTTGGCGTCGCCGAATACGCAGCGCTGCAGTCGCCGCTGCGCGTAGTCAAACAGTTCCGAGCAGTCGGCGCAGCGTGGCGCGCCGTCGTGATGTGAGGCACAGTACATGTTGATCATCACCTCGATCGTTTTGAGTTCACGCACGCGCCGGACAAATTGCTTGTCGGTGGTGAATTCAATGAATTGATCGGTCATGCGGCTGAACCTTCCTTTTTCGTCATGCGCGGCTGTGCAGGCCTAGGGCACAGCAGACAGTTGCAGCAAGCGACAGGCATCTTCACGCCAATGATGCATTGCCGTGAAGTAGCTTTCCCACACACAGCCATTGCAACCCCGCCCACAGCAGGTGGTGGGGACGGGGGGTGGGGGACGCAATGTGGTGTCGAGTTCAATGGACCGCAACAGCGCGAGTCCACGCAGGTGTGCGATCAACGCAATTGCCGTGGGAAGGTCGCCCAGTGGCACTGTCGTTGGGTCGTGTCGAACAAAACGGGCCTGATCTTTGCCCAGGAAAAAACCGGTTTCAGAAAACATGGCTGCCGGCCGCACCCAGGTTCCGAAGTTGTCGTAGAGCGCGCGATACAGGGTCATCGCCTGCAGGGTTTCGCTGCAGCGCACGGTGTCCACAACTTCGTACCAACCGCCCTTGTAATGGCGATACAAGCCCGGCGGGGTGGCGAGTTGTGGGGGCAGTTCGTGGTCGGTGGGGCTCGAAGTGCTCATGGCGTGCGCTATTTTCCCTGATTCAGTCACAGGCCACGCCCCCCACGTTTAAGGCGCCCTTGACGCCATCAGCAGCACCACCAGCGCGCCGGCGCCGCCATCGGCCGGCTTGGCCTGAACAAAGGCCAGGACTTCATTTTTT
>JAABQI010000022.1 GCA_011391545.1 Rhodoferax sp.
CGCTCTTCCGATCTATGGGCTCACGACGGCAAAAGCGGTGGCCAAGCGCTTGGGCATCGACGAAGTGCACGGTGAAGTGAAACCTGCGGACAAACTGATCCTGGTGGAGAAGATGCAAAAGGAAGGACGAGTGGTGGCCATGGCGGGCGACGGCATCAATGATGCGCCGGCGCTGGCCAAGGCCGATGTGGGCATCGCCATGGGTACGGGCACGGACGTGGCTATGAACAGTGCCCAACTCACGCTGGTGAAGGGCGATTTGCGCGGCATCGCCGTGGCACGCGCGTTGTCGGAAGCAACGGTCGCCAACATGAAGCAAAACCTGCTGTTTGCGTTGTTTTACAACGCGTTGGCGATCCCGATCGCCGCCGGTGTGTTGTTTCCTCTAACCGGATGGCTGTTGTCGCCCATGATCGCCGCACTGACCATGAGCTTCAGTTCTGTGTCTGTGATCGGGAATGCACTTCGCCTGCGACGCAGCAAGGTCTGATGCCAATGTTGCCAGGCCATTGCCGGCAGTCAAGGCACCACAGCGACTGCTCGGACTGCACGATCCTGACGCCCGATTCACCCGCCAACGTGGACTCGAGCAAATGGTGGGCGACGCGCTGCATGGACTGCGGACCTGGCGCTTAGCCTTGGATCAATCACCGGATGTGCGCGACGCCGGTGCAAATTGAAAGAAATTGATGAACGACTCTGCCAACTGGTACGCCAGCCTTGTAAAACCTTTTTTCTCCCCGCCTGCCTGGATTTTCGGGCCGGTGTGGTCGGTGCTTTACGTGGTGATCGCCATCAGTTTTGGCTATGTTCTGTACTTGGCGTTCAAAAAGCGAATTGGCTGGGAAATTTTTCTGCCATTTGGCCTGAACCTGGTGTTCAATGCCGCCTTCACCCCGCTGCAGTTTGGTCTGAAAAACAACGGGCTGGCTGCCGTGGACATCTTGCTGGTGCTGGCTACGCTGGTGTGGGCTCTGCGCGCCATTTGGCAACCTGCTCGCTGGGTCGCACTGGTCAATCTTCCCTATTTGGTGTGGGTGATGTTTGCCACCGTGCTCCAGCTTTCCATCACTTGGTTGAACCTTTGATACGGCATGTCTAAGACAGGCTGCGGTTGTGCAAAGCGCCGGGCACGCTCGGACCCCGGCTGGACCCGTCCTGCGGTGTGGGACCGCCGCAGCAGCAGGAGCAGCAGTGCCGCGCCGACGAGGATGCCGACACCCACTGAAAAGGCTGCAGGTTGCTGCCGGCGGGCAGGACCATCACCGGGATCATCAGAGACCAGGCGTTCACGGCGGTGTGCAGCGCCAGCACCGGCAGCACACCAGCTTTGGTGCCACCAACGGCTCATTGGTTGAATGCGGTCTGGCCATCATGGCGCGAACTCATGGCTTAGCTGTGTGACGGCGCCCTTGAAGAAGGTCTTGCGACCTTCCGGCCGCATCCACGCCACCTCGCCTGCAAATGGAACCAACATGCCGCCGCGGGTCTGGTAGTTCGAGAAGCGGCCTTCCCAAGGTGCCTGGACCATGACTTTTCCCACTATGCCGCCACGCGCCTCGGCGCGAAATGAATCGATCAGGCTGGCGTCGTCGAAACGGAAGAGCAAGGTCAGCGAGAAGGCACTGTCCTCCAGGGTGGCATTCGCCGAACGATCATCAACGGCCTCCCATTGCACGCCCTGGCTGGGCAGCAGCGCAGTCGGGGTACCAGACTGCCTCGGCGAAGAAGTAGCGCATGCGCTCACCGCGTGCGATGTCGCCGCCGCCACGCATATCGGCCATGGTGAACAGGCCCACGATGGTGGCACGCAGGAGGCCATGGCCAACGATGTAGCTGTCGACCACGCGCACCGTCACGCCCGGCAGCATTGCGATCCGGGCATCCCACAGGAAGCCAGGGCACCGCGTGGTGACACGCTGTCGCGACGTAAACCGCCGCCACTGATCGCCGGTTGCGGACAGGTTGAAGGTACCGGTCATCTGGATCGTGGCAGCCGTGACGATGGGCTGGTCTTCGGTGAGCACGGAACGGAAATAGCGCTGTACTGGCACGGGCAGGTGGTCAAGCTCGCTGGCGTCATAGCGCGCATGAGAGGGCGGCATACGGCCCGTTTCCAGGTGGGCTGTCAACCTTTGCATCGCCTCGGCCCACCGCATCGCGCCGACAGTCGTCAGGCCAACGGCGCCGATCAAGAGCACGGCCGCTATTAGAACAAGCCAACTGAACCAGGTCATGGTGGGTACCGCCTTCTGTGTCGTCAGAGATCATCGGCTCCGTTTGCCAAGAGGACCTCGGCTGCAGCAAGTGCACGTCGACGATGCTGGCGCAGGGAGCGTGGCCTCAGTGGGTTCGGTCACAGGCAGTGCCCCATACCGGATCATGCCTGTTCGGACAGGCATGTTCGTGCGATGCCGAACATGCGAAACACATATCTGAAACCTGGTCAAGGCTGCTTACGTGTAGCGGACTTTCCCCCTGCCATGGTCGGCAATGTGAAAGGAGCGCCGTCGTGGATGACGGCTAACGGGCGCTGATTTGGACAGTCGCTACGACTCCAGTGGATCGCTTGCAATGGGCCGCTGTAAGTCTAAAAAAAAACCACCCGAAGGTGGCTTTTTTATTTTGAAGCGAACCTTAACTCAGGCAAAGTTGGCTTCGGCAAAACGCCAGTTCACCAGATTGCTCAGGAAAGTTTCAACATACTTGGGACGCGCATTACGGTAGTCGATGTAGTAGGCATGTTCCCAGACATCCACGGTCAACAGCGCTGTGTCGCCGGTGGTCAGGGGGGTGCCCGCCGCACCCATGTTGACGATGTCAACCGAGCCGTCTGCCTTTTTCACCAGCCAGGTCCAGCCGGAACCGAAGTTGCCCACGGCGCTCTTGACAAACGCTTCCTTGAAAGCGGCATAAGAACCCCACTTGGCGTTGATGGCATCCGCCAGCGCGCCGGTGGGTTCGCCGCCGCCGTTGGGGGTCAGGCAGTTCCAGAAGAAGGTGTGGTTCCAGATTTGGGCGGCGTTGTTGTAGATGCCACCGCTGGATTTTTTGACGATGGACTCCAGGTCCATGCTTTCGAACTCAGTGCCTTTTTGCAGGTTGTTGAGGTTCACCACATAAGCGTTGTGGTGCTTGCCATAGTGGTATTCCAGCGTTTCCTTGGAATAGTGGGGTGCCAGGGCATCCATCGCAAAAGGCAGGGGGGGCAAAGTATGTTCCATGTGATCCTCGGTGTTGAGTTGCAAAAACGAAATTGTAAAAACTTTCAGGTGGCAGCTTACACCACTCTCAAATCAACCGTGCCATCAACAAGGGTAGCGGTAAGAGCCTGGCCTGGCGCAGTCTGCCGGACGCTGGCAACGGTATTGCCCTGATCGTCGGACAACATGGCATAGCCCCGAGCCAGCACCAGATGCGGGTCGAGCAGGTTCAGCCTCAAACTGGCCCGCTCCAGCCGCTGCGCCTGCTGTTGCCAGGCGCGCTGCAGTGCAGTGGGCAATTGGGCCGCGACGCGTTGGTGCTGCTGTTCTTTTTGCTGAAGGAAATGGCGTGCCGCGCTTTGCAGGCCGTGGGCACTGGCCGCCAGGCGCAGGCGCTGGTTGGCCAGGCGATCAGACGGTCGCCCCAGGCGCGCGACAGCCCGGTCCAGCCGCTGGCCCTGACGGTCAAGCTGGCGTAGCACCGCGTCACTCAGGCGCCGCTGGGCCTGGTCCAGCACGCCCATCCAGGCCTCGCGCGGCTGCGCCACCAGTTCGGCAGCGGCGGTGGGGGTGGGCGCGCGCAGGTCGGCACAGAAGTCGGCAATGGTGAAGTCGGTCTCGTGACCCACGCCGCAAATGATCGGTACCGGGCTTTGAACCATCAGCCGGGCCAGTGCTTCGTCGTTGAAGGCCCACAGGTCTTCCAGAGCACCGCCGCCGCGCACCAGCAATATGACGTCGATCGGCTGGGTCTTGAGCTGGTACAAGGCTGACAGCGCTGCCCGCAACTCGGCGGGGGCGTTGACCCCCTGCACCGAGGCCGGGGCCAGCACCACCGGAATATGCGGCACGCGCCGCTGCAAAGCGGTCACCACATCATGCAATGCCGCCGCGCCGAGCGAGGTCACCAAACCAATGGCACGCGGCATCACGGGCAAGGCCCGTTTGCGGCTCGGGTCAAACAACCCTTGCGCTTCCAACTTGGCCTTGAGCTTGAGAAACTCCTCAAACAAACTGCCCTGGCCAGCGCGACGCATGCCTTCCACGATCAATTGAAGGTCACCACGCGGCTCATACACACCCAGGCGCCCTTGCACTTCGACCAGTTCGCCATCGCGCGGCGCAAAGTCAAGACCACTGGCGGCACGCTTGAACATGGCACAGCGCAGTTGTCCAGAGGCATCCTTGAGCGAGAAATAGCAATGGCCACTGGCAGCGCGTGAAAACCCGGACAGCTCACCGCGCACGGTCACCGGGTTGAAGCGGGCCTGCAGCGCATCGGCAATGGCCCGGCACAGCGCTCCTACCGTCCAGACAGCACCAGAGCCAGGTGTAAAAGACGGCTCAGCGATCATGCCAAAGCACCCGGCGCTAGCAACACGATAGTGAATTGCCCACAGTTTGGCGCAGGCACCCGAAATGCAAAAAAGCTAGCAGCCGTGTGAGTTTTTTCGTTGAATAGCATTGATTTAATTGAGTTTTTTTCTGCCTAAATTGTAATCAATGTGTTACACACCAAAACTTGCTTCAGCAGAGGATGGATATTAGGGTAATTACTCACAAAGTTATCCACAGGCATTGTGATCATTCCACAAAGGATGCCTTGCCCACTTGGACTGGCACAGATGCTACAGCTTGGGCAGCACTTCAGTCACGGCATAGGTCGCGATGTCCATCAGTTTGGCATGGCGCGGGTCGGTGCTGGACAGCAGCGTCGACACCTGAACATAGGAGTTGTTGACAAATACTTTTCCTTCGGGCGCGTCGCGCTCCACGCCGTAGCGGATTTTTGAACGTTCGGTGACGGACAGCTTGCTGATCAGCCCCTTGGTGGCCCATATCTTGCCAAAGCGGGCCAGGTCAGACAAGCGGCCACAGATATTGATGGTTTCACCCAGCACCACCAGTTCAAAGTTAGTGTTGGTCCTGAACGTGCCCAGCCATTCTTCACCCTCGCTCAAGCCAATGTTCATGTACAAGGGGTTGGTCCAGCCCTTGCGCACCATCCATTCGTGGCTGATGTTCTTCATGGTTTCGCGCACCTTGTTGGCGCACAGCACGGCGTTCATCAGGTAATTGCGGTCGGGCTGTGGAAAGAAGTAATAGACCATGCCGTCACCCGTGTGTTTGCCATAGGCACCGTAATACTCCCTGAAGATCGGATCCAGCGTGGACCAAATCTGGTTGATCAATTGAAAATAGTCTTCTGGCGGCAACTCGGAGCAGATACGTACCGAGTTTTGCAGGTCGGCCACCATCACGGCCAGCGGCGTCAGCACCGGCAGGCGCTGGCTGAGCAGGCCGCGAATGAACGAGTCGCGCCGCGACACACAGTTCAGCAGTTGGTTCACATCCTGCTTTTCCGGCACATAAACAATCAACACGCCTTCGCGAAAGCTCAATGCCACCACCTGGCAGGGGCCGATCTCCGGGTCGGGATGAACCAGGCCGACGATGTGCTGGATCCTGTTTTCGGGTTCAGGGCAATGGTCATAACAGTCCATCAGCCATTGCCGCTGCGTATCAGCCAGGTTACCCAGGTTCTGGCTGAAGGCCTGGCGCGACAAGCGACTTTTGATGGGTCCCAAATGGGCGTTGAACAAACTGGCCTGCTCCTGCGGGGGCAAGGTTGCAGCCCATTCCAGGAGGGTGGGCACGATGGAGCGGTCGTTGGCCCGCTCCGGGATCGGGTTGTCGGCGAAGAACTCTCGTTGGGCCAGCGCGTTGAGCCAGATCAACTGGAACTCGAAGTTGACCATGTAGGCGGGATACGGAATGTTTTCGACCGACACCTGAACGGATTCGCTGCGCTGGACAGTGGCTGGCGCCGTCCGTTTTTCAGAAAAAGGTGAACTGCCATTTGGCATGGTGGGCATCGGAGCAGGCCCGGCAGTGGCAGTTGGCGATGGCGCAGTTGCGGGAGCGGGAGCGGGTTCGGGTGTGGACTGCCTGGATTTGACCGGCTCGGCCTCATCGGCCAGTTGACGCTTGATGTCGTCCATGCTGACACCAGCGCGCTTGAGTTCTTGAATGTTCTCGATGCGTTCCAGCGCCCAATCCGGGAAATAGCCCAAGGTCGTGGGCGCTTCGCCCGGCGCTGCCGCTTGCCGTCGCACTTCAGGCCGGGGCAGGAGCCCGACGGCGATGTAATTATTGAGGGTGGCACGCGAAATACCGGCACCTTCAAGCAACGCGACGCTGGTTAACATGAGACTATCCACTGCTTTCTTTGTTAGACAATTGAACTATATAGATATACAGCTGGATTGCAAGTGTCCAAGCCACAAGACAATCAATGCAGACACGCTATGTTGCTTTCCTGCATCAGTTGTCCAACCGGCTTCAACTGTCTAACTTAAATTTAGCAGCTGTCTATCTGATGTTTAGCTGTCCAATTGCCTGTCCAGATCGTAATGCGACACTCCAGTGCCGATTGCTGGACACCTGAAGCGGCCGCTTAATTGTTTTGGCTTGAATTGCAAGGGGAGACGTTTTGAATTTTGAACTTGGCTTTTATGACTGGCTGGCTTTCAGTTCCTACGGACTGATTGCGATCTCTTATTCCATGCGGGACATCAAGTGGTTGCGTGTCATCACCGTGGTGGCCTGCTTTGTGGACTTGGTGGTTTATTACTTCATCCGCGCTGGACAACCCCTGTGGGTGCAACTGGGAATGAACGTGCTGTTCATCGTGATCAACCTGTACCAGCTGTATGTGTTGTGGCAAGACCAGCAGGCCGAGGTTTTTCATGGCGAGCAGGCCTGGCTCTACAAGCACGTTTTTCCTTTGCTCTCCCCCGGCGAATTCAAGCGCCTGCTCAAACTGGGTTCTTGGCGAACGCTCGCGCCGCAGCAGCTTGTGCTGCACAAGGACAGCGTGGTGGAGCAACTGGGGTTTGTGGTGACCGGACGCCTGGACGCGCTCTGGGGCACCACCGTTTTGAACTCAGTGCCCGCCGGCGGTCTGGTCGGCGAGATCAGCTACCTGACTGGCAAGACAGCCTCCGCGGCGGTGGTTGCCGGCCTGGAAACCCGCCTGTTCAGTCTGGCCCACAGCGCGCTGGACAAGCTCAAGGTTGACCACCCTGAACTGCACAACAAGGTGCTGTACATCCTGAGCCGCAACCTGATTGAGAAACTGGCCAAATCCAACCAGCAGACCGCAGATTGGGCCACATCCTGACTCTGAGGGTTTTCAGTTCATCGCAGCGCCATCCGCCGGCACAGTAACCGCCACCGGGAATCAGGCGCGTGGCCGAAATGGTTTGAGTTGTTCCTCAGACTGCGCGTCAAGTACCTCGCAGGCGTACTCGTAACCCTGCTTGGCAATGCTGTCAAAGCGCTGCCACTGCAGCATGCCCACCCGCTCCAGCGGCGGGCTGAAGTAGAGATCAGTCAACTTGCGCGATTCGCCCTGGCGCGAGGTGCTGTACACGATGTTGACATTGAGCAAATAGGCCATCAGAGAGGGCACCTTGTAGCGGCGCTGCTGGCGCGGGCGCAGGCGGTCGCGCAGCAGCGTCCAGGTGCCCGGCACTTCGTCAAACGCCACGGGCTTGGGCCGGCGCGTGCCCAGGTCCATGCCGATGACCTTGCCCACGCCGCGGCGCTTTCGCATGATGCTGACCGGAAAGTTGTTGAAAGTGCCGCCGTCAAACAGCAGGTCGCCAGCCACCGGCACCGGCGGGAATGCGCCGGGGATGGCGGTGCTGGCCAGAAGCGCCTGGGCCAGGGGACCCTGGCTGATCACCTGTTCGCGGGCCTCGGTGTAGTTGCTGGCTACGCAAAAGAAGTTTTTCCAGGTGTCCTCGATGTCCGCCGGGTGACCAAAGACTTTATCCAACGCGACTTGCAGAATGCGGCGCATGCGGCGCCCGCGAATGAGCGAAATGAGCGGCAGCAGGTTGAAGTCGCCGGTGGGTTTGTCGGCAAAGGCCGCGCGCGCAATCGGCATCAGGCTGTCCAGCGGTTGGTCCGATGCCACCATGGCCGCCATGATGGCGCCAATGCTGGTGCCGCCGACAAAGTCAACCACCAGGCCGCGCTCCTGCAGCGCCTGGTACAGCCCCAGGTGCGCCAGGCCCTTGGCGCCGCCACCGGCGAGCACCAGGCCGACCGCGGTGCGGCTCTGAATGCGCGCCAGCCGCGCCATGTCGCTGTCCAGCAGCGGGCGCACATGCACATGATCGGTGACCGGTCGGCGCGCCAGCCATTTGCCCGTGCCGCTCGGACAGCGCACCGCATCCTCGTGCATCAGCACCAGGATTTGCGCCGCCCCACTCTGCCCGCTGCGCTGCATCAGGCAGGCGCTTTCGGTTTCATGCAGCACCGGCGGTTGGCTGGCGTCGGCCAACAGCAAGATCTCGTCGCTGTGGCGGCTGCAGCGCTGCGTCCAGGCGCTGGCATCGGCGTCGCCCACCAGCAGCACAAAGTCGTGTGCCAATTCCAGTTGATCCAAGCACGCAGCAACGCGGCGGTTGGCGGCCACGTCGGTGGCCGCGCTGCGCGCCAGGCCCGGCTGTTGCAGGGCCGCATCGACGTCGCTCGCAGCCACCAGGCAAACCTTGCCCATTCGACCGAGTTGTGCGGCCAGTCGCCGGGCGAATTCAGCGGCATCCACCCCGGCAGTGACGGGTAGCAGGGCCATGGCAACCGGTGGCGGCACGGCAGTCAGCAAACTGGTGCTGGTGAGCCGCTTGATCATCTGGCGGGTCAACAAGATGGACATTTGCGCGCTGCTGGCCAGCAGCAGGCTGAACTCGGACTTGGCCAGGCGCACCAGCAATGAGTTGCGGATGGCGACCACGGTGGCCGTGCGCGGCTCGTCGGTGTAGAGGCTCATCTCACCAATGATCTCGCCGCGCCCCATCTCGCGCACCATGCGCTCTTCACCGCCATCGTCCCGCACCGTGACCCGCAGGCGCCCGCTGATCGACAAATACATGGCATCGCCAGCCTCGCCCTGGCGCATCAGCGTGTCGCCGGCGGCCACTTCAACCCACTGCAGGTGGCGCCGCAACAGCGCAATGGCTTCGGCATCGAGGTCGCTGAGCATGTGCTGCAAATGCTGGTTGAGCACCTGCTCAGGGTAATCAGTAGTCATGGCGTGTCCAATCTGGTGCAAGAGGCTTCAAGCCAGGATAGGCCGAGCGCCACTCATTGTGTTGGTCGGACCAAATTTTGGCAATGGGCCTGCTCGTGTTTTATGCCTTGGCTTGGCACCAGCACAAAGGGTTTTCACTTACCCGGGAGCTGAACCCAGCACGTAAACTTCGCGCCAACGTACAACCGTGTACAGCCAGGTAACGGTGGGCGTGCATTCACCTAATCATCATCAGGAGACCCATCCATGAAATTCGTTCGTCATTCATCCCTTCTCGCACTCGCCATTGGCGCCGCGCTGTCTGCGCCTGCGATGGCCCAGGAAACCGTGCGCTGGGGCATCCCGATGTCCTTTGGCTCGAATCTGGTGGCGCTCGGCGACACCATGCCCTGGGTTTCGGAGCAGCTCAAAAAGGTTTCCGGCGGCACGGTGAATCTGCAGGTGTTCGAGCCGGGCAAGCTGGTGCCTGCGCTGGCCATTTTCGACAGTGTCTCCACTGGCAAGGTGGAAGCGGGCTACAGCTGGATGGGCTATGAAATTGGCAAGGTGCCGGTCTCCGCCTTGTTTGGCGCAGTGCCGTTTGGCATGGAAACACCCATGTTCTCGGCCTGGATGTTTTTTGGCGGCGGCGATGCCCTGCTCAAGGAAGCCTTCAAGCCGCACAACGTCTATCCAATCTTCTGCGGCTCAGTCAGCCCGGAAGCCGCCGGCTGGTTCCGCAAGGAAATCAACAAGCCTGATGACCTCAAGGGCCTGAAGTTCCGCGCTGCCGGCTACGGTGGCAAGGTCTATCAGAAACTGGGCGCTTCGGTGACCATGCTGCCGGGCGGCGAACTGTTCCAGGCGCTGGAAAAGGGTGTGCTCGACGGCACCGAGTTTTCGCTCCCCACCGTCGATGACCAGTTGGGTTTCTCCAAGGTTGCCAAGAACTACTACCTGCCCGGCTGGCACCAGCCCTCCACCAACCAGTTCCTCTACGTGAACATGGCTGCCTGGAACAAGCTCAAGCCACAAACCCAGGCGCAGATCGAAACCACCTGCACCGCCGGTGTCGCCATGGCCATTGCCAAGGCGGAAGCGCTGCAGGGTGAAACGCTGACCAAGTTTGAAAAAGATGGCGTCAAGGCGCGCCAGTTCAACAAGGTCATGCTGGATGCTTTTGCCAAGGCCACGAAGGAAGTGATGGCCGAAGAATCAGCCAAAGACCCGCTTGTCAAGAAGGTGTACGACAGCATGACCGCCTTCCAGGACAAGAACGAAAAGTGGCACAACCTTGGCTACCTGCCACGTGACTACAAGTAATCACTGAACCACGCGCTACACATGCGCGCACCAAGCCGTTCCAGAAAGCAACTGCCAACTGGAACGGCTTGTTTTTGTCAAGGAGAATATCAATGAAGACAAATATACAGGGCGCCGATGGCGCGGTCGTGGGCTTGTCCGGGCTCACCCTGCCCACCACCGGTTTCTCGCGCGCCGTTGACAGGGTGATTCGCTGGTCCGGTGAATTTGCCTCGGCCTTATGGACTATTCTGGTGATGACCATCGTGCTTCAGGTCGTGTTGCGCTATGCTTTCGGCATTGGTTCCATCATGCTCGAAGAAACCCAGTGGCACCTGTACGCCGTTGGTTTCCTTCTCGGGTTGGCGTTTACCGAACTGCAAGAGAAGCACGTGCGCATCGACGTGCTGTCTGCCGGTTTCACCAGCAAAACCCGCCTGTGGATCGAATTCTTGGGCATCAGCTGCTTTTTGATGACCTTTTCCTTGTTGGTCATCTGGTTTGCCGTGCCTTTTGTGGTGAGTTCGTGGGAACTCAGTGAGGTGTCGGCTGCACCCGGTGGACTGCCCTACCGCTGGGCCATCAAATCCTTCATCGTCACCGCTTTTGTCCTGCTGGCCTTGATTGGCATGAGCCGCCTGACCCGTGTCTGGGCGGCGCTGTCGAGTTCACGCTGAGCAAGCGAACCCGCGTAAGCACGTTAAACCCTACAACTTTTCGAGAATAGTCCATGCCTTTTTACGAAATCCTTTCCATCGGGCTCATGGTCACATTCATTGTGTCCCTGTTTCTAGGTTATCCGGTGGCCTGGTTGCTGGCGGGCATATCGATTCTTTTTTCCGCCATCGCCATCGTCCTGACGACCCAGTTCGGCATGGACACCTTTTTACTGACCAGTTGGGTCAAGTTCTCCGGCATTGTTGACCGCTTTGACGCCATCATGTCGAACTGGGTGCTGGTGTCGCTGCCCATGTTTGTTTACATGGGTCTGATGCTGGACCGTTCGGGCGTGGCCGACGTGATGATGCGCAACTTTGTCAAGGTGTTTGGCGGCATTCGCGGCGGGCTTGGCCTGACCGTCATCGTTATCGGCATTCTGCTCGCGGCCTCAACCGGCATCGTGGGCGCCTCGGTGGTGCTGTTGGCCATGTTGTCCATGCCGATCATGCTGCAACACCATTACTCGAAAAAGCTGGCTTGCGGCATCGTGGCGGCGTCGGGCACGCTGGGTATTTTGATTCCGCCGTCCATCATGCTGGTGCTGATGGCCGACCAGGTGTCGGTGTCGGTGGGCGACCTGTTCATGGGGGCGCTGATCCCCGGATTGCTGCTGGGTGTGCTTTACATGATCTTTGTCATGCTGGTGGGTATTTTCCGTCCCGACATGTTGCCGCCGCGCCCGGCGGATGCCGAGAAACTCACGGTGCGTCAAATCGGCATTGCTTTCCTGTCCACCATCCCGACCTTCGGTCTGATTCTGGTGGTGCTGGGCTCGATCTTTTTCGGTATTGCCACACCGACCGAAGCGTCGGGTCTGGGAGCATTCGGCGCCATGGTGCTGGCAGGACTCAACGGCAAGCTGAACTGGAAAGTCATACGCCAGGTGGGCATCGACACGACCACCACCACCTGCTTCATTTTTGCCATCTTTATTGGCGCCACTGTGTTTGCCTATGTGCTGCGCATGATTGGCGGCGACGAGTTGATTACCGAACTCTTCAAGGGCACCGGACTGGGGCCCCAGGGGCTGGTCATACTTGTGCTGGCCGTGGTGTTTGTGGCCGGATTTTTCCTTGACTGGTTCGAGATCGTTCTGATCATTCTGCCGCTGCTGGCCCCCGTCATCAAACTCGCCGGACTCGACATGACCTGGTTCCTGATTCTGGTGGCACTGATGCTGCAAACCTCGTTCCTCACGCCGCCGGTGGGCTTTTCGCTGTTCTACCTGAAAGGCGTGGTGCCCAAGGGTGTGACGATTCGCGACATCTATCTTGGCGTGCTGCCCTTCGTCGCACTGCAAATGATGATGGTCGCGATCTGCTTCGAATGGCCGCAAGTCATCCTTTGGTTGCCCGAGCAAATGTACGGCGCCAAGTAGCCTCAGGAGCCTTGCCAGATCACCATCTGGCCTGAGCTTTCCCAGCGTTCGTAATTGGCCGAATAGGCGTCTTCGATCCGGTTGCGCTTGACCTTGAAGGTGGGCGTGACGATGTCGTTCTCGACCGTCCACGCCGTGCTGGCGATCACCAGGCACTTGAGCTGCTCGTGAGGGTCCAGAGTTTCGTTGATGGTTTTCAGGTGTTGCCCCAGCGACTTTTCAAGTTCGCTGCGACTGGCCGGGTTGGCGCTGCTCGTCAGGGCTTCGGCGTTGAGCATCACAATACCCAGCGGCTGGCCGAGGTTGGCCCCGGTCACCACGCAGGCCTCCACCGCATCGTGCATCACCAGTTTGTCTTCGATGGGTGCCGGTGCCACGTATTTGCCCTTGCTGGTCTTGAACAGGTCCTTGACGCGCCCGGTGATGCGCAGGCAGCCTTGCGCGTCGATCTGGCCCTTGTCGCCGGTGCGCAGCCAGCCATCCTCAGTGAAGGTCTGCCTGGTCAGCTCGGGCTCTTTGTAGTACCCCTGCATCAGCGCCGGGCTGCGCATCTGGACCTCACCCGTGGCCGCATCGATGCGGATGTCGACGCCCGCATAGGCCGGACCCACCGTGCCTTCCTGGTTTTTCCCAGCCAGCGTCAGGTTCGAGACGGCCAGGTTTTCTGTCATGCCGTAGCCTTCGTTGACCGGCAAACCCAGCTTGCGATACCAGGCCAGCAGCGGCACCGGCATGGGCGCCGCGCCCCCGGCGGCAAAACGGCACTGGTCCAGCCCGAGGGCTTTTTGCACCTTGCGCCGCACCAGGCCGCCAATGATCGGAATCGACAACAGGCGGTTGAGCTTGGCCGCAGGCATCTTGTGGTGCACGCCGTGCTGGAATTTGACCCACAGCCTGGGCACCGAGAAGAAAATGGTGGGGTGCGCGCGCTGCAGGTCGGTGGTGAAGGTGTCGAGCGATTCGGCAAAAAACACATGCATGCCGGTGTACAGCCAGCCGTGCTCTACCAGCACACGCTCGACCACATGGGCCAACGGCAGGTAGGACAGCATGCGGTCTTGCTGCGTCATGCCCACGGCGGCAGCACCGGTGGCAATCGCCCAGGCGAAGTTGCCAAAGCTGTGCATCACGCCCTTGGGCTTGCCGGTGGTGCCCGAGGTGTAGATCAGCGTGGCGAGTTCATCGGCAGCGCGAACCACTTCACCCTGCATGGGTTCGTTGCGGGCGATGACGGCGTCCCAACCCTCAAAGCGCTGGAGCGCATCCGGCGGCGACAGCGGGTAGCTGATGCACGGCATATCCGCGGGCACACCCGGTTTCATCAATTCCCAGTCGTCGAGCTTGCCGACAAAACAGGCCCGCGCCTCGCTGTGGTTCAGAATCTGCCTGACGGTGTCATGCCCCAGCGTGGGATACAGCGGCACCGACACGTAGCCGGCCATCCAGATCGCAAGGTCGCTCATCAGCCACCAGGCGCAGTTCTTGGACAATATAGCCACTTTGGAGCCAGGCTCCCAGCCTTGCGCTTTGAGGTGCGTGGCCATGCGGCGCACCTGCTCACCCACCTGCGCCCAAGTGAGGTCCTGGATGACACCACCGCCCATCGGCTGCGTCAGTGCAATTCGGTCAGGCGCGGTCTTTTCCCAAAAATACAGCCGCTGCAAAGCCAGTTGGTCAGATGTCACGGAAATCATTAAACTTGCTCCTTGAATGGTGAAAGTCATGTCCACTGCGGGTACCTGAAGGCAGTATATGAAAAGAACAATTTATTGTGAACCCTGTGTGCTAAAACCCAACTGGAACTACCAAAATTAGTCACACTTTCCATGCGACTTATCATGAAACCCCCATTCTCCCGTGTCCTTGCCTTCCTGCTGACAGCATCAGCGCTGTCTGGCCAGGCACAAACCCCAACGCCTGCGGACGACCCCATGGCCCTGCTGACAAGCGTCCTTGAGATCAAGGCCGACGCCGAGCGCGGTGAGGCCGAATTCGGTGAACAAGCGTGCTCGCGCTGCCACCGAAAGGATGCCTCCGGCCGATCGGCCGGTCTTACACCTCGGCTTTCGGGTCAACACGCCTCGGTGATCATCAAGCAGGTGCTCGATATTCGCAGCGGCTTGCGCCATAACCCGCCCATGCAGCCCATGGTGACCGATGAGAAACTGAGTCTGCAAACGCTCGCCGATATTGCCGCCCACCTGCAAGCGCTGCCCGTGTCCGGAAAAATTGTCATGGGTCCGGGTACTGGCATTGCGAGGGGCAAAGAATTGTTCAGCAAGGACTGCGCCAGCTGCCACGGCCCGCAAGGTGAGGGCAATTCAATCACCTTTGCGCCGATGGTGGCCGCGCAGCACTTCCCCTACCTGCTGCGTGAACTGGAGTTCGTACGCGACGGGCAACGGGGTAACTCCAATGTGGCGATGGCCAGCCTGATCAAAACTTATACACAAGACGATTTGCAGGCGGTGGCGGACTATCTGGCGCAATTGCCCGCGCCCAAGCGCCAGTAGGCAGCCTGGCTGCTTCAGCCCTTCAGGTTTTTCTCAAAAAACGCCAGCGTGCGCTCCCAGGCCAGTTTGGCGCTGGCGGTATCAAAACGCGGTGTGGTGTCGTTGTTGAAACCGTGCTGGGTGCCCGCATAGACATGAGCCGTGTAGCGCACTTCGGCCGCCTTGAGCGCGGCCTCATACGCAGGCCACGCGGCATTGATGCGCTCATCGACAGCGGCAAAGTGGATCAGCAGCGGGGCCTTGACCTTGACAGCTTCCTCGGCCGGCGGATGGTTGCCATAAAAGGGCACGGCCGCGTCAAGTTCGGGCAGGCGGGTGGCCAGAACATGGGCGATGCCGCCGCCCCAGCAAAAACCCACCACACCCAGTTTTCCGCTGCAGTCGGAGCGTGTTTTCAGATAGCCGTTGACCGTGCCGTGACCGTCGGGTGAGGGGTAGGATAGCCGCTCGGTCTTGAGCCGCGTGTCGTCCCGACTCACCTGCTGCGCCTGCGCAAAATCCGGGCTCAGCGCGGCCAGCAACATGCTGGCGCTCATGCCGGCGACGGCAAACTTTTGGGCCCCTGCCAGAAAGCCGCGCCGGTCAATAAGTCCCTCAAGAAAACAGGCCCGAACCGGTGAGGGTTCGGGCCTGAGAGGGTGGAATGCGCAATCACAGCGCGCGGGTCGCCGGGCATGAAGGCAAAGGCGTGACAGACAAGTCTTGAATGGACGGTGATCTCGGGCTGACGTGGTGCGCCGCTTGCGACGATGGCCGGGATCTGCATCCCCGACTTTTCAGGCGCTGTGTTGATAATCGTCAACGCGTGGCGCCCGCGCGATAGCAACATGGCACCATGCGTAGCTTCATCAATCGCCTGTGTGCGCTGGCTGTGTTCGTATCCTTTCTGCTCGCCGGTTGCGGTGGTGGAGGCGGTGACAGCACAGAACCCGCGCCCGAACCGCCACCCACGATCGTCCTGACCGGTCGTGCATTGGATGCCGAGAGCATCGCGCTGTCGTGGGAGGTGGATGACCTGTACTTCAACCAGGCCTATGCTGTCACGGTTGACGGCAGCCCTTATGCCTACACCACTCAGAAGGGCTACTACTTCAGCGCACTGCCAAATCGCCGCTATTGCTTCACCGTGGTGGTGGGCAGTCTGGCGCCACCGCTCGGCACCTTTTTCGCGGCGGGGCCAACCAGCAATGAGGTGTGCATAACGACCCCATCGCTGCCGGTGGCCGAACCCGGCTGGAACACGGTCGATGCCGGTCTTGGATACGGGCAATATCCCTCCATGGCGCGCCGCAACCCGGTCATTCCGGGCCTTGTTGCCTGCAATGCCGAGTCCCTGTGGCTCGGCCCATCTTTTTCGATCTTTAAGGTTTTTGGCGGAGGCATCGTGTTGCCACCATTCACCGCCGAAGGGGAATCCTGCGCCGTGGCCGATCAGCGTCAGCTGTTCGGCGAGGTGCATGCGCTGACTCGCAGCAATGCGATATTGTCCTACCGGCGGGCAAGTGTGTTCAGCGGCAGTTGGGCCTTTACCAATGACTGGACGATCACGACCGACGCCGACTGGTCTTGGCCCGTGGCGATGGCACTGGACGTGAACAGCAGGCCGCAGGTGCTGTATGGCAGCAATGGCAAGACCTACTGGTCGCAACTGGACGCGCAAGGCCAATGGACTGTTCCCGAACTGGTGGGTAACGGCACCGTCAGCTGGCGATCGCTGGCGGTGGCCGCTGACGGTGCGGTGTTTGCGATGGTCAGCGAAGGGACCGAGGTGCATGTGCTCAAGCGGAATGCGCCAGCGGCCTGGCTCACCGTCTTCTCGGCCAGCGATGCGCAGGCAGTCCAGTACCTGCGCGGCAATGGATCGATCGTGGCGCCAGCGAGCGGCGGTGTGCGGATGGCGTACAGGAAGGCGGCCAGCGCGGTGGCGCTCCCCGGCATCGGCTACGTCGAGTGGCTGGGTGGCGCCGCGGCGTGGACCGAAACGCTTGTCGATGCAGGCACCTATGTGACGGCGCCGGCCGTGGCGGTCGACCTGACCGGTGCGCCGCTGATCGCCTATGGCGGCTCTGGAGACGATTTGCGGCTTGCGCGGCGTGTCGGCGGCAGCTGGCAGACAGTCTTCATCGACGCGCTTGGCGTTCTCGCAAGACAGAGCGACATCGAGGTCGACAGCGACGGCCTCATACATATCCTGTACAGCGACGAGAATGGCCCGGCGAAACTTGCCACGGGCCAGTAGTGAAATCACGGTCGGACACCCCAACATTGGCCCATTCCGTTTCATCCGCTATCAGCCACCAGCCGGTAACGGTCAGCGCGCAGATCTTCACTCTTCAGGCCACTTCTGCCAACCAGCCAGACAGCAAAAAGCCCGGCCCTATGAGGGTCCGGGCTTGACGCGGACCATGCAGCGCGCGTTATTTCTTTGCGGGCGGCAAGTCAGTGCAACTGCCATGCGCCACTTCGGCGGCCATGCCGATGGATTCCCCGAGCGTGGGGTGCGGGTGGATGGTCTTGCCGATGTCGATGGCGTCGGCGCCCATCTCGATGGCCAGTGCAACCTCACCGATCATGTCACCCGCGTGAGTGCCAACCATGCCGCCGCCCAGAATCTTGCCGTGACCATGCGCTTCGGGGCTGTCATCAAACAGCAGTTTGGTGACGCCCTCGTCGCGACCGTTGGCAATGGCGCGGCCCGACGCGTTCCACGGGAACAGGCCTTTTTTGACCTTGATGCCTTGCGCCTTGGCCTGGTCTTCGGTGAGGCCGACCCAGGCCACTTCGGGGTCGGTATAGGCCACGCTGGGAATCACGCGGGCGTTGAAGGCGGCCGCCGCCAACTCCTTGTTGCCCTGCAATTCGCCGGCAATGACTTCAGCTGCCACATGCGCCTCGTGCACCGCCTTGTGCGCCAGCATGGGCTGACCGACGATGTCGCCAATGGCAAAAATGTGTGGCACATTGGTTCGCATCTGGATGTCAACGTTGATGAAGCCTCGGTCGGTGACAGCAACACCGGCCTTGTCGGCGGCAATCTTCTTTCCGTTGGGGGTGCGACCCACGGCCTGCAGCACCAGGTCGTACACCTGCGGCGCGGGAGCGGTACCGCCCTCCTCTGCTGATGCAAACGTCACCTCGATGCCCTCGGGCAAGGCGCGTGCGCCCACCGTCTTGGTCTTGAGCATGATGTTGTCAAAGCGTGGCGCATTCATCTTTTGCCAGATCTTGACCAGGTCGCGGTCAGCGCCCTGCATCAGGCCGTCGAGCATTTCGACCACGTCCAGGCGCGCGCCCAGGGTGCTGTACACGGTGCCCATTTCAAGGCCGATGATGCCGCCGCCCAGAATCAGCATGCGCTTGGGGACTTCTTTCAGAGCCAGGGCACCAGTGCTGTCCACCACGCGCGGGTCGTCGGGCATGAAGGGCAGGCGCACGGCCTGGCTGCCGGCGGCGATGATGCACTTCTTGAAGGCGATGGTTTGAGTCTTGCCGGTTTTCTCCTGCGAGGTACCGGTGGTCTCTTCGACCTGCACATGGTTGGCACCGACAAAAGCGCCGTAGCCGCGCACGATCGTGACTTTGCGCATCTTGGCCATGGCGGCCAGGCCACCGGTGAGCTTGCTGATGACCTTGTCTTTGTGGCCACGCAGGGTATCCACGTTGACCACCGGTTTGCCGAAGTCCACACCCAATGCGCCGAGGTGGCTCACCTCGTCGATGACGGCTGCCACATGGAGCAGCGCCTTGCTTGGGATGCAGCCCACGTTCAGGCAGACACCGCCCAGCGCAGCGTAGCGCTCAACCAGGATGACCTTGAGGCCCAGGTCGGCGGCGCGGAACGCTGCGGAATAGCCGCCAGGACCGGCGCCAAGCACCAGCAGTTCGCAGTCCAGATCGGCACTGCCGGCAAAGCTGGCCGCCGTGGGTGCGTTGACGGGCGCGGCAGCGGGTGTTGCGGCTTGCGGTGTCGCAGGCGCAGCGGCGGCAGGCGCAGCTTCGGCCTGGGTTGCCGGGGCGGCGGCCGCGTCAGCGGATTCCAAAACCAGCAGCAGCGAGCCTTCCGAGACTTTGTCGCCCAAGGCAATTTTGAGTTCCTTGACCACACCGGCGTGGCTGCAAGGGATTTCCATGGACGCCTTGTCAGACTCCACGGTGATCAGGCTTTGTTCGGCCTTGACCGTGTCGCCGGGCTTGACCAGCAGTTCGATTACGGTGACTTCGGCGAAGTCGCCAATGTCCGGGACTTTGATGTCGATGAGTGCCATGTTTGTCTCTTTCTAATTCGATTTAATCGGTTGGGGTCAGAGCACGTTTGCTTCGCGAAGTGGTCCAGCCCACAACATCCGAAGAAGTGTTGGGGTCAGAGCACGTTTGCTTCGCAAAGTGGTCTGACCCACAAAGTTATAACAATACCCGGCGGAAATCGCCGAGGATCTGGCCCAGATAGACGTTGAAGCGCGCGGCAGCAGCGCCGTCGATCACGCGGTGATCCCAGGTGAGCGACAGTGGCAACATCAGGCGTGGCTGGAAGACCTTGCCATCCCAAATGGGTTCGATGGTGGAGCGGCAGACGCCAAGAATCGCAACCTCGGGCGCATTGATGATGGGTGTGAAATAACGCCCGCCAATGCCGCCCAGGCTGCTGATGGTGAAGCAGGCGCCCGACATTTCGGCCGGACTCAGCTTGCCGTCGCGCGCCTTTTTGGCCAGTTCACCCATCTCGGTGCTGATCTGGTAGATGCCTTTCTTGTCGGCATCCTTGATTACCGGCACCATCAGGCCGTTGGGCGTGTCGGCGGCAAAACCAATATGGAAATACTGCTTGTAAATCAGCGCATCGCCGTCGAGGCTGCTGTTGAACTCGGGGTATTTCTTGAGCGCGGCCACGCAGGCCTTGATCAGGAATGCGAGCATGGTGACCTTGACGCCGCTCTTCTCGTTTTCCTTGTTGGTGGAAACCCGGAACGCTTCAAGGTCTGTGATGTCGCAGTCGTCGTGGTTGGTGACGGCCGGAATCATGATGGCATTGCGCAGCAGGTTGGCGCCGCTGATCTTCTTGATGCGACTCATCTCCTTGCGCTCGATCGGACCGAACTTGGTGAAGTCCACCTTGGGCCATGGAATCAGGCCCAGGCCGGCACCATCGCCACCGGACGGGGCTGCGCTCTTGGCCTGCGCTGCTGCCGCCATCGTCTGCACGGCACCGCTCATGACCGAGCGGGTGAAAGACTGCACATCGGCATCGGTGATGCGGCCCTTGAGGCCGGTGCCCTTGACCTCGCTCAAAGGCACGCCGAGTTCGCGGGCGAACTTGCGCACCGAGGGCGACGCATGGGGCAAGCCCAGCGCCGGGGTCGAGGTGGGAACGTGGGCCGGTGCTGCAACCACGCTTGCATCGGCAACAGCTTGCGCGGGCGCCGCTGCAGCAGCTGCCGGCGCTGCCGGAGCAGGCGCAGACGCGGGTGCCGGCGCTGCGGCCGTGGTCACTGTCCCTTCCAGAATGGCCAGCAGGTCGCCAATATTGACCTTGTCACCGAGCTTGACCTTGAGCTCCTTGAGGACACCCGCGGCGCTGCTCGGAATTTCCATCGAAGCTTTGTCCGACTCGACGGTGATCAGGCTTTGTTCAACCTTGATCGCATCGCCCACGTTCACCATGACCTCGATCACGGTCACGTCCTTGAAGTCGCCAATGTCGGGCACAAGCACTTCCACCGGGCCACTCGCGACAGCAGGTGCAGGGGCAGGTGCAGTTTCAGGCGCGGCAACTGCTGCTGCAGGAGCAGCCGCTGACGCGGCCACAGCTGCCGGGGCTGGTGCGGCTGCTTCGCCGGCCACTTCGAGCATCAGGATCAGCGAGCCTTGCTTCACCTTGTCGCCCAGGGCCAATTTCAGTTCCTTGACCACGCCACTGTGGCTTGACGGGATTTCCATCGATGCCTTGTCCGACTCGACGGTGATCAGGCTTTGCTCGGCCCGGACAGTGTCGCCGGGTTTGACCATCAATTCAATGACGGCTACTTCATCAAAGTCCCCGATGTCCGGGACTGTCACTTCTATGATTGCCATGTTGTTCATCCTTATTTTGTAGTTGACTCAGGCGTACAGAGGGTTCACTTTGTCGGTGTTGATGCCGTACTTGGCAATGGCCTCGGCCACTTTGGCGACCGGCACTTTGCCGTCTTCGCTCAGGGCCTTGAGGGCAGCCACAACGATGTAATGGCGGTTGATCTCGAAGTGTTCGCGCAGTTTGGACCTGAAGTCGCTGCGGCCAAAACCATCGGTGCCCAGCACTTTGTAAGTGCGGCCTTTCGGAATAAACGAGCGGATTTGCTCTGCATAGGCCTTCATGTAGTCGGTCGATGCCACCACCGGGCCGTCATGGCCGGCCAGTTGTTGCGCCACGAATGACACTTTGGCTTCAGCGGTCGGGTGCAGCAGGTTGTCGCGCTCGCAGGCCTGGCCGTCACGCGCCAGTTCGTTGAAGCTAGGGCAGCTCCACACGTCGGCGGTCACGCCCCAGTCCTGGGCCAGCAGTTTTTGGGCAAAGAAGCTTTCGCGCAGGATGGTGCCTGAACCCAGCAACTGCACGCGCGGACCGGTGGCGCCCTCGGCACCGGGTTTGCTCAGGTACATGCCCTTGATGATCTGCTCTTCAGTGCCGGGCGTGAGGCCGGGCATGGCGTAGTTTTCATTGAGCAGGGTGATGTAGTAATAGACGTTGTCCTGTTTTTCCACCATGCGCTTGAGGCCATGGTGCAGGATCACGCCCACTTCATGGGCAAAGGTCGGGTCGTAGGAGACGCAATTCGGAATCGTGCCCGCCAGAATGTGGCTGTGGCCGTCTTCGTGCTGCAGGCCCTCGCCATTGAGCGTGGTGCGCCCGCTGGTGCCACCCAGCAAAAAGCCGCGCGCCTGCATGTCGCCTGCCGCCCAGGCCAGGTCGCCGATGCGCTGAAAACCAAACATCGAGTAGTACACGTAAAACGGCACCATGATGCGGTTGCTGGTCGAATAACTGGTGGCCGCAGCAATCCAGCTGGCCATGCCGCCGGCTTCGTTGATGCCTTCCTGCAGCACCTGGCCCTTGGCGTCTTCCTTGTAATACATCACCTGGTCCTTGTCGACCGGGGTGTATTGCTGGCCGTCAGGGTTGTAGATGCCGATCTGGCGGAACAGCCCTTCCATACCGAAGGTGCGGCCCTCATCGACCAAAATCGGCACCACGCGCGGGCCCAGCGCCTGGTCGCGCAGCAACTGCGTCAAAAAGCGCACATAGGCCTGCGTAGTGGAGATTTCGCGGCCTTCAGCGGTGGGCTCGATCACACTCTTGAACACGTCCAGTGCCGGCACGGTAAAGTGCTCATCGGCCTTGGTGCGGCGGTGCGGCAAATAGCCACCCAGTGCCTTGCGGCGCTCGTGCAGGTATTTCATCTCCGGCGTGTCGTCGGCCGGTTTGTAGAACGGAATGTCGGCAATCTGGCTGTCCGGGATCGGGATGTTGAAACGGTCGCGGAAAATCTTGATGTCTTCATCGGTGAGCTTCTTGGTCTGGTGCACGTTGTTCTTGCCCTCGCCGCTCTTGCCCATGCCAAAACCCTTGACGGTCTTGATCAGCAGCACCGTGGGCTGGCCCTTGTGGTTCACCGCCGCATGGTAGGCCGCATAGACCTTTTGCGGGTCATGACCGCCGCGGCGCAGGTTCCAGATGTCGTCGTCACTCATCTTGGCCACCATCTCAAGGGTCTTGGGATCACGGCCAAAGAAATGCTTGCGCACATAGGCGCCGTCGTTGGACTTGAAGGTCTGGTAATCGCCGTCGAGCGTGTCCATCATGACCTTGCGCAGGGCGCCGTCCTTGTCGCGCGCCAGCAGCGGATCCCAGTTGCTGCCCCACAGCAGCTTGATCACGTTCCAGCCGGCACCGCGAAAAGTGCCTTCCAGCTCCTGGATGATCTTGCCGTTGCCGCGCACCGGGCCGTCCAGACGCTGCAAATTGCAGTTGATGACAAACACCAGGTTGTCGAGTTTTTCGCGCGCTGCCAGTCCAATGGCGCCCAGGCTTTCCACTTCGTCCATTTCGCCGTCGCCGCAGAACACCCAGACCTTGCGGTTCTCGGTGTTGGCAATGCCACGGGCATGCAGGTATTTAAGGAAGCGTGCCTGGTAAATGGCCATCAGCGGGCCAAGGCCCATCGAAACTGTGGGGAATTGCCAGAACTCGGGCATGAGCTTGGGGTGCGGGTAGCTTGACAGGCCCTTGCCGCCGGTTTCCTGGCGGAAATGCAGCAACTGTTCTTCGGTCAGGCGCCCTTCCATATAGGCGCGGGCATACACACCGGGCGCCACGTGCCCCTGGATATAGAGACAGTCGCCACCGTGATTTTCAGATTCTGCATGCCAGAAGTGATTGAAGCCGGCGCCAAACATGTGGGCCAGCGAAGCGAACGAGCCAATGTGGCCACCCAGATCACCACCGTCTTCAGGGTGGTGCCGGTTGGCCTTGACCACCATCGCCATGGCGTTCCAGCGCATGTAGGCGCGCAGGCGTTCCTCGATTTCGATGTTGCCGGGGCAACGCTCTTCTTGGTCGGTCTCAATGGTGTTGACGTAGCCCGTATTGGCTGAAAACGGCATGTCAATGCTGCTTTGACGGGCGTGCTCCAGCAGTTGCTCCAGCAAAAAGTGAGCGCGCTCAGGACCTTCACTTTCGATGACGGCGCTTAAAGCATCCATCCACTCGCGCGTTTCCTGGGTATCGGCGTCCGGCGCGGAAATGCCTACTCGGCTCTCGGGTATAACTGACATGCTTTGTCTCCTGTTTTGATTAGCCCAACAATGTTAGTGCAATTTGCCATTTTGGGGACGGATTAAATTTTAGAGGATTTTGTAATTTATTTCAAATAGCGCATAACGTTTTTATATTATGAAATATATTTAAAGTCTTAAACCCTACACTTTGCCCATGCCCCTGCCAAACCTAGTTGCCTTACCCAATGCACTTCCAGCAAGTCCGTGGCAGCGCCTGAAAACCTGGTGGTCACGCCTGACGCCTCAGCGCCAGGACCGCTTTGCCATGATGGCACCGCTGGCGGCCGTGGTGCTTTTTCTGGTGGCGATCCTGTCGGCTTTCGCCTACTTGCGGCTGGAAGAAATCTCGCGCGAGCGCGAGGCGGTCAACCGTGATGTCGAGTACACCCAGCAGCGCCTGCGCCTGCGCCTGCTTGAACAGCAGGAGCAGCTCGGCCGTGTGGCGCGCGAGCTGGCCAGCCGCGAAATCAGCCGCAACGACTTCATCACCCGGGCCGAGGGTCTGGTCAACCTCTACCCCGAGCTGCAGGGTCTGACCTGGATCGACGAACGCCGCACGGTGCGGGTGGACTACCACGCGGCCAGCTACGCGAGCCCGCGGCAACAGGCTGGGGAAGTGGCTGCGGTTGCCACCGAACCCGTTGACCACTTCAGCCTGGCCCGCGAGCTGCTGGTTCCCATTTATTCCACGCCCGTGGCCCAAGGCGACTTCTCCACCGCGCTGGAACTCTACCTGCCGCTGATTGAAAAAGCGCGCTTCAAGGGCACCCTGTTGGCGGTTTACTCGGTGGATGCCATGTTCCGCTACGGCGTGCCTGACGAAATCAATGCCAAGTACGCCATGTCGCTGCACGACGCGAAGGGCAAATTACTCGCCGGCACGATGGTGACCGAAGGCAAGCTCAAGCGCCATTTGCTCCCTTGGGCCAGTCCCATCAACGCCTACGAAATGCCGGTTTCACCCATCGGCAATGGTGTGACGATCCGCGGCCAGGCCTACCGCACTTCGCTGGGCGTGATCGGCAGCGGCCTGTTCTGGCTGGTGATGGTGCTCAGTGCCATCACCGCCTGGCTGCTGCTGGCCAATTGGAGCCACACCCGCAGGCGCATCCAGGCGCAGGATGCACTGGTGCAGGAAACCGCTTTTCGCCGTGCCATGGAAAACTCCATGCTCACCGGCATGCGCGCCCTGGACTTGCAGGGGCGCATCACCTATGTCAATGCCGCCTTTTGCCGGATGACGGGCTGGAGCGAAGCCGACCTGGTGGGCAAAATCGCGCCTTTCCCCTATTGGCCCGAGGAAGATTTTGACCTGCTCAAACAGCGGCTGAGCGAAGAACTGACGGGTCAAATCTTGCCCGGCGGCATCCAGTTTCGGGTCAAGCGCAAAGACGGCACCCTGTTTGATGCCCGGCTCTACGTGTCACCCCTGATCGACGCCTTTGGCATTCAAACGGGCTGGATGACCTCCATGACCGACATCACCGAGCCGAACCGGGCGCGCGAGCAGCTGGCCGCGTCGTATGACCGTTTCACCACGGTGCTGGAAGCGCTGGATGCGTCCATTTCTGTCGCGCCGCTGGGCAGCGACGAGCTGCTGTTCGCCAACCAGCTCTATCGGCAATGGTTTGGTACGCAAACCCTGGGTCATGTGCAACTGGTGGCCGAGGCCGGCGTTCCGCCGCCCATCAACAGCGATGAAACCGCGGACACCGTTGACGCCTTTGCCGGCCTGCCCACCAGCCATCTGGCCGACAAGGAGGCCGAAAGCGCCGAGATTTATTTGGGCAGCCTGGGGCTCTGGCTGGAGGTGCGCACCCGTTACCTGAGCTGGGTCGATGGCCGACTGGCGCAGATGGTGATTGCCACCGACATCACAGCGCGGCGCAATGCCGAAGAGCAATCCCAGGTGCAAGCCGAGCGTGCGCAAACCGCCAGCCGACTGATCACCATGGGTGAAATGGCTTCCAGCGTGGCCCATGAACTGAACCAGCCGCTGACCGCCATCAACAACTATTGTCATGGCATGGTGTCGCGCATCAAGAGCCATCAGATCAATGAGAATGAGTTGCTCGTTGCTCTTGAAAAAACGGCCAAGCAGGCGCACCGTGCCGGCCAGATTATCCATCGCATCCGCTCCTTCGTGAAGCGCAGCGAGCCCAATCGCAGCCTGTCAAGTGTCGCCAACATGGTTGCCGAGGCCGTCGAGCTGGCAGAAATCGAACTGCGCCGGCGCAACGTGAAACTCAACCAATACCTGGTGCCCAATCTGCCCAACCTGCTGGTGGACCCGATCCTGATCGAGCAGGTGCTGCTCAACCTGCTGAAAAATGCGGCCGAATCAGTGGATTCGGCGCAACGCCCCAGTGCTCAGCGGATCATCAAACTCAGGGTGGCGCAAACCTATGTCAACGACAAGCCGGTGATCGAATTTGTCGTCATCGACTCGGGCGCCGGCATTGCGCCCGACGCGATGGAGCGCCTGTACGAGGCCTTTTACTCCACCAAGGCCGACGGCATGGGCATAGGCCTGTCTTTGTGCCGCTCCATTGTTGAATCTCACCTGGGAAGAATGAAGGCCGAGAACCTTTACAATGGGGATGTCGTGACGGGTTGCAGCTTTACCTTCTGGATTCCGATAGCCGAGCCCTTGCCGACAGCGCCCACAAAGCGCACCGTCCAACCTACATTGCAGATATCACCATGAGTTTGATCCCCAAAAAAGGCACGGTTTACGTCGTCGACGATGACGAAGCGGTGCGCGATTCGTTGCAATGGATGCTGGAGGGTAAAGACTACCGGGTGCGCTGTTTCGATTCCGCCGAGTCGTTCCTGAACCGCTTTGATGCGCGCGAGGTCGCCTGCCTGATCGTTGACATCCGCATGGGCGGGATGACCGGCCTTGAACTTCAAAGCCGGCTGATCGAAACCCACTCGCCTCTTCCGCTGGCCTTCATCACAGGCCACGGCGACGTGCCCATGGCCGTTGACACCATGAAAAAAGGGGCGATGGACTTCATCCAGAAACCTTTTCATGAAGAACAACTGTTGCCGCTGGTTGAGCGCATGCTGGAGCAAGCCAAGGAATCCTTTGCCGAATTCCAGAACGCCCTCAACCGCGATGCCCTGATGGCGCGCCTGACCTTGCGCGAGTCGCAGGTGCTGGAGCGCATTGTGGCGGGCCGCCTGAACAAACAGATTGCCGACGACCTTGGCATCAGCATCAAAACGGTGGAGGCGCACCGCGCCAACATCATGGAAAAACTCGGTGCCAACACGGTGGCCGATCTGCTCAAAATTGCACTGGGACCCAATGCCGTCAAGGCTTGAGAACCAGTTCAGCCTGACCCAACCCAGCACGCCCGCCCCAACCGGACCAGCGGGCTTTTTTTATGGACTGAACGAACATGACCACACCCACCACTGGCGCCCTCATCATTGACGGTGTCGCCCTGTCCAAGAAGCTGCGTGCCGACGTCACGACCCGGGTCCAGGCCCTCAAGGCGCGCGACATCACACCCGGTCTGGCGGTGATTCTGGTCGGTGAAAACCCGGCAAGCCAGGTCTATGTGCGCAACAAGGTCAATGCTTGCCACGACTGCGGTTTTCACTCAGTGATGGAAAAGCACGATGCTGCCATGACCGAGGCGGCGTTGCTGGCGCGCATTGCAGCACTGAACGCCGACCCCGCCATTCACGGCATCCTAGTGCAGTTGCCGGTGCCCAAACACATTGATTCAACCAAGGTGATCGAAGCCATTTCACCGCTCAAGGATGTCGATGGCTTTCACGTGGCCAGCGCTGGCGCCCTGATGACCGGCATGCCCGGATTTCTGCCCTGCACGCCCTACGGCTGCATGAAAATGCTTGAGTCCATCAACTACGACCTGCGCGGCAAACACGCGGTGGTGATCGGCCGCTCCAACATCGTCGGCAAGCCCATGGCCCTGATGCTGCTGCAAAAAAATGCCACCGTGACCATTTGCCACAGCGCCACGCCCGACCTCAAAGCCTTCACGCTGATGGCCGATGTGATTGTGGCGGCCGTGGGCAAGCGCAATGTGCTGACCGCCGACATGGTCAAGCCCGGTGCCGTGGTGCTGGACGTGGGCATGAACCGCAACGACGAAGGCAAGCTCTGCGGCGACGTTGACTTTGCAGGCGTGCGCAAGGTGGCCAGCGCCATTACCCCGGTGCCGGGCGGGGTTGGCCCCATGACCATTACGATGCTGCTGGTCAACACCCTCGAAGCCGCTGAACGCGCGGCAAACAACTAACGAATGTCTTTGCGGGACAGACCGCAGTGACGCGAAGTGAACCAGCCCTGTCCCCAACCAATTACCAACATGAACAATCCACTGCTCTCCTTTGACGGCCTTCCCCACTTTGACCAGATCGGCCCGGAGCACGTCGAGTCGGCCATCGAGCAACTGCTGGCAGAAGCCAACACGGCGCTCGAAACCGTTACGGCAGCCGACTTTGAACCCAGCTGGACTGGCATTGCCAAAGTGCTCGATGTCGCCACCGAGCACCTGTCGCGCGCCTGGGGCAGTGTCAGCCACCTCAACAGCGTGGCCGACACGCCCGAGCTGCGCGCCGCTTACAACGCCGCCCTGCCCAAGGTCACCGAGTTCTACACGCGCCTGGGTGCGGATGAGCGGCTGTACGCCAAGTACCGCGACATCGACCCCGACACGCTCAACAACGAACAGCGCCAGGCACTCAAAAACGCGCTGCGCAACTTTGTGCTGGGCGGCGCCGACCTGAAAGGCGCAGACCGCGAGCGCTTTGCTGCCATCGCCGAGCGCCAGGCTTACCTGGGCCAGAAGTTCAGTGAAAACGCGCTCGACGCGACCGATGCCTTCGCCTACTTCGCGACGGACGCCGAGCTCGACGGCCTGCCCGACGATGTCAAACAGACCGCCCGCAACGCCGCCCAGGCCGACGGCAAGGAAGGCTATAAGCTCACGCTGAAAATGCCGTGTTACCTGCCGGTGATGCAGTTTGCCAGCAACAGCGCGCTGCGCCAGACGCTGTACCGCGCCTACGTGACCCGCGCCTCGGATCAGGCCGGCACCGACCTCAGCCAGTTTGACAACACCGACATCATCAACGAGCTGCTGGCGCTGCGCCTGGAAGAAGCCAAGTTGTTGGGTTACCCCGATTTCGGCACGCTGTCGATGGTCCCCAAAATGGCCGACTCGCCCGAGCAGGTGGTGACGTTTTTGCGTGACCTCGCCCAGCGCGCCCGGCCCTTTGCCGAACAGGACCTGGCCGACCTGCGCAGCTTCGCCAAGGAACACCTGAATCTGGCCGAGCCGCAAGCCTGGGACTGGCCGTTTATCAGTGAAAAACTCAAGGAAGCGCGTTACGCCTTCAACGAGCAGGAAGTCAAACAGTACTTTCCCCTGCCGCGGGTGCTGGCGGGCCTGTTCAACATTGTGCAAACCCTGTTCGAGGTAGGCATTCGCGAGGACCACGCTCCGGTGTGGCACGAGTCGGTGCGCTTTTTCCGTATCGAGCGGGCCAAGGCGCAAGGTGCACCCGAGTTGGTGGGCCAGTTTTACCTCGACCCGCAGGCACGCAACGGCAAGCGCGGCGGCGCCTGGATGGACGACGTGCGGGCACGCTGGCTGCGCCCCGACACGCACCAGTTGCAGACCCCTGTGGCGCATCTGGTGTGCAACTTTGCCAGTGGCGTGAACGGCAAACCGGCGCTGTTGACGCATGACGATGTCACCACCCTGTTCCACGAATTTGGCCACGGCCTGCACCACATGCTGACGCAGGTCAATGAGCGTGACGTGTCAGGCATCAGCGGCGTCGAATGGGATGCGGTGGAGCTGCCCAGCCAGTTCATGGAGAATTTCTGCTGGGAGTGGGACGTCATCAAAAACATGACATCCCATGTGGACACCGATGCACCGCTGCCACGCGCGCTGTTCGACAAGATGCTTGCCGCCAAAAACTTTCAGAGCGGCATGCAGACGCTGCGTCAGATCGAGTTTTCGCTGTTTGACATGCTGCTTCACACGTCGCATGATCCGGCCCAGGACATCATGCCGCTGCTGCAACAGGTGCGCCAGGAAGTGGCCGTGCTGCTGCCACCCACATGGGCGCGCACCGCGCACACCTTCAGCCACATCTTTGCCGGCGGTTACGCGGCCGGCTACTACAGCTATAAATGGGCGGAAGTGCTCAGTAGCGATGCCTATGCCGCCTTTGAAGAAACGGTAGGATCAGACGGTTTGCCCAACGTGCAAACCGGTCAAAAATACCGCCAGGCGATTCTGGAAGCGGGGGGTAGCCGCCCGGCCATCGAGTCGTTCAAGGCCTTTCGTGGCCGAGAACCTACGTTGGATGCGCTGCTACGTCACCAGGGGATGGTGCCAACGACATAAGGAGCGAGCAAGATGCAATCTCATTTTTCTGCTGATCAGTCCGCTGTTGCCAACGCACGACCTGCGTTGCGCTGGCTCTTGGCCATGGCCTGTGGCTGCATCGCCCTGGGTTCTGGCAACCTGCAGGCGCAAGCGATCTACCGCATCGTCGGGCCGGACGGACAAGTGACGTTTTCCGACAAGCCGCCGGCCACGCCCGCCAGCAAAATAACACCGGTGGACAACGCCCTGCCAGCCACAGCCCCTGCCGCCACCGGGTTGCCCTACGCGTTGCGCCAGCTGGTCGGCAAATACCCGGTCACGCTTTACAGCAGCAGCAATTGCGCGCCATGTGACAGCGGGCGCAAATTGCTCGCTGCCAGAGGCGTGCCGTTTTCAGAAAAGACCATCAGCTCGGCGCAAGACGCTGAGGCGCTGCAGAAATTGAGCGGCAGCAACGCAGTGCCATTTTTGACCATCGGCGCGCAACACGTGGCGGGCTTTTCGGCCTCGGAATGGACCCAATACCTGAGCGCCGCGGGCTATCCCGAGAGCAGCATATTGCCAACCGGCTACCGCGCGCCGCCGGCAGCCCCCCTGGTCGCACCTGAAAAACCCGCCACGCCAGAGCCCAGAGGCACCGCACCCGCAGAGCCGATGATGCCGCCCGTCACGGCACCCACCAGCAATCCCGGCAACCCGGCCGGCATCCAGTTCTAGTCAGACGGGCAGCGCGATCTGGTGGTCGACGCTGTACTGGTAGTCCTTGAAAATATGCTCGGCGCTGAGTGTTTTGTACGTGCCATCCGCATTGCGGGTGGTCGTGTCCTTGAGGCGGTAGGTGTAATGGCCGCAGGTCCAGAGCTTGAAGTTGCGCATTTGGGTGCACAGGCAGGTTTTGTCCATGACCGAGATGTTCTTGCCATCAGGATGTAGCGCCAGTTCCCGGTTGTACGACGTGATGTAGGCGCAATTGCCATTGCCATCGAGCAAATAACCATACGACTCGCAACCCGGCCGAATGCCGTCGCCAATGGCGGGCGAGCCCTTGAGCATGCGCATCGGGTAGCCGGTGGGGGAAATGGTATTGACCTCGATGTCGTCCTCGTTGGCAAGGAAATAGTCCTGTTTGACATCGGCTGGCAAACCACATTCGTCGGACACGGTAAAGCGCGTGGCGACCTGCACCGCCGCCGAGCCCATTTCCAGGAACTCCACCGCATCGCTGCCGGTAAAAATACCACCAGCGGCGATCACCGGAATGTTGAGTTGCTCGTCTTTGACGTATTTGATGACCTCGGCAATGATGGTCGCCAGGTCGTATTGCGCCCAATCCAGGCCAAAGCCCAAATGGCCGCCGGCAAGCGGGCCTTCGACAATCACGTAGTCGGGCAGGCGGTTCAGGCGGGCGTTTTTGCGCAGGAACAACTGCAGGGCCCGCACGCTGGAAACGATGATGCCCAGTTTGGCGTCGCGAAAACGCGAGTGGTCGGCAATCAGGCCAAACGAGCCCAGATGCAGGCCCGCGCTCATGGTGATGCCGTCAATGCCGGCATCCAGCGCCGAAGCCATGCGCACCTGCAGCGTCTCGCGCGGGCCGTTCATGGTGAGCTTTTCCATGCAGTTGACAAAAATCAGGCCGTCACCCTTTTTGGCCTCCATGGTGGCACCCACATGGCGACGCGTGGCATCGGCCAGCACATCCAGATCGAACTTGACACCCGACTTGTCGGCGTTGTTGATGTTGTACTTGTACTGTTTGGTTTTGTCCTTGACAAAGCTGGTGTCAAAACGGCGGTCAGAAACATCGTTGACCATGGCATCCGAAATGTGGCCAATGCCGCCGAGTCGGGCCGTTTCCAGCGCCAGCTCAGCCGTTGAGATGTCCACACCCATGCCGCCGACCATGATCGGCACATATTCCTTTTGACCGAATTTCAGACGAAAATCATCAACACGTTTCATGAAAATCCTTGAGCGAACTGCCCGCTTCTAGAGGCTCCGCCAGACCAGTCCCCAAGGGCTGCCCGGCGGCAAAATTGGCAAGACGAAATGATCCTGCTGGCCTGCAATTCTAACCACCCCGCCCTCTGTCAACTCACACGCCCGGTTTACCCATGATGGCCTCAAGTGCTTGACAATAGGCGTTCATCAAGACCACTTGATGACAAGCATTTCACAGGACTTGAACCGCCTGGCAATTACCTATTTTTCATCCTCCCGACACGATGGCTGCATTACCCAAGCAACCCCAGGCACTTAAAGGCGTACGCATCCTCAGCCTGAGCCTCAACCTGCCCGGCCCGGCCGCGCTGCTGCGACTCAAGCGCATGGGTGCCCGCTGCGTCAAGATCGAACCTCCTGCCCCGGCCAACGCGCCCGCAGGCATCACGGGCGACCCCATGAGCGCCTACAGTCGCACCGCTTATGACGCCCTGCACCCGGGCATCCGGATCCTGGTCGCTGATCTCAAGACGGAGGCCGGCCAAAAACAATTGCAGCGTGAACTCGTCAAAGCCGACGTGCTGCTGACCTCGTTTCGACCCAGTGCCTTGAAAAAGCTGGGGCTGGGCTGGAGCAGCCTGCTGTCACGCTACCCGGCGCTGTCGATGGTGGCCATCGTCGGCGCGCCAGGCGCGCGCGCAGATGCACCCGGCCACGACCTCACTTACCTGGCAGAAAACGACCTCGTCACCGGGCTCGACTTGCCCGCCACGCTGTATGCCGACATGGGTGGCGCGCTGATGGCCGTTGAGGCCGTGCTGCAGGCCTTGCTGCTGCAAAGGCAAACCGGCCGGGGGCATCGTTTTGAAGTCGCCCTGTCAGAAGCCGCTGCGCACTTGGCAAAGCCGCGCGCCTGGGGCCTGACGCTGCCGGGCACGTCCATTGGCGGCGGACACGCAGGCTACCGGGTTTATCCCTGCCGCGACGGCCGGGTGGCCATGGCTGCGCTGGAACCCCACTTTGCCAAATCCTTGTGTGCCGTGGCGGGGCTGGTGTGGACGCATCCGGCCATGATGATGGCACCCACCACGCACCAGGCGATCGCACACTGTGTTGCGGCTTGCACCTGTTCAGAATGGCAACGCCTGGCAGTGCAGCACGACATCCCGCTGCACACCCTGCCAAACTAAAAGGAGTGCGCCGTCATTGCGAGCGAAGCGTGGCAATCCATGATTTCCTGGATTGCCGCGTCGCTTCGCTCCTCGCAATGACAGCTCGCTTCTTCTTCAAAACGTCAGCAGCACCATGGCGCGCGCTTCCATGGCCTGGCCCAGGCCGACCGGACCCATTTTTTCTGCGGTTTTGGCTTTGACGTTGACCTGATCCAGCGTGATGCCCAAAGTCTGCGCCAGCCTGGCACGGATAGTGGGCATGAATGGCATCAGCTTGGGCGCCTGGGCGATGATGGTGCTGTCGATATTGCCAATCTCAAAGCCTTCGGCGCGCACGCGCCGTGCCGCCTCGGCCAGCAGCACACTCGAGTCCGCGCCCTTGAACTGCGCGTCGGTGTCAGGGAAATGGGTGCCGATGTCGCCCAGCGCGGCCGCGCCCAGCAGCGCATCAGTGATGGCGTGCAGCAGCACATCGGCATCCGAGTGGCCCAGCAGTCCCAGGTGGTACGGCACCTCAATGCCGCCCAGCATCAACTTGCGCCCCGCCACCAGGGCGTGGATGTCCCAGCCTTCACCGATTCTGAAATTCATGTCATGGACCTTTTGATTGACTTACGCCTGGCGGCTCAGCAGCAACGCCTGCGCCAGTGCAAAGTCCTCCGGATAAGTCACCTTGAAATTCTGCGCGCTGCCGGGCACCAGCTTCGGGCTCAGGCCCATGGCCTCGATGGCACTTGACTCGTCGGTGACGGCATCGCCCGCCAGTTCCAGCGCCTCGAGCAGGCTGCCAATGCGAAACATTTGCGGCGTCTGCGCCAGCCATTTGTCTGCGCGCGCCAAAGTGGCCGCCACCCTGCCCGCATGAGCCACCTTGAGCGTGTCGGGCAGCGGCAGCGCCAGCAGGCCACCCACCTCGTCAGCCAGGCAGGCATCGAGCAGTTGATCGATTTGTGCCGGTGTGATCAGGCAGCGCGCCGCATCGTGCACCAGTACCCAGTCATGCGCCACAGCGCCTTCATCAAGCAAAGCATTCAAGCCATTAAACACGCTGGCAGCCCGGGTAGAACCGCCACAGGAAGCAATCAGAAATGACGCATTCAGCGCCTGCGGTGTCTGAAAAAAAGTGTCCTCCGGTGACACCACCACAAGGGTTTGGTCAATGCGCGAGACCACGGCAAAGGCGTCCAGGGTGTGCATCACCATGGGCTTGCCGGCCAGTGTCTGGTATTGCTTGGGCCCTGCGGCACCGGCGCGTGAGCCCGTGCCAGCACAGGGAATGAGCGCCCAGCAACGGGGAGCGGCGGTGGGCGCAAGGGCAATGTCGTTAAGTTCTGTCATGGTGTGTGGGCTGCATTCTAGAATCCAGCCTACACACCCTGCCAAAGCTTGCGCAGGGTTTTGGCGTTTTTGCCTCAGCAATACTCGCGTGGATTGATTCCATTCCCGAATCGTTCGTGTCCAGGCATGGAGCCGAAGACAAAAGCGAACGCAAGGCAAGGCGAGATCACGACGACACGGACGATTTAGAAATGGATTTACCCAAACTCACCGCCGGCAAGCGCTACACGCTGCCGCGCCCGGTCGGCTCAGCCGATTCGCTGCTGCTGGCGCAACTGGCCTTGCGCGACAAAGCCAAGCACCAGGTCACCGCCATCGTCACGGCGGACGCCCTGGATGCCCAGCGCCTGATTGAAGAAATGGCTTTCTTTGCGCCAGCGCTGCGCTGTGTGCTGTTTCCGGACTGGGAAACCCTGCCCTATGACACTTTTTCGCCGCACCAGGACCTGATCAGCGAGCGCCTGGCCACGTTGTGGCGCATCAGCCAGCGCGACCATGACACCGGCGCCGACGTGGTGATCGTGCCCGCCACCACGGCGCTTTACCGGCTGGCGCCGCCCTCTTTCCTGGCCGCCTACACCTTTCATTTCAAGGTCAAGCAGCAGCTCAACGAGGCAAAACTCAAGGCGCAGCTCACACTGGCTGGTTACAGCCATGTGACGCAGGTGGTCAGCCCCGGAGAATACGCGGTGCGCGGCGGCCTGATCGACCTGTTTCCCATGGGCAGCCTGGTGCCGTACCGGGTGGATCTGTTCGACGACGAGATCGACAGCATTCGCACTTTTGACCCGGACAGCCAACGCAGCCTGTACCCGGTGCCCGAGGTGCGGCTGCTGCCCGGGCGCGAGTTTCCGATGGACGACGACGCCCGTGCCCGTTTTCGCAGCCGCTGGCGCGAACTGCTCGACGGTGACCCGACGCGCAGCCGCATCTACAAGGACATCGGCAGCGGTGTGGCCACGGCGGGTATCGAGTACTACCTGCCGCTGTTTTTTGACGAGACCGCCACCGTCTTCGACTACCTGGGCGAAGCCGCCACGGTGGTGCTGCACGGCGACCTGGAACCCGCCTTTGCCCATTTCTGGCAGGACACACGCGAGCGCTACCGGCTGGTGCAGGGCGACCCGGAGCGGCCGGTGCTGCCGCCCGATGCACTTTTTTTAAGCACTGAGCAGTTTTACGCCCGCGTCAACCAGCATGCCCAACTGGCCTTGCGCGCGGCGGTGGATGAAGTGGCTGACAGCGCCCACTTTGTGCGCCTTGGCGACCTGACCGTGGTGCGTGGTGCCGAAGACCCGCTGGCCAAACTCAAGACCCACATCCGCAACACGCAGCAGCGCGTGCTGGTGCTGGCCGAGAGCGATGGCCGGCGCGCCAGTCTGCTCGACTTTCTGCACAGCAGCGCATTCGAC
>JAABQI010000012.1 GCA_011391545.1 Rhodoferax sp.
CGCGCAGTAGCCTTTGACGCGGTGGCGCAGCGTGAGGTCTTGCGCCCGGGCTGGTGCGCAGATCGGGTCGGCCTGCACAAAGCCCAGCCGGGTGATCGCCTTGGCCAGGGTGGTTGGCGCGAACAGGGTGCGTGCCACGGCGTAGCGCCGCAAGTCGGCGGTGGTGATGGGCTTGGTCATAACAGCTTGCTGGGGTACGCCAGGGGCACGCGTTTGGCGCACCTAAGATTTGATCTATTCACGTGCCGCACAAGGACTATTGCGACAAATAAAGTGGCGCTGCTCAGTGCTGATGCCCGTGCGCGCCATGCACATGGCCGTGGGCCAGTTCCTCGGGCGCAGCCTTGCGCACGTCGGTCACTTTCAGGCTGAAGCGCAGCACCTTGCCGGCCCAGGGGTGGTTGCCGTCGAGCAGCACCGTGTCGCCCTTGATCTTGACCACGTGGAACACCTGGTCGCGCCCGTCGGCGGTGCGGCCCTGCAATTGCCCGCCCACTTTCACGCCCGGCGGAAAGTCACGGCGCGGCATGGTTTGCGCCAGGCTCTCGTCACGCAGGCCGAAAGCGTCTTCGGGTTGCAGCAGCAGGCTGGTTTGGTAACCCACCGTCTGGCCGTCCAGCGCGGCCTCGATTTTGGCCAGGGTGCTGCCGTAGCCGCCGTGCAAATAGGCCATGGGTTCCTTGGCCTCTTCGAGGAGTTTGCCCTGGGCGTCCGCCACTTTGTAGCGCAGGGTCACAACGGTGTCTTTTTCGATTTTCATGGGTGTTGGGTGGGGTGGATGGTTCGACTGCGCATTCTCGCGCAACGAGGCCGGGTGGCGCCGCCCTGCCCACCGCAGTCACTTGCTACCATTGCCGGCATGAACCCAACTGCTCGCCCGCGCATCGTGCTGGTCACGCTCAACGCGCGCTACATCCATGCCTCGCTGGGCTTGCGTTACCTGCTGGCCAACCTCGACCGGCATGGCGGTGCGGGCCTGCGCGCGTGCACCGAGTTGCGTGAGTACACCATCTCCCGGCCGGCGCAGGAGGTGGTGGCGGACTTGCTGGCCACGTTGGGGCCGTCGCCTGAAACATCCGCTGGGGTGCAGATCGTGGGTTTTGGCGTGTACATCTGGAACGTGACACAAACCACCGAGGTGATCCGTCTGCTCAAGGCCGCGCGGCCCGACCTCAAACTGGTGCTGGGCGGGCCGGAGGTGAGCCATGAGACCGATCAGCAAGCCATCATGCAGCTGGCCGATCATGTGATCACCGGCTGGGGCGATGTGAGTTTTGCCAAGCTGTGCCGCGCGCTGCTGGACGGCCCACAGCCGCTCATGAAAATCATTCCCGGCGAGCAGCCGCCGCTGGCCGAGCTGGAGCTGCCCTACGGCGAGTACAGCGATGCCGACCTGGCGCACCGGCTGCTGTACGTGGAGGCCTCGCGCGGCTGCCCGTTCAAGTGCGAGTTTTGTTTGAGCGCGCTCGACAAGACCGCCTGGGGTTTTGAATTGGACCGGGTGCTGGCGGCGCTCGATGCTTTGTACCAGCGTGGCGCGCGCACCTTCAAGTTTGTCGATCGCACGTTCAATCTGAAGATCGAGCATTCGGTGCGAATTTTGCAGTTTTTTCTGGAGCGGCTGCCGACACATCTGACGGAACTTGAATCCTGTGGGGCCGACTTCAGTCGGCCATGGTCGACTGAAGTCGACCCTACAAAAACCTCGAGCGAAAACCTGTTCCTGCACTTTGAGGTGATCCCCGACCACCTGCCGGAGCGCCTCCGGGCCATGCTGGCGCAGTTCCCGCCGGGCGTGCTGCAGCTTGAAGTCGGCGTGCAGACCTTCAACCTGGCGGTGCAGAAAACCATCTCAAGGCGGCAGGACAACGACGCTACCGAGGCCAACCTGCGCTGGCTGCTGGCGCACACCCACGCGCACCTGCATGTCGACCTGATCTTTGGCCTGCCGGGTGAAACGCTGCAAAGTTTTGCCGACGGCTTCGACCGGCTGCTGGCGATTGGCCCGCATGAGATCCAGCTCGGCATCCTGAAGCGCTTGCGCGGCGCGCCGATTGCCCGCCACAGCGTGGCGCATGGCATGGTTTACGCGCCCGAGCCGCCTTACACGGTGCAGCACACCGGCGTGGTTGATGCCGCCACGCTGCAGCGCTTTGGCCGCCTGGCGCGCTACTGGGAGCTGCTGGCCAACTCGGGACGATTTGCACAGACGCTGGCGCTGTTGCTGCACCCGTCAGCGGTCGATGGCAGCGTTGGAGCGTCGCCGTTCTGGTGTTTCATGGCGTTTTCGGACTGGATGTGGCAGCGCCAGCGCAGCACGCACCGCTTGACGCCCGAGGCGCTGGTGGATGCCCTGTTCGACTACCTCAGCGCCAGCCAGTCGCCGGATCTGGTGCGCCAGGCTCTGCTGGCGGACTACGTCGCCAGCGGCGCGCGCGCCAACCCGCAGGCGCTGCAAGGCCTGCTGCCGCGGCGCACGGCCTCACCCGCCAAGGCCGGTCGCACGTTGGCCACGCGGCAGGCGCGCCACCCTAATCAGTTGGGGTCAGAGCACGTCGCTATGCGAGTGGTCTGACCCGCAAGCCTAAACTTCATCCCAGTCCTTCCAGTCCACCGAGTGGGTGGCCCGGTACAAATTGACCGCATAGCCCACGGTGGGGGCAAAAATGTCATGGCCGATCAGGTCCAGCGTGCCGTAATTCTTCAGCCGGTCCTTGACCTGGCCCTTGAGTCCGGCAAACCACAGCTCGATGCCTTGCTGGGTCAGGTCCTGGTGCAGCTTGACCAGCATGTCGGCCGCCGTGATGTCGATGTCGGTGATGGCATCGGCCACCACCACCAGGCGTCGCGTGGGCGTGGGCGCTACGGCGATGGCGCGATGCACCTCTTCTTGAAAAATTTCGCCGTTGGCAAAAAAGAGTTGCGCATCCCAGCGGAACAGCACCAGTCCGGGCACGCGTCGCCCCTCGGGGTGCCGGGTGACGTCGTGGTAACCCTTGGTGCCATCCACGCGCGCCAGCACCGCAAAGTAAGGGTGCCAGGCGTTCCACAGCAGCACCAGTATGGCCAGCGCCAGGGTGATGAAAATGCCTTCCATGACGCCGATCAGGGCCACGCCGACGAAGCTGGTCAGCGACAAGGCAAATTCCACCTTGCGCTGTTTGTACATTTGCCGCATGCCCGCCACATCGGCAAACGACAGGCAGGCCGCAATGACCACAGCGCCCAACACCGCGCTGGGCAGGCTCTGCAGCCATTCGGTGCCCGACACCAGCAGCACGGCAATGGCCAGCGCACCCACCAGGCCAGTCACTTGCGTTTTGGCCCCGGCGGCCTCGGCCACCGGCGTGCGTGAGGCGCTGCTGCTGATGGAAAACCCCTGAAACAGCCCGGTGGTGATGTTGGCCAGTCCCAGCGCCACCATCTCCTGGCTCTGGCTGACCCGGTAGCCGCCACGTTGCGCCAGCGCGCGCGACAACACGCTGGTATCGGTAAACGACAGCAGGGAAATGATGACCGCGCCGGGCAGCAATTGCATCACGTCGTGCCATGACACCAGCGGAAACTGCCAGTCTGGCAGGCCCTGCGGCAGGCGTCCCAAGACAGCCAAATGGGCGGTGTTGGCCAGGTCGAACCAGGCCGAGATCCCCGTGGCCAGCAGCACCACAAGCAGCAGGCCGGGCCAGCGTGGCCGCCAGCGCGCCAGCAACAAAATCAGGGTCAAACTAACGCTGCCGATCAGCAGTGCCACCCCGTTGCCCTGTCCGTTGGCCACGCTTTGCAGCAGATGGTCCACCTGGTCAGGCAGGTCGCCGGCCGTGGACCCAATGCCCAATATTTTTGGCATTTGCCCGACCAGCACCGTCAGGGCGATGGCGTTCAAGAAGCCGATCCGGATCGGTTTGGACAGCAGGTCGGCCAGCAGACCCAAGCGGGCCAGCCCGATCAGCATGGAGCAGACCCCGGACAAAATGGCCAGCATGCCTGCCAGCAGCACAGCGCGCTCCACACTTCCAGCGGCCAGCGGCAGGATCAGCGCCGCAATCACCGCCGTCAGGGTCGAATCGGGGCCCAGCACCAGGATGCGGCTGGGGCCAAAAATGGCATACACGATCAGGGGAATGATGGTGGCGTACAAGCCATGGATGGCGGGCAGCCCCGAGGCCTCGGCATAACCCATGCCCACCGGGACCAGGATCGCGGTCAGCGCCAGGCCCGCCACCAGATCGCGGATCAACCAGGCGGGCTGGTAGTTCCGCAAGGTGGCCCAGCCGGGTATCCAGCCTGGCAGCGAGCGGATGTGTCTCCAGGCCAGGCGCATCACATCAGGCACCTGCGGCGTGCAGGCGGTAAAGGGATGAAGTCAAGGCAATGGGCATGATCGGGGACAAGTTTACGACCCGTTGGGCCTGCATGCATCGAGTGTCATCCCGTTACCATTGCACGCATGAAAAAGAACACCTTGGCCGACCGCGCCGCCTGCCCGTGCGACAGCGGCCTGCCCTATGGCGATTGTTGCGGCCCCTGGCACGCGGGTTTGGCGCAAGGTGTGCACGCGCCCACGCCCGAGGCGCTGATGCGCTCGCGTTACAGCGCCTACGGGCTCGGGCTGATCGACTACCTGCTGGCCACCTGGCATCCGTCCACATCCCCCGGCGAACTGGAGCTGCCGCCGCTCAAATGGCTGGGGCTGGAGGTGCGCCACGCGCAGGCCACGGGTGACGCGGGCGTGGTGGAGTTTGTCGCGCGTTACCGCGAAAACGGGCGCGGCGGGCGCATGCACGAGATCAGCCGCTTTGTGCGTGAAGACGGGCGCTGGCTGTACATCGACGGCGAGCAGCAGGCGCCTGACGGTGTTTTGTAGGGCGGGTTTCGACCCGCCATGGTCGACTGAAGTCGACCCTACAAAGTCAGGCTGATCCGTTTCATCAGCACCGGGGCCAGAGCAGGGGCCTGATCGCTGATTTGCACCTTGGCCAGCAGTGTTTGCCTGGCGCGCTCTGCGGCGCTGGCATCGGCCGCGTGCACCACGGCCAGCACGTCGCCCGCCTGCACTGCTTGGCCCAGCTGGACAAACTGGCTCAAGCCAACCCGCGCGTCGATGGCGTCGCTGGCCATGCGCCGGCCGCCGCCGAGTTCCACCACGGCCAGGCCGATGTCGCGTGTGGCCATGCCAGAGACAAAACCAGCGCGTGGCGCCAGCACCGGCAGTTGAACCTGTGCGGGTGGCAGGTAATGACCGGGGCGCTCGCAGAAGTCCGCCGGGCCGCCCAAGGCAGTGATCATGCGCGCGAACTGTTCCAGCGCGCGGCCACTGTGCAGGGCGTCATCCACCTGTTGCAGAGCCCGGGTCTCGTCGCCAGCCAGGCCGCCCATCAGCAACAGCTCGGCGCTCAGGTGCCGGGTGACCTCGAGCAGCCGCGGGTCCACAGCGTCGCCACGCAAAAACTGCACGGCCTCAAGCACTTCCAGCGCGTTGCCGCAAGTGCTGCCCAGCACCTGGTTCATGTCGGTGAGCCAGGCACGCGTGGGCAGCCCGGCGCCGTTGGCCACTTGCACCAGCGACTTGGCCAGGGTGATGGCCATATCAAAAGAATCGGCAAAGGCGCCGTTGCCCACTTTCACATCCATGACCAGAGCCTGCAGGCCGGCGGCAAGCTTTTTCGACAGGATGCTGGCGGTGATCAGCGGCACGGATTCGACCGTGGCGGTCACATCGCGAATGGCGTACAGCCTGCGGTCGGCCGGCGCCAGGTCGGCCGTCTGGCCAATGATGGCGCAGCCCGCGCTGTGCAGCGCCCGGTGCAGCGTGGGCACATCCGGCGCGCACTGGTAGCCGGGGATGCTGGCCAGCTTGTCGAGCGTGCCGCCGGTGTGGCCCAAACCGCGGCCCGAGATCATTGGCACCACGCCACCACAGGCCGCCACGATGGGAGCCAGCATCAGGCTCACCTTGTCGCCGACCCCGCCGGTGGAATGTTTGTCCAGCACCGGGCCATTCAATTTGGCGGTCGACCAGTCCATCACCAAACCGGAATGGGTCATGGCCTGGGTCAGGTCAACCGTTTCCGCGCGGCTCATGCCCTTCAGAAACATGGCCATGGCCAATGCGGCCGCTTGGCCTTCGCTCCAGGAGCCATCGACGAGGCCACGCACAAAAGCGTCGATGTGGGGGCGCGCCAGGGTCTGGCCGTCACGTTTGATGCGGATGATTTCCTGGGCCAGCATGGTGCAGTTTCAGTAAGCGCCGCGTGGCGCGGTGCTGGGCTCAGCCGCGCTGGACAGCACGGCCTCGATGTCGTTCAACAGGCTGCTGGCGCCGATGCGAAAGCGCTGCGGTGTCAGGGCTTGGGCGCCGAGCAGTTCTTGCGTCAGGGCCAGGTAGGCGGCCGCCTCGGCCACGGTGCGAATGCCGCCGGCGGCCTTAAAGCCCACACGGTTGCGTGCGGCGGGGCTCGCGGCAATGGCGCCGAGCATGATGCGCGCGGCTTCCGGCGTGGCGCTGACCGGGGTTTTGCCGGTGCTGGTTTTCAAAAAATCGGCGCCACCGTCCAGGCTCAGCTGGCAGGCGCGTTCAATCAGTTCAGGTGTCTTGAGTTCGCCGGTTTCCAGAATCACCTTGAGCAGCAGGCCGGGGCAGGCCCGGCGCACGGCCACCAACAGTTCAGCGGCGGCGCGTTCGTCACCGGCCATCAGGCTGCGGTAGGGCAGCACCAGGTCCACCTCTTGCGCACCCGCCGCTACGATCTGCAGCGTGTCCTGAACGGCGGCGTCGATGTCGGCGTTGCCGTGCGGGAAATTGGCCACTGCCGCCACTGCGATGGACGCAGGCAAGCGCGCCCGGGCAAACGCCACCAGGCGCGGCCAGACGCAGACTGCCGCCACCGGTCCGAACGGGCTTTGCGCGCGCTGGCACAGGGTCGCAATGTCGGCCTCGGTGTCCGCGTCGCCCAGGCTGGTGAGGTCCAGGCAGGCCAAAGCCAAACGGGCATTGATTGCTGTGGGGTTGGACGGGCTCATGACGGGGTGTCGATGCTGGCAACAATATCTGCCAGCAAGCGGCTGGCGGCAAGGCTGCCCAGCTGCGCTTGCTGCAGGGTATGGGCGTGGCTCAGTTTTTCCGGCGACATGCCCGCGCCCAGGTTCGTGATGAAAGACAGCGCCAGCACCCGCAGCCCCAGGTGCCTTGCCAGAATGGTTTCGGGCACGGTGCTCATGCCCACGGCATCGGCACCCTGCAGCCGCAGCATGCGGATTTCGGCCGGAGTTTCAAACTGCGGTCCAAAAGCCCAGGCGTAAACGCCTTCAAACAGGGTGGCACCCTGCGCCTGCGCCACTTGCCGGGCGTGGGCGCGCAGCGCCGGGTCATAGGCGTCGACCATGTTGACAAAGCGTTCCGAGCCGGTGCTTCCTACCAGCGGCGAGCGCTGCGGCAGGTTGATGTGGTCGCTCAGCAGCATCAGGCTTTGTGGCGGCATGTCGGGGCGTAAGCTGCCCGCCGCGTTGGTCTGCACCAGCGTGTGGCAACCCAGATTTTTGAGCACGCGCAAGGGCTCGGCCATGCCGTCGACCGCACCCGTTTCGTACCCATGTTGGCGCCCGCTCAGCACGGCCACGGGCTGCGCGCCCAGATTTCCGAGCCAGAGGATGCCGCCGTGGCCGGCCACACCGGCCTGCGGAAAACCGGCCAGCTCAGGATATGGGATCTGGATGGCGTTGGTGAGGTGGTCGGTCAAGCTGCCCCAGCCCGAGCCCAGCACCACCGCAATGCGGGGTTGCAAATGGGGGGCGCGTTGGCGAATGGTGTCGATGGTCTTCATGGGGCGTGCTGGCAAGCGTCTTATCCGGCCTTGATGTGGCCCGGCCCAAAGCTCTCGGGCAGCAATTGCGCCAGGTTGTGACGCGGCCCCAGCGCCAGCTCGTTGGCGCTCTGGATGATCAGCTCGGGCGCGCCAAATTCACGCAACTTTTGACGGCAGCCGCCGCAGGGCGTGATCCAGCTGCCCCCGTCACCGCTGCCCACCACCAGCACGGCGCGGGCTTGCCTCCCGCCCGCCAGCACCATCGCGCTCAAAGCCGCAGCTTCGGCGCACAGGCCCTCGGGATAGGCGGCGTTTTCCACATTGCAGCCCGCATGGATGCGGCCCTGCTCGTCGAGCACGGCGGCACCGACGGGGTAGTTGGAATAGGGCGCGTAGGCGTTGCGCCAGGCCTGGCGCGCGGCGGTTAACAGCGCCTGCTGCTGGCTGTCGGTGAGGGTGAAGGTGGGCATGGCTGCACTTTACCGCGAGTCGCGCGACGGGCTCTGCCAGAACGAGATCTGCGCTGGATGGCCTGGAACACCTTGCGGAGCGACCCGGGCGTGATCCTCCTCGTCTTTCAAGCCAACCCCGGTGAGTTGTTTCAGGCGCGCCTGGCTCAGCAGCGCGTGCAGGGTAGCTGCCGCAGCATTGATCGAAAGACCTGCCGGGCGCACGTTCGAGATGCAGTTGCGCGCTGCATCGGTGGTGCCCACCTTGGGTGCCCAGGTGAGGTAAATGCCCATGCTGTCGGGCGAGCTCAAGCCCGGGCGCTCGCCAATCAGCACCACCACGGTGTTGGCGCGCAACTGCTCACCCACTTCATCGCCAATGGCGACACGGCCCTGCTCGACCACGGCCACAGGCGCGATCGACCAGGTTTGGCTGTCGTCAGCTTGCAGGCGCTGCAATAGTGCCGACAGGAACGGCGTCGCGTTCTGGTGAATCGCCAGCGCCGACAGGCCGTCCACCACGACAAAGGCCAGGTCAACTGGCGGGGTGCCCAGGCTGCTCACTGCGCTGTCGGTGGGCTGCGAGGCGTCGCACCAGTGCGTCAAGACCTCCAGTGAGCTCGCATCGAGCCGGCGCCCCAGGTCCGGGCGTTGCAGGTACATGGCGCGGTTGGTGGCCTGGCTGTGCAGCCGCAGCGTCGGCAGCCCGAGCCCTTGCAAACTGGACTCCATGCCGAGCGCGTCAAACGGCAGGTGCACCGCGTCACGCGCCTGGGC
>JAABQI010000013.1 GCA_011391545.1 Rhodoferax sp.
GGCATCCCTGCTGGCCGGCGCCAAGTTCAGGGGCGAGTTTGAAGAACGCCTGAAAAACGTGCTCAAAGACCTGGCCAAGGACGAAGGCCAGACCATCGTTTTTATTGACGAATTGCACACCATGGTCGGCGCCGGCAAGGCAGAAGGCGCGATGGACGCCGGCAACATGCTCAAACCCGCGCTGGCGCGCGGCGAGCTGCATTGCGTGGGCGCGACCACGCTCGACGAGTACCGCAAATACATCGAAAAAGATGCCGCGCTGGAGCGCCGTTTCCAGAAGATTCTGGTCGGTGAGCCCACGGTGGAGGCCACCATCGCCATCCTGCGCGGTCTGAAAGAGCGCTACGAAAAGCACCACAACGTCGACATCACCGACCCCGCCATCGTGGCCGCGGCCGAGTTGAGCCACCGCTACATCACCGACCGCTTTTTGCCCGACAAGGCGATCGACCTGATCGACGAGGCGGCCAGCAAGGTCAAGATCGAGATGGACTCCAAGCCCGAGGTCATGGACAAGCTCGATCGCCGCCTGATCCAGTTGCAGATTGAGCGCGAAGCGGTAAAAAAAGAAAAGGACGAGTCCTCGCGCAAACGGCTGGACCTGATCAACGAGGAAATTACCAGCCTGCAAAAGGAAATTGCCAACCTCGATGAAATCTGGAAGGCCGAGAAAGCCAGCGCCCAGGGCAGCGGCGACCTGCGCGAGCAGATTGACCAGCTCAAGTTCCAGATCGAGGAATTCACCCGCAAGGGCGACTTCAACAAGGTCGCTGAACTGCAATATGGCAAGCTGCCCGAGCTGGAGAAACAGCTGAAAGAAGCCCAGGACAAGGAAACCAACCGCGTTGAAGGTGCTGCCCCGCGCCTGCTGCGCACGCAGGTGGGTGCCGAGGAAATTGCCGAGGTGGTGAGTCGTGCCACCGGCATTCCGGTGAGCAAAATGATGCAGGGTGAGCGCGACAAATTGCTGCAGATGGAAGGCAAGCTGCACCAGCGCGTGGTGGGCCAGGACGAGGCCATTGCCGCCGTGGCCAATGCCATTCGCCGTTCGCGCTCCGGCCTGTCTGACCCGAACCGTCCCACGGGCTCCTTCCTGTTCCTTGGCCCGACGGGCGTGGGCAAGACCGAGCTCTGCAAGGCGCTGGCCGGCTTCATGTTTGACAGCGAGGACCATCTGGTGCGCATCGACATGAGCGAGTTCATGGAGAAGCATTCGGTCGCGCGCCTGATCGGCGCGCCGCCCGGCTACGTGGGTTACGAGGAGGGCGGTTACCTGACCGAGGCCGTGCGCCGCAAACCCTACAGCGTGCTGCTGCTCGACGAGGTTGAAAAAGCCCACCCCGATGTCTTCAACGTGCTGCTGCAGGTGCTCGACGACGGTCGCCTGACCGATGGCCAGGGCCGCACCGTGGACTTCAAGAACACGGTGATCGTGATGACCAGCAACATCGGCTCACAGATGATTCAGGCCATGGTGGGCCAGGACTACGAGGACGTCAAGGAAGCGGTGACCGGTGAGCTCAAGAACCACTTCCGGCCTGAGTTCCTGAACCGCATCGACGAGACCGTGGTGTTCCATTCGCTCGACGCCAGCCACATTGCCGACATTGCCCGCATCCAGTTGGCGGTGCTCAAGGCCCGGCTGGAGCACATGGAGCTGGGTCTGGAAGTGAGCGAGGCCGCCGTGGCCGAGCTGGCCAAGGTCGGCTTCGACCCAGTGTTTGGTGCCCGGCCTTTGAAGCGCGCCATCCAGCAGCGGCTGGAAAACCCGCTGTCGAAGTTGCTGCTGGAAGGCAAGTTTGCGCCCAAGGACACCATCCACGTCGATGTGGACCCGATCCGCGCACCGGGGCAGTTCAGCTTCGCGTGATTTGCGATGCTCGGCCCGATCCGCATCGTCGGTCACCAACGCACGGGTTTGAACCAGCCGCCTGCCACGCCTGAAGAGGCGTGACAGGCGGACGTGTGCTTGATTTCGAAGGTTTGCTCAAAACACAGATTACCGCGACAAAGACCGCATTGACCGCGATGCGCTGATGCGGCTTAAGCGTCAATTGGACCAATAGCGGTCAGCCGCGCCAGCCATCACCCTCGCGCCGCGCACGACCCAGCGCTTCCAGCGTGTCCAGAATACGGGGCAGGCTTCTCTTTCAGGCGCCGCGGCTGATGCGCTACTGAACGGCGGTCTCGTCAACGGTGCCTGTTTTTGTGTTCCCCATGGATGTGCTCATTTACTGAGCATTCGCTCCACATAGCGCGCGATCAAATCAATTTCAAGATTCACACGGGAGCCCACCTGCAAGGTCCCCAGCGCTGTGTTTTGCACCGTGTGCGGGATCAGGTTGATGCGCATTTCGCAGCCGTCCAAGCTGTCCTGAATATGGTTCACAGTCAGGCTGACGCCGTTGATGGTGATCGAGCCTTTGTAGGCCAGGTACTTGGCCAGCGCGGCGGGCGCCATCACCTGCAATTGCCAGCTTTCGCCGACCTGGGCAAAAAAAGTGACGTGGCCGATGCCATCGACATGGCCCGACACAATGTGGCCGCCCAGCCGGTCATGCGCGCGCAGGGCTTTTTCAAGGTTGACGGCACCCAACTGGTCGAGCCCGGCGGTTTTGTCAAGCGACTCGGCCGAGATGTCAATGGTGAACTGATGCTGGGTGGCGTCAAGCGTGGTCACGGTCATGCAGGCGCCGTTGAGCGCGATGCTGTCGCCCAGGCCCACGTCGTCGAGGTAGCCGGTGGGGCAGGTGATGGTGAGGCGCTTGCCATGGGCTGCGCTGTCGCCCAGAGGGTGCACGGCGCTGATGTGACCGATGCCGGTGATGATGCCAGTGAACATGTGTATCCGATTAAAAAACGTCGCGGCCGCAAACGCGGGCAAGCACACGCAGGTCGGGCCCCAGCATGGCCGTGGACCTGAATTCCAGCGGCACGGCTTGCGCCAGATCCTGCAACGGCCCAAAGTGTGCCATGCCGCGCCCCTGGCCGATCAGTTTGGGAGCCAGGTAAACCACAAATTCATCGACCAGCCCTTCACGAATCAGTGAGCCGTTGAGTTTTTCACCGGCTTCCACATGTAATTCGTTGATCTCGCGGCGCGCCAGGTCGCGCAGCATGGCGGCCAGATCGACCTTGCCGCTGGCATTGGGCAGCAGCACCACAGTGGCGCCGCGCGCCTCAAGTGCCGCCTGCCTGGCGGCATCGGGCACGGCGGCGTAGATCAACAGGGTGCGCCCAGGTATGAAAAGTGCTGCGTCCAGCGGAGTTTGCAAGTGGCTGTCGACCAGCACCAGGGCCGGTTGCCGCGGCGTTTCCACCAGCCGCACGTCGAGCTTGGGGTTGTCGGCCAGCACCGTGCCAATGCCGGTCAGCATGGCGCAGGCGCGGGCGCGCCAGGCGTGGCCGTCGGCGCGGGCTGCGGGCGACGTGATCCATTGGCTGACACCGTTGTCGAGCGCGGTTTTGCCGTCGAGCGAGGCCGCCAGCTTCATGCGCACCCAAGGCGTTTGGCGCAGCATGCGGCTGAAGAAACCGATATTGAGTTCGCGCGATTCGGCAGCGCCTGGGCCGGTTTCGACATCGATGCCTGCCGCCCGCAACCGTGAGAAACCCTGGCCCGTGACCAATGGGTTGGGGTCGCCGATGGCGGCAATCACTTTCTTGATGCCAGCCGCAATCAAGGCATCACAGCACGGCCCGGTGCGGCCCTGGTGTGAGCAGGGTTCCAGCGTCACATACGCGGTGGCACCCTCTACGTTGTGCCCGTGGGCGGAGGCATCGCGCAGCGCCATGACTTCAGCATGTGCCTGGCCGGCGCGCTGGGTGAAGCCCTGGCCGAGCAACTGACCGTCAGAGCCGGTAATGACGCAGCCAACGCGGGGATTGGGCGACGTGATCAGCAGGCTTTGCGCGGCCAGCACCAGCGCTTGCTGCATCAAGAGGGCGGATTCAGGCATGCTTGTAAAGACGGACTTTGCGGCCTGACGGTTTCAAACGGCGGCTTCCAGGCCGCTCTTGAAATGTGCCTGCATGCGCTGGGTGCAAAGCTCCATATCGCGCAGTTCCAATGCGGCCATGATGTCCCGATGCTCGCCCAGCGACTCCTGGATTCGCCCGGATTTGAGCAGCGAGTTGTGGCGGTTGAGCTTCATGACCTTGCGCAGGTCAGCCACCATCTGGTTGCGCCACCGGTTGTCGGCAATCTCCAGCAGGCGCATGTGAAAACGCTCGTTGATTTCAAAAAAACGTTGTCGATCCAGATGCTCCGGCCGTGCGGCGTCCTCGAGCTCCTGGTGCAGCGTTTTCAGCTCGCGCATTTGGGCATCGTCGGCACGTTGCGCCACGACACCCGCGGCATCCGATTCGAGCAGGCTCAGCAGGTGATAGACATCGGCCAGGTCGCGTTCCGAAACCTCGGTCACATAGGCGCCACGACGCACTTTCATGGTCACCAGCCCCTCGGTGGCGAGCACCTTGAGCGCCTCGCGCATGGGTGTGCGGCTGATGCCGTAGTCTTTTGCGATCTTGAGCTCGTCGATCCAGCTGCCGGGCTCGAGCTCGCGGTTGAAAATGCGCTGACGCAAGAGTTCGGCCACTTCTTCATAAAGTGCGCGGGGGGCTAATGAAAGTGCTGCCATGACGCAAATTGTAAGCGGGGTGGAATTTTTTGCATCAATAATTATAAATAACGTAAACTCGCTGCTTCAAAATGTGCATCGTTGTACAGTGGATAGCGCAGATCCTCCAACACTTAACTGTTTGTCACCATGACCCAAAACTACCCTGAATTTCAGCCCGCCAATTTGGAAGCCTGGGCCAAAGCCGCCGCCAAATCTGCGCCGGGGGGTGATGTCAACGCGCTGAATTGGATCACGCCCGATGGCATTTCTGTCAAGCCTTTGTACACCGCCGAGGACACGCAAAACCTGCCTTACGCCAACACACTGCCGGGGTTCGAGCCCTACCTGCGCGGCCCGCAGGCGACCATGTACGCGGTGCGGCCCTGGACCATTCGCCAGTACGCCGGGTTTTCCACGGCCGAAGAATCCAACGCGTTTTACCGCAAGGCGCTGGCGGCCGGCGGCCAAGGTGTTTCCGTGGCGTTCGATCTGGCCACGCACCGCGGCTACGACTCCGACCACCCGCGTGTCACCGGCGACGTCGGCAAGGCCGGGGTCGCGATCGACAGCGTCGAAGACATGAAGATTTTGTTTGACCATATTCCGCTGGACAAGGTGAGTGTCTCGATGACCATGAACGGCGCGGTGCTGCCGGTGCTGGCGGGTTATGTGGTGGCCGCCGAAGAGCAGGGCGTTTCGCAAGACAAGCTCAGCGGCACGATTCAGAACGACATTCTGAAAGAGTTCATGGTGCGCAACACCTACATCTACCCGCCGGAACCGTCGATGAAAATCATCGGCGACATCATCGAGTACACGGCCAAGCACATGCCGAAATTCAACTCGATCTCGATCAGCGGTTACCACATGCAAGAAGCCGGTGCCAACCAGGCGCTGGAACTGGCCTTCACGCTGGCCGACGGCAAGGAATACGTCAAGACCGCCATTGCCAAGGGCATGGATGTCGACGGTTTTGCCGGCCGCCTGAGCTTCTTCTGGGCCATTGGCATGAACTTCTACCTGGAAGTGGCCAAGATGCGCGCCGCGCGCCTGCTGTGGTGTCGCATCATGAAGGGCTTCAACGCCAAAAATCCCAAATCGCTCATGCTGCGCACACACTGCCAGACTTCGGGTTGGTCGCTCACCGAGCAGGATCCCTACAACAACGTCGTGCGCACCACCATCGAGGCCATGGCAGCGGTGTTTGGCGGCACGCAAAGCCTGCACACCAATTCGTTCGACGAGGCCATTGCCCTGCCCACCGAGTTCAGCTCACGCATCGCGCGCAACACCCAGCTCATCATTCAGGAAGAAACCCACATCACCAACGTGATCGACCCCTGGGCCGGCAGCTACATGATGGAAAAGCTCACCCAGGACATGGCCGACGCGGCCTGGGCCATCATCGAGGAAGTCGAGGCCATGGGCGGCATGACCAAAGCCGTGGATTCGGGCTGGGCCAAGCTCAAGATCGAGGCGGCTGCGGCCGATAAACAGGCGCGCATCGACTCCGGCCGCGACGTGATCGTGGGCGTGAACAAATACAAGCTCAAGACCGAGGACGCGATTGACGCCCGCGACATCGACAACGTGGCGGTGCGCGACTCGCAAATCGCCCGCCTCAACGCCATCAAGCAAAAACGCGATGCAGCGCAGGTGCAGCAGGCGCTGCAGGCGATCGAGGAAGCCGCCGCCAGCGGCAACGGCAACCTGCTCGACTTGTCGATCAAGGCGGTGCGGGCCCGCGCCACGGTGGGTGAAATCAGCGACGCCATGGAAAAATCCTTTGGCCGCCACCGTGCTGACACGCAAAAGGTGACCGGCGTTTATGCCGCCGCTTACGACACGGAGGCCACCGCCGGAGAAACCATGGACTTCTGGAACGCACTCAAGGCCGAAATTGCAGACTTCGCCACCGAGCAGGGCCGCCGTCCGCGCGTGATGATCAGCAAGCTCGGCCAGGACGGCCACGACCGCGGTGCCAAGGTGGTGGCCACGGCCTTTGCCGACCTCGGTTTCGACGTCGACATGGGCCCGCTGTTCCAGACCCCTGAGGAATGTGCGCGCCAGGCGATCGAGAACGATGTTCATGCCGTGGGCGTGAGCACGCTGGCAGCCGGCCACAAAACCCTCGTGCCAGCCATCATTGCCGAGCTCAGGAAGCAGGGGGCTGACGACATCATCGTGTTTGTCGGCGGTGTGATTCCGCGGCAAGACTACGACATGCTCTACGCCGCCGGTGTCAAGGGTATCTACGGTCCCGGCACACCGATTCCGGTGAGCGCCAAGGATGTGCTCAAGCAGATCAAGGCTGCGTTGAAGTGAATCCGGGCGCTCTGGTGCAGGCCGTGCTGCGGGGTGATGCCCCCGTGCAGCGCCGTGCCATGGCCAAAGCCATCACGCTGCTCGAATCCACCCGCGCTGACCACCGCTTGCAGGCCGACGAACTGCTCACTGCTTTGTTGCCGCACACCGGACAGTCGTTCCGGCTGGGCATCAGCGGCGTGCCGGGCGTGGGCAAATCCACGTTTATCGAGGCGCTGGGCCTGTACCTGATTGGCTTGGGTCACCGCGTTGCTGTGCTGACCATCGACCCGTCTTCCACGGTCTCTGGCGGCTCCATTTTGGGCGACAAGACCCGCATGGAATTGTTGTCCGTCCATGAGAAAGCCTACATCCGCCCCAGCCCCAGCAGCGGCACGCTCGGTGGCGTGGCCGAAAAAACCCGCGAGGCCATGCTGGTCTGCGAGGCGGCGGGTTATGACGTGGTGATTGTCGAAACCGTGGGTGTGGGACAAAGCGAGACGGCGGTGGCCAACATGACCGACATGTTCGTGCTGATGCAGTTGCCCAATGCAGGCGACGATCTGCAGGCCATCAAGAAGGGCGTGATGGAACTGGCCGACCTGGTGGTCATCAACAAGGCCGATATCGACCCCGACGCCGCCACGCGGGCGCGGGCCCAGATCAGCTCCAGCCTGCGTTTGCTGGGCCTGCATGGCAGTCCGGACCATATGCACCATGACCAGAAAATATGGCACCCGCAGGTGATCCAGCTCAGCGCCCTGCACGCCCAGGGTGTGGACACATTCTGGAGCAAGGTGCTTGAATTCAGGGCCCTGCAAACCGGCAATGGCAAGTTTGCCGCGCGTCGCCAGAAGCAGGCGCAGGCCTGGATGTGGGAACGCATCGATGCCGGCCTCAAGACCGCTTTTGCCCAGCATCCTCGGGTCAAGACCCTGTTGCCCCAGTTGACGCAAGAGGTGCTGGAAGGTCGGCTGGCGGCCTCCACCGCCGCAAGAAATTTGCTTCAGGCCCATGCTGAACAAGCCTGGGCCGCTCGTCCAATCTAAACGTAAACCTCACTATTTCCTGACCTAAGAGAGACCAAGCCATGCACGATATTCTTGAACAATTGGAAAAAAAGCGCGAACTCGCCCGTTTGGGCGGAGGCCAGAATCGTATCGACGCGCAGCACAAAAAGGGCAAGCTCACCGCGCGGGAGCGCTTGGACGTGCTGCTGGACGAGGGCACGTTTGAAGAGTGGGACATGTTTGTCGAGCACCGCTGCTCGGACTTCGGCATGCAGGACAACAAGATCCCGGGCGACGGTGTCGTCACGGGCTACGGCATGATCAATGGCCGCCTGGTGTTTGTCTTCAGCCAGGACTTCACCGTGTTTGGCGGCGCGCTGAGCGAGGCGCACGCCGAGAAGATCTGCAAGATCATGGACCAGGCCATGAAGGTCGGCGCGCCGGTGATCGGCCTCAACGACTCGGGCGGCGCGCGTATTCAGGAGGGCGTGGCCTCGCTCGGTGGCTACGCCGACGTGTTCCAGCGCAACGTGATGGCCAGCGGTGTGGTGCCGCAAATCAGCATGATCATGGGGCCGTCAGCGGGCGGCGCGGTGTATTCGCCCGCCATGACCGATTTCATCTTCATGGTGAAAGATTCGAGCTACATGTTTGTCACCGGCCCTGAGGTGGTCAAGACCGTGACGCACGAAGAAGTGACCGCCGAAGAACTGGGCGGCGCCATCAGCCACACCACCAAGAGCGGTGTCGCCGACCTGGCATTTGAGAACGATGTGGAGGCGCTGCTGATGCTGCGCCGCCTGTACAACTACCTGCCGCTGAACAACCGCGAAAAAGCCCCGGTGCGTCAAAGTGGCGACCCGGCCGGTCGTATGGAACACAGCCTGGACACGCTGGTGCCGGACAACCCCAACAAGGCTTACGACATGAAGGAGCTGATCGTCAAGACGGTTGACGACGGCGACTTCTTTGAG
>JAABQI010000014.1 GCA_011391545.1 Rhodoferax sp.
TGAGCTCGATGCCGTAGTAGTCGAGGCGCCACAGCAGCGGTGCAATGGCCACATCGAGCATCGAGAAGCCCTCGCCCAGCATGAACTTGTTTTTCAGAAACACGGGCGCGAGTTGCGTGAGGCGGTCACGAATGTGAGCCCGGGCCTTTTCCAGCGCTTTTTCGTTGGTCTTGGCGGTTCGGGATTCGAGCGTGACCACGTGGGTAAACAGTTCTTTCTCGAAGTTGAGCAGAAAAAGCCGGACACGCGCCCGATCGACCGGGTCGCCGGGCATCAATTGCGGGTGCGGAAAACGCTCGTCGATGTATTCGTTGATGATGTTGGATTCATACAGGATCAGGTCGCGCTCCACCAAAATCGGCACCTGGCCGTAGGGGTTCATGACGTTGATGTCTTCGGGCTTGTTGTACAGGTCAACATCGCGAATTTCAAAGTCCATGCCTTTTTCAAACAGGACAAAACGGCAGCGATGTGAAAAAGGGCAAGTTGTACCCGAGTAAAGCACCATCATGGTGGAGGCTCCTAAAAAAGTAAAAGAGCGGGCTGCCGGAAAGCGGCCCACTCTGGAGGGTTGAAGTACGCTGCCTGAAGGCTTTGTACCAACCAGTGATCGATAGCTTACTTGATATCTTTCCAATACGCCTTGTTGAGTTGCCAGGTGAGGAAAATCAACCCAGCCAGGAATATCAAAACCCACATACCAATGGTTTTGCGCGTGGTCTGGGCGGGCTCGGCCATCCACTGCAAGTAGTTCACCAGATCGCCCATGGTTTGGTCATATTGGCCGGGGGTCATGCTGGCTTGCATTTCCCACAGCACGTGTGGCATGGCCACATTCGGGAAAACATGGTTGTTCCAGCCTGTGGGCTTGGTGTCATCCTTGTAAAAGCCGCGCATGTACGAATAAAGGTAGTCAGCACCCGTGCCACCGGCACCGGCACGCGAACGGGCGATGACCGTCAGGTCAGGAGGATTGACGCCAAACCAGGCTTTGGCCTGATTTGGATCAATGGCCGCCTTCATGGTGTCGCCAATTTTGCTGTTGGTGACCAGCAGGTTGTCCTTGATCTGCTCCTGCGTCAGGCCGATGTCGGTCAATCGGGTGTAGCGCATGAAGCCGGCGGAGTGGCAGTTCAGGCAGTAGTTGACAAAGACCTTGGCGCCATTTTGCAGGGCGCCCATGTCGGTGATTCTGTCAGGAGCCTTGTCCCAGGCTGCACCAACCGAAGCCGCTTGCACCGCACCAGCCAAGCCAAAGGCAATCGCCACACCAAGAATGATTTTTTTTGTAAAACCCATGATTTTCATTTTTGTTCTCCGGTTCAGTGGGCCGTGAAATTGACACGACTGGGCACTTGCTTGAACGTACCAAGGCGACTCCACCAGGGCATCAGAATGAAAAAGCCGAAGTAGAACAAAGTGCCAAACTGGGAAACACGACCTGCAATGTCTGACACAGGTTGTGTTCCGAGGTAGCCGATGACAAAAAAGTTGATGACAAAAGCGGCATACAGGGCTTTGTGCCAGGTCGGACGGTAGCGAATCGACTTGACCGGGCTGTTATCCAACCACGGCAGAAAGAACAAAATCACGACACCGCCGCCCATGGCGACCACACCCCAGAACTTGGCATCGATGGCCATCATCATGGCCACCACCACCAGGGCTCCGCCCACAATCACGGCCTTGAACAGGCTGGGCATTTTTACTTTGACTACCGCCAGCACCGCGCCGACCAGCACGCAGCCGATGAGCACATACATCATCTCGCTGGTCACGGCCCGCAACAGGGTGTAAAACGGTGTGAAGTACCAGACCGGTGCAATGTGCAAGGGTGTCTGGAACGGATCGGCCGGGATGAAGTTGTTGTACTCCAGGAAATAGCCGCCCATTTCAGGCGCAAAAAACACGATGGCAGAGAACACGAACAGGAACATGCTGACCGCAAAAACGTCGTGCACCGAGTAATACGGGTGGAACGGAATGCCGTCGAGCGGGATGCCGTTGGCGTCCTTGGTGGCCTTGATCTCGATGCCATCCGGGTTGTTGGAGCCGACTTCGTGCAAGGCAATGATGTGCGCGACCACCAGGCCCAGCAGCACCAGCGGAACCGCGATCACGTGGAAGCTGAAGAAGCGGTTCAGGGTGGCGTCACCCACCACGAAGTCGCCGCGAATCAGCAAGGCCAGGTCGGGGCCAATAAACGGAATGGCCGAGAAAAGGTTCACGATCACCTGGGCGCCCCAGTAGCTCATCTGTCCCCAGGGCAGCAGGTAGCCCATGAAGGCCTCGGCCATCAGCGCCAGGAAGATGCCGCAACCGAAGAGCCAGATCAACTCGCGGGGTTTGCGGTAGCTGCCGTACATCAGGCCGCGGAACATGTGCAGGTACACCACGACAAAGAAAGCGGAAGCGCCGGTGGAGTGCATGTAGCGGATCAACCAGCCCCAGGGCACATCACGCATGATGTACTCAACGGAGGCAAAGGCCAGGGCGGCATCAGGCTTGTAGTGCATCACCAGGAAAATGCCGGTGACGATCTGAATCACCAGCACCAGCAGCGACAGCGAGCCAAAGATATACCAAAGGTTGAAGTTTTTCGGCGCGTAGTACTCGCTCATGTGCTCCTTGAAGAGCTTGGAGAGCGGGAAGCGGTTGTCAATCCAGTTCAGGGTTTTGGCACCTGCCGAGGCATTGGGGGAGATTTCGTGAAAAGTAGCCATGTTTCTTGTCCTTAGGCTTTTTTGTCTTCACCAATGAGCAACTTGGTGTCTGAAAGGTACATGTGGGGAGGAACTTCGAGGTTGTCTGGTGCCGGCTTGTTTTTGTATACGCGTCCGGCCAGGTCGAAAGTGGAGCCATGGCAGGGGCAGAAAAAACCGCCCGCCCAGTCGTCGGGCAGCGAAGGCTGGGGGCCGGCCTTGAACTTCTCCGATGGCGAACATCCCAGATGCGTGCAAATGCCGACCACCACAAGATATTCGGGCTTGATGGAGCGGTTTTCATCCTTGCGGGCGTAGTCGGGGGCCTGCTCGGTGGGCTTGCGCTGCGACAACGGGTCAGCCAGTTGGTCATTGAGTGTGGGCAACGCAGCCAATTGTTCGGGCGTGCGGCGGACGATCCAGACCGGTTTGCCACGCCACTCCACCGTCATCTTTTCGCCTGGCTTGATGGCGGAAATGTCCGCTTCAACCGCGGCACCGGCGGCTTTGGCGCGCTCGGAGGGCTGGAATGAACTGACAAAGGGAACGGCTGCGGCGATACCGCCCACGGCTCCGGCACATCCAGATGCAATCAGCCAGGTTCTTTTACTCGGGTCGATGGGGCCGCTTGCGGCAAGCGTTTCGCTCATGAGTGTCCTCAATGGAAAAGATAGGTATTAGAAACAACAGGTGATTCTAGCGGAGGCTATTGTCGAAAATTACAAAACAGCCGCTTACTTGGTCCATCCGGGGCAGCCAGGCCGCCACAGCTGACGCGACGTTGACACCCGAAGGCCTCTTCAGGCCTGAGACATCAGCTGGCGCGCCATGCGAATGGCTTCGATCAGGCTGGACGCATCGGCACGCCCGGTCCCGGCAATGTCAAAGGCGGTGCCGTGGTCCGGGCTGGTTCGGATCAAGGGCAAACCCAGTGTCACATTCACACCCTTGTCCACCCCGAGGTATTTGACCGGAATCAGTCCCTGGTCGTGGTACATGGCCAACACCACATCGAATTCGCCGGGCTGGCCGGGTTGCGCCCTGGCGCGCATGAACACCGTATCGGGGGCGATCGGGTCGCTGGCCAGCACGCCTTGGGCGCGCGCCGCCTGCACGGCCGGGCCAATGACGTCAAGCTCTTCGCGGCCAAACAACCCGCCCTCGCCCGCATGCGGATTCAAGCCGGCCACCCCGATTCTGGGCGCGCGCCCTAGAACTGCCTGCAGGGCATGGTGGGTGATCAGCAAGGTCTGCAACACCTGCTCGAACGTCACCGCCGCCAAGGCCTGCTGCATCGACACATGGATACTGACCAGCACGACACGCAGCTCGTCGTTAGCCAGCATCATGCGCACCGGTAGTTGCGCCACCGTGGTCTTGAGGTGCGTGGCCGCCAGGGATTGAAGAAGTTCAGTATGGCCCGGAAAATCATCATAAGGCGATCCAGCCAGTGACAGCGCGGCCTTATTTAATGGCGCGGTGACCATGGCTGCCACCTCGCCGCGCAGCGCAGCGTTGGCCGCCCAGATCACGCAATCACCGGCCAGTTGTCCGGCACGGGCGCTGACCTGGCCAAACGGGGCGAGTGGCTGGCCTTGCAGCGCCGCCGAAGCGACTTGCCATACCGGCACACAGCGCGGCGGGCAGTGCAGCGCCTCTTGCACCCCGGTCAACAGGGCCACGGGCAGGGCCACACCGGTGCCCGCCACAATGCCTGTCGCCCGGCGCATGATGGCCACATCTCCCACCACAAAACAGCCATGCGTGACCTCAGGCGCATCGAGGAATGCCTTGACAATGGTTTCGGGGCCAATGCCCGCGGGGTCGCCCTGCGTGATGGCAATGGGCAGGGAAAGTGGGGGTGCGGTCATGTCAGGCGGGGTTGTCAATGTCGATGAACTCATGCGCCAGCCCCAACTGGGCGGCCACCTGCGCGGCCACGGCAGGCGCGCCATAGCGCTCGCTGGCGTGGTGGCCGCAAGCCAGATAGGCCACCCCGCATTCACGCGCATAGTGCGCTTGGGGCTCGGAAATCTCGCCGGTGATGAAGGCATCGGCACCGGCCGCGATGGCGAATTCGAAATAGCTTTGCGCGCCGCCCGTGCACCAGGCAATTTTTTGAACGGGTCGATGACCCTCGTCCACCAGAACCACCGGTCGATTCAAGGCCATCTGGATGTGCCCCGCCAGGGCTTGTGACGACGCAAAAGGATGGCCGTCGGCGCGCTGCCCGAGCCAGCCCAGTTCCTGCTCGCCAAAACGCGACTGCGCCAGCAGGCCCAACTTCAGGCCAAGCTGCGCGTTGTTGCCGAGTTCGGGATGCGCATCCAGCGGCAGATGGTAGGCGAACAGGTTGATGTCGTGCGCCAGCAGCAACGCCAGGCGCTGCTTCATCCAGCCGGTGACGCAGCCGTCCTGGCCACGCCAAAAAAGGCCGTGGTGGACAAATATGGCGTCGGCCCGCGCCGCGATGGCGGCATCGATCAAGGCTCGGCTGGCGGTGACGCCAGAGACGATTTTGCCGACCTGGGCGCGGCCTTCCACCTGCAGGCCGTTGGGGCCGTAGTCGCGAAAACGCTCGGGTTGCAGCAGCGCGTCAAAAGCGTGCAATAGTTCGGCTCGTTCACACATGTCTGGGTCAGATCCTTTATCGCTGCGATGATAAGCGGACAAGTCAAGCAGCCTCATCAGCCCTCGAATAGCCTGCCGTACGGACATCAGGCAGAGGCCGGTTCTTGAAATGGGTCGGGACACCTACAATTTAAGGCGAGATTTGTTGTTCCATTTTCACCGGGCCACGCGCCCGCAATGTCATGAAAAGATTTTGGCTCCTGTTTTCCCAGTCTGTCACGGTGTTGCTGGCCGCCTATTTTGTGGTCGGCACACTCAAGCCGGCGTGGCTGGACGGCCGCGGCGTCCGGTCAACCACTGTCGCGCTGATTGAAGCACCTGCATCATCGTCTGCCACCGTGCCGCCCGGAAGTTTTCGGCTGGCAGCGCAAAAATCGTCTCAGGCCGTGGTCAGCATCAACACCAGCAAGAATGCCAGATCGGGTCCCCACGACATGGACCCGTGGTTCAAGTTCTTTTTTGGCGAGCAAGGCAATGCGCCCCAAGTCGGACTGGGCAGCGGCGTGATTGTGAGCGCCGATGGCTATATTTTGACCAACAACCATGTGGTGGAAAGCGCCGATGAGATTGAAGTCATCCTCAATGACAGCCGGCGCGCGCCCGCCAAGGTCATCGGCACCGACCCCGAATCCGACCTCGCCGTGCTCAAGATCGCGCTGGACCGGCTGCCGGTGATGGTGCTGGGCAACTCCGACAGCCTGCAGGTGGGCGACCAGGTGCTGGCCATCGGCAACCCCTTTGGCGTCGGCCAGACTGTGACCAGCGGCATTGTCAGCGCGCTCGGGCGCAACCAGCTGGGCATCAACACCTTCGAGAACTTCATCCAGACGGATGCGGCCATCAATCCCGGCAATTCAGGCGGCGCGCTGGTGGATATTGAGGGCAACCTGCTGGGCATCAACACCGCCATCTACTCGCGCTCGGGCGGTAGCATGGGCATTGGCTTTGCCATTCCGGTGTCCACGGCCAAAATGGTGCTCGAAGGCCTCGTCAAGGATGGCCAGGTCACGCGCGGCTGGATTGGCGTCGAGCCCAGCGAGCTGACACCAGAATTGGCGCAAACCTTTGGCGTGTCGGCCCGGCAGGGCGTGATCATCACCGGTGTGCTGCAAAACGGCCCGGCTGCTTTGGCGGGCATGAAGCCGGGTGATGTGGTCACAGGAATCGGCGACCAGGAAGTTCGCAACGTAGCCGAACTACTGAGCCAGGTGGCAGCGCTCAAACCTGGCGCAACAGCAACTTTTGACGTGCAGCGCGCCGATGGGAAAATTGCGCTTCAGGTGACGCCGGGCGTTCGCCCCAACGCGCGCCGTCAAGTACGGTAATCAAGCTGCTCAGTTTGCACCACAAATAGCGTTCAAGACTGACCCAAACCTGAACCTGTGATGTGTCAGCTTTGACTGCTGGTCGTTTTGGCTGTGTCATCAGGCACTTTGGTATGCCGAATGAAGATTTGTGCAGCCCAGATGCCAACCTCGTAAAGCAGACACATGGGTATGGCCAGCGCCAGTTGCGACACCACATCGGGCGGGGTCACGATGGCCGCGATAATGAAGGCCAGAACGACAAAATAGCCACGGAATTCCTTGAGTTTTTCAATGCTAAAAATGCCCATGCGCGCCAGCACCACCACCACGACGGGCACTTCAAACGCCAGGCCAAAGGCCAGAAACATCGACAGCACAAAGCCCAGATAAGCCTCGATGTCAGGGGAAGCCGTGATGCTGGCCGGGGCAAAGCTCTGAATAAAGGCAAAGACACGGCCAAAGACGAAAAAGTAGCAGAAAGCCACACCCAGAAAAAACAACAGTGTGCTTGACACCACCAGTGGCATCACCAGCTTTTTCTCGTGTGAATACAGGCCCGGAGCCACAAACGCCCACAACTGGTACAACACCACAGGCAAGGCGATCATGAAGGCCGCCATCAACAGCACCTTCAGCGGCACCATGAACGGTGACACGACCGAAGTCGCGATCAGGGTCGCCCCCTTGGGCAAGTGCGCCACCAGGGGCGCTGCCATCAGGTCGTACAAAGCGCCCGGGCCGGGAAAAATGCCCAGCGCGATGGCCACAACGGCAACCGCCAGGGTCGCTTTGACCAGGCGGTCTCGCAACTCAACCAGGTGGGCCACAAACGGCTGCTCGGTACCGGCCAGTTCGTCGTCTTTTTTGGGGGAATCAGTCATCAATTGAATTTGGTGGGACGAAACCGGGCGACCCGGGCCGCGCCTGACAGGGCTTTGGTGCGCACGCCAGCGCGGGCCTTGAACCAGTTGGGCGTGGCCCCTTGTTTAAGACGCCAATTTTTCCTGGGGTGACGGTACTCGGGCGCGACCTCCGGCAGGGTGATCTGATAATCTGAACCGGGCTCGGAAGCCGTGCTGGTGGCTTCGGCCCAGGTTTTTTCGAAATCTGCCGCGCTGGTTTGCATCGACTGGCTGACGTCTTTGGCCGCGCTTTCGACCGATTCCTTCATTTTCTTGAGCTCATCGAGTTCCATGGAGCGGCTGACCTCGGCCTTGACATCGCTCACATAGCGCTGCGCCTTTCCTAGCAGGGTGCCAACGGTGCGCGCCACCCGCGGCAATTTTTCGGGGCCGATGACGATCAAGGCCACAGCACCGATCATGACCAGCTTCGAAATGCCCAGATCAATCATGCGAGCATAGCGCTACGCCACAAGCCGCCAACCATGCACTGATCACGACTTTTGCTTGGCTTCCACGTCGATCGTGGTTTTTTCAGCGGCGGCATTGGCCACCTGTGCGCTCTCGGCAGGCTTTTCTTCAGGCGAGGTTCCGCCCTCCTTCATGCCTTCCTTGAAGCCCTTGACCGCGCCACCAAGGTCGCCGCCAAGATTTTTGAGCTTTTTGGTGCCGAACACCATGATGACGATCAACAGAACAATCAACCAATGCCAAATAGAAAATGAACCCATTGCGGTCTCCTAATGAATACGTGGATTTTAATGGGCGCACCCCAATGGCGCGCCGGAAAGGGAAAATTTAACCCCGCAACCAGGGTCGTGGACCGCCCATCACGTGCATATGCAAATGGTGCACTTCCTGGGCGCCTTCGGCACCGGTATTGGCCAGCATCCGGAACCCGCCCTCGGGATAGGGATTGCAGCCTTCCTGCAGGGCCAGTTTGGGAATCAGCACCATCATGCGCCCCATCAGCGCCGCATGCGCGTCGCTGAGCAGCGCCATGGACGGAATATGCAGCTTGGGAATGATCAGGAAATGCACCGGCGCCCACGGGTGGATGTCATGGAAGGCAAACAGTTCATCGTCCTGATAGACCAGTTTTGACGGGATTTTGCCCGCCACAATTTTGCAAAAAAGGCAATCCGGATCACTTGGAACCACGTGTTCGATCATGCGGACATCTCCATCGGCAAACCTTTGTTCATGCGCACCATGCCC
>JAABQI010000015.1 GCA_011391545.1 Rhodoferax sp.
TTCATCGCCACCCTATGTATTCAATGCAGGGTGATGTCCGCGGCGGCCAGTCGCGGGCTGATACTCAGGAACTGAACTTCCTGGCCAAGCATGATGATGCTGCCTGGCTGTCGATTATTGCCAGTGTCACTGTACTCAAAAGTGTAGGTGCGCTTGAGTAAGAGGCGTCCGTCTTCGTCTCGTGCCGGTCTGATATTGGCGAGTGCAACAGTATCGTCGAGAAATTGCACCTTATTCACATGGCATTGGCTGCGGGCGCGCTCCACCGCGATCTCGTGGACACGGGTGCTGTCGAACCACAGCCAGAAAAGGCCTCCCAGAAAGACTACGCTGATGATTTCAAACCATGACATGATAAAAATGGGTGAACCTGCCGCCTTAATGGCTAGAGGTTAAAGATCACGGCCCCCACGGGCAACTGATATTTGGGAAGATTGGGATAGCAATTTTCCACGCAGCGATAGCCTATCGTTGCGCGCGCAGAAAACAAAACCCTGCGACCCGTTGTGAATTTTTGGCCCGTCTGGCCGATCATATTTGATGGAGAGTAACACTTGCCCAAAGTAGCTGCCCGATGACGCCATTTTCCGCGGATTCTTTGTCGGCCTTACGACGCAAACATCGATTGCCGCTTGTTCTTGAACTTCCAAGAGGGCGATATCGAGCGTATCGTGGACCCGCAAGGCAGCGTCAGAGTCATTGGGTTTTTGGCCGTGAATGCATCCAGAAGGCTGGTTGCTGTCGGCCAGGTAGCCGAAATGATCGCCAGATAGCTATCATAGAGTGCTACGATTTTGCAGACCCAGTTGAGGCGGCGGGGGTTATGTCATCTCAGTTAAGGATTGCGAACCAACAGCTTTTCGGTTGGCAGCTTGGTAATGACGAAGCCGGTTACCCCTGTAGATTCCTTGACCAGATGATTATGCGGTTTTCCTGTACCAAGTCGAAGGCCAACCATCGTCTTAAGTTGGGTGCCTCAACGAGATAACCAAACATGGCTCATGATTCCCTCAAATTCTCAAGCCTTGGCCGGAGCGGCAAACCTTCTCATACAGAAACCGTTACTGATTAAAGGCTTTGCCACGCCGATAATTTTTTCGCAATCATTCAGCCTGCATCATGGGGTAATCGGTGTAGCCTTTGGCGCCAGGGGTGTAAAAAGTGGCTTGATCTGGAACGTTGAGATCAGCACCTGCCCGCACTCGTTTTGGCAAATCCGGATTTGCCAAAAAGCCGGTACCAAAGGCGACGGCATCGAGCTTCTTGTCAAGAATCGCAGCCTGTGCTTCATCGCTGCTGTACCCCATGTTGCCGATCAGCACGCCCTTGTAATGGGCGCGCGCGACGGTCATGACATTGCCCGATTGCTGCTGAAGAAAGTCTGCACGCATCAAATGCAGATAAGCCAGGTTGAAGTCATTCAGGCGTTCGGCTAAAAAGGCGATCAGTCCGACGGGGTCGCTGTCTATCATGCTGTTAAAGCTGTTCAAGGGCGATAGGCGCAAACCGACACGATCTGACCCGATGGCGGCACACACGGCCGTCAGCACTTCAAACAAAAAGCGCGCCCGGTTTTCCATCGTGCCACCGTACATATCGGTGCGCTGGTTGGAGCCATCACGCAGAAACTGGTCGATCAGGTAGCCGTTGGCACCATGCACTTCCACCCCGTCAAAACCTGCTGCGATTGCATGCTTTGCGGCCTCGGCAAAGGCGTGTACCAGGGCGCTGATTTCTGCCGTGGTCAAGGCGTGCGGCACGGCGTGGGCAACTTTGCCGCTGGGGGTTTGAATGTCGCCATCGACGGCAATGGCGCTCGGTGCCACATTGCCAACCCCATGGTTGAGCAAGGGGTGTGCGGCACGTCCGGCGTGCCAGATTTGCATGACGATTTTTCCGCCTTTGGCATGTACCGCGTCGGTGATTTTTTTCCATGCCTTCACTTGCTCGGGCGAGTAGATGCCAGGCTCGGTAACAAAAGCCGAGGTATCGGGCGCTATCATGGTGCACTCCGTCACGATCAGTCCGGCACTGGCGCGTTGGCCGTAGTATTCGGCCATTAAATCGTTGGGCATGTGCGCCAGGTCAGAGCGTGCGCGCGTCAGCGGTGCCATCAGCATGCGATTGGATAAGCTGAATGCGCCGACTTTTAAGGGTGTAAATAACATGGTGTTTCCTTGAGGTTTGTTGCTGGGGTGTTGAATCGGGGGAGGCTAACTATCAGGCGCGGGCAACTTGCACGATCAATTTGCCGAAGTTTTTGCCTTCAAGTAGCCCCATGAAGGCTTGTGGCGCGTTTTCCAGGCCATTGACGATGTCTTCGCGGAAGGTCACCTTGCCTTGCTTGAGCCACAGCCCCATGTCTTTGGCAAATTCCGGGTAACGGTGGCCGTAGTCGTCAAAGATGATGAAACCCTGCATCCGGATGCGCTTGGTCAACAGGGTTCGCATCAGCAAGGGGCTGCGGTCCGGGCCATCTGGTAGCGTGGTCGTGTTGTAGTTGGCGATCAGGCCGCAAACAGGAACGCGGGCAGCGGGGTTGAGCAGCGGCAGCACGGCATCAAACACTTTGCCGCCGACATTTTCAAAATACACGTCGATGCCCTGGGGGCAGGCGGCGGCCAGCAGCGCAGGCAGGTCGGGGCTGTGGTGGTCAATGCAGGCGTCAAAGCCCAGTTCGTCGACAGCCGACTTGCACTTCTGAGCGCCCCCGGCAATGCCCACCACGCGGCAACCTTTGAGCTTGGCAATTTGCCCCACCACCGAGCCCACGGCACCGGTGGCTGCAGCGACCACCACGGTTTCACCGGCCTTCGGGGCGCCAATGTCGAGCAAACCCATGTAAGCGGTGAAGCCAGGCATGCCGAGCACACCCAGTGCGTAAGACGGTGGTGTCAGCTGCGGGTCGAGCTTGGTCAGACCGTTGCCATCTGAGAGCGCATAGTCTTGCCAGCCGGTATAGGCCAACACCCAGTCACCCACTGCGTAGTCAGCGTGTTGGCTGGTCTCCACGCGGCACACGGTGGCTCCGACCATGGTCGCCCCGATGGCAACAGACGCGGCATAGCTTGCGGCGTCGCTCATGCGGCCACGCATGTAAGGGTCCAGCGACAGAAATACGGTGCGTAACAGCAGCTGACCCGGCCCGGCGCTGGGCACCGGGGACGCGGCGAGATGAAAGTTGGCGGCGGTGGGCGCGCCCACAGGGCGTGCGGCCAGTTGAATTTGGCGGTTAAGGGTGTGGGTTTGAGTCATGTGGGTAGCCGATCAAAAACGATGGGGGAACAAAACAATGAGGGGTTCACAGTGAAAGGGTCACAGTGCGGCAACCAGCACGCGGCGGCTGGCAGCAGGCGTGATGTCGCCATGTTCACCGAGTTTCGTCATGCCGTGGGCTTCAAGTTGTTGGATCATCAGGTCGATGGCGTCCTGACCCAAGTCATAAGCACTCAGGCGGGTGGGCAGGCCCATGCGCTCGAAGAAGTCACGGGTGGCGTCAATGGCTGCGGTGATGCGCTCATCTTCAGTGCCCTCACAAATGCCCCACACCCTTTGACCGTACTGCAGCAACTTGTCGTGCTTTTGCGCGCGCCGCTCATGCAACATGGCTGGCAACACGATGGCCAGGGTGCGGGCGTGGTCGATGTTGTATTGCGCCGTCAGCTCGTGGCCAATCATGTGGGTGGCCCAGTCTTGCGGCACACCGGCGCCGATCAATCCGTTCAAGGCCAGCGTGGCCGCCCACGTCAGGCTGGCGCGGTCGTCATAGTCAGGTTCGGTCGCCGTCAACAGGCGGGGGCCAATTTCAACCAGGGTTTGCAGCAAGCCTTCGGCAAAGCGGTCTTGCAGCGGCGCGTTGACCGGGTAAGTGAGGTATTGCTCCATGGTGTGCACGAAGGCATCCACAACGCCGTTGGCCAGTTGTTTGACGGGCAGCGTGTAGGTTTTGGTGGGGTCCAGTATCGAAAATTTGGGAAACAGGTGTGGGCTGCGAAACGGCAACTTGGCACTAATATCGTGGCGAGTGATGACTGCGCCATTGTTCATTTCAGAGCCGGTGGCCGGCAGGGTCAGCACCACCCCAAACGACACGGCATGGGTAATGTTGCTGCCGCGTTGGAGCAGGATGTTCCAGGCATCGCCTTCAAACGGCACAGCCGCTGCGATAAATTTGGTGGCGTCAATGACGGAGCCGCCGCCGACGGCCAGCAAAAAGTCAAAACCTTCCTGTCGCACCAGGTCAACAGCTTTCATGGCCGTCTCAAAACTCGGGTTCGGTTCAATGCCACTGAATGTGCTGTGCGTGCGTGTGCCCAAGGCCTGGCGCACCTCGGCCAGCGTGCCGTTTTTTTCGGCACTGGCGCCGCCGACGAGAATCAGGACCTTGGCCGAGGCTGGCACCAAGCGGGACAGGTCACCCACGCGGTCTTTGCCGAAAGCAATGTGTGTGGGGTTGTAGAAATCAAAGTTGTTCATGTCAATTTTTTGAGGTAACTCAGTGGATAAAATCAAAAGTAGACCGGTCGTCTAACATTTGGGTGAAAAAAAAGGGATGTGTGTGATACCGGGATCAACCGGCGGGCAAGCCCAGTAATTGCTCGGTGCTGATCAAGGCATGCTCAAACGGGGATGCATCGCGGCGCAATTTGGCCAGCAGACTGGCCCCAAGCCAGAGTTCGTACAAGGTCAATGCCGTCGACTCCGCATTCAAGGAAGACGACACGGACCCGTCTGTTCTGGCATCTTCGAGACACAAGGCGATGCGGCGGACCACGCGGTCTGTTCCGTCACGCAAGGTCAGGCGCATGCCTTCTGAAATATCGGCCACCTCGGCGCTGAGCTTGACGATCAGGCATTTGGCGCTGGTCTCCGCGACACTGCAGGCACCCGGAGCAGAGTCGCATTGGCTCATGTTCCAGTAGGACCAGTACGTCATCAATCGTTGTCGAGCGGTGCGACTATCCGGCTTGAAAAGTACGTCCAGTCGTTGCAGGTAGCCATCGAGGTAGCGGGTCAGCAAGACCTCACCGAAGCGCTCTTTGGAGCTGAAGTAATGGTAGAACGACCCCTTGGGTACACCCGCAACTGCCAGGATTTCAGCCAAGCCCACGCCTACAAAGCCTTTGTTCGCGATCAAGCGCTCCCCGCAATCGAGGATGTGGTCTTTGGCTGAGGTTGGCTCGGTAGGCATGGCGGAAGTGTATCACAAATAGACCAGTCGTCTAGCGTCTATACGGAGCCAATTTGGTGGGATGACTCTGGCTGTTCTGAAGGTGGCAATAAACATTATTGAGCGCGGGGATTCCAGGCTGATTAAAGGAAGTGTTGAAGTCTAAAAGTAGCAAGTCAAAATATAAAGTGATCAAACGTGATGCTTGGAATAACATATTCTTATGATTAACGCCCAGCAAGTTCACACTTTTTCCTTTGTCGCGGCGCTTGGAAGCTTCACGCGCGCAGCAGAAAAACTTGACCTGACACAGGCGGCGGTCAGTCAACAGATTCAACAGATCGAGCGCGAACTCGGTCCGCTGTTGCTTAGAAAAGGGCGGCGCCTGGAACTGACGCCAGCGGGTGTGGCGCTGCAAGCCTACGCGAGTGAGATGTCGAATGCCGAACAGCGTTTGCGGCGCACGCTGGCGCGCGGTGCCACTGACCAAGGCGACATCAGGCTGGTCTCGCCGGGCAGTATCGGACTCGCGGTCTACCCCATGTTGTTGGACTTGCAGGCTGCGCATCCGGGCCTGAGCATCAGGCACCGCTTTGCCCCCACACAAGACGTACTCGACGGCGTGCTCGCCAGCCGCGATGAGCTGGGCCTGTCCATGGTCCAGCCGAGCGACCCGCGCTTGCAGGCAGAGCGGATCACCGAGGAGCACCTGGAACTGGTGGTACCTGCAGCCGTCGCTGTCAACAGCTGGTCGGATGTGATGGTCCTGGGTTTCATCGATCACCCCGATGGTCAGGCCATGGCAAGCCGCCTGTTGCCTCGGATGTACCCCGGATGCCCCAGTGTTCAAACCCTTCCAGTGCGCGGATTCACCAACCAAGTGAGCCTGATATTGGAGCCCGTGGCGCGTGGCTTTGGCTGCACCGTCATTCCCCGTTATGCGCGTTTGGCCTTCAAACCCCAAGAAGCGATTCGCGTCGTTGAAAGCAGTTTTCCGGTGTTTGACACGTTGTGGCTGATTTACCGGGCAGAGTGGCCCATGTCCGGGCCGGCCGCCAGCGCGACCAGCTGGCTGAAGTCGCACCTGTCCACAGGCCGAGGCTAATGCGGCTGCGCTGCGTGCCCACCGGGCGCCAAGCCGGGCGCCAAGCTAAATGGCATACTGCCCGCTGCCAACTATCCTTCCTCAACGTAACCCTGGCACCATGAACACCCCCCACTTTCTGCTGACAGCGACGCTGTGCCTGGCGACTTGCGGTGCGGTCAATGCCCAGCCGAAGGCCATGACTTTTGATGCCGCCTGGGAGCGCGTCAAGAGCGGCTCTGACCAGTTGGCCGCAGCGCAAGCTGCCGTGGACAGCAAGCGTCTGCAGGTGCAGGGGCTCCAGGGTCTGGGGGGCCCCGTGGTCAGCGTGTCAGCGGCGGCCTATGCCTACAACGCCAATCTTGATGTCAACCTTGACCCGGTCAACCAGCGGCTGACGCAACTCAGCCGGCATTTGCCGATTCCCCTGCAAAACCTCCCCATTCCGCTGCCTGTGCCGCAGTTTCCTGCCAGCTACACCTTCAACCGGCATGACACCGGCACGACCAAATCCATCTCGGCCGTGTGGCCGATTTACGCCGGCGGTGCCAGCGACGCGGTGCGGGGTTTTGTCGCCGCCCAGGGCAGTGAAGCGCGCGCCGACGCCGACAAGACCGGCCATGAACTGGCGACCCTTCTGGTTCAGCGCTATTTTGGCGCGCAGCTCGCTGGCAAGGCGGCGGCGCTGCGACAGGCGACGCTGGACGACGTCCGCCAACATGATGCAGCCACCGCCAAAATGCTCGCGGCTGGCGTGATCTCCCGGCTGGAGCGGCTGCAGGCGCAGGCGGCCTATGAGGAAGCCAGGCGCAACGCCCTCAAGGCGCAGGACGATGCGGAACTGGCTTTGATTGCCCTGGCCCGTACTGTCAAGTCAGAAGCCATCGTCAAGCCCGAAACACCGCTTTTTGTCATCACGCAGCCGATTGAGCCGCTGCCTCATTTTCTGGATCAGGCCCTGCTGCGGCACCCGGGCCTGGCCAAGGTGAATGCGAAAAAATCACAGGCCGAGCAACTGCACCGAGGCCAGGAAGCGCTTCGAAAACCACAGGTTTTTGCCTTTGGCCAACGCGAGTTGCAAACCGGCAGTGCCAACTGGATGGGCGGCCTGGGCGTGCGCTGGACACTGTTTGATGCGGTCGACCGCGACGTGCTGGCTGCCGCATCCAACAAGCAAATTGAGCAGGCAGAGCGTAGCGAAGCGCAGGCTCGCAGCGACATTGGCTTGCTGGTTGAAAAAAACTGGCGCAGCGTGGAGCAGACGCGCCAGCAGTTTTTGGCCACCGCCACCGGCGTGGCACTGTCGCGTGAGGTGTTGCATCTGCGCACGGCGGCACTGCGTGAAGGCACCGGAACGGCGCTGGAGCTGATGGACGCTGAGGTCAACCAGGCCAAGGTGGAAACGGAACGCGCCCAGGTTGCCTACGACTACGTGATGGCGCTGGCCCGGCTGCTGGAGAGCTGTGGTTTGTCGGAAGAGTTCAGCCGCTACATCCAGCGCGCTGACGTGAAAATGGATTGACCATGAATAAAAAAAGTATCGGCATCGCCGTTGCCGCAACCGCAGTGGTTGCTTTGCTGGCTTATGGTGTGTGGCGAGCCTCGCAGCCGCCGCCAGCGGTATTTCAGGGCCAGATGGAAGCCCGTGAAACCGACATTGCGCCAAAAGTCACGGCCCGGATTTCCCAGGTGCTTGTAGCCGAGGGCGACCAGATTGCCGCTGGTGCCACGCTGATGCGCACCGACAGCCCCGAAGTGGCCGCCAAGCTGGCGCAAGCCATCGCCGCGCAGCAAGCGGCGCAGGCTGTTGCTGACAAGGCGCAAAACGGCACCCGCCCGCAAGAGCTGGAGATGGCCAGACTGCAATGGCAGCGCGCGCAGGCCGCCGCCGACCTCGCCCAGACCTCATTGCGGCGCGTTGACGGCCTGGCCAGGGAAGGGCTGGTGGCGGCGCAAAAACGCGATGAAGCCGACACCAACTTCAAAACCTCGCGCGACCAGGCGGCCACCGCCAAGGCACAGTACGACATGGCGCGAATCGGTGCCCGCCCCGAGGACAAGGCGGCTGCCAATGCGCAGGCGCGCCAGGTCGCCGGGGTCGTGGCCGAGGTAGAGGCGGCCAAAGCCGAGACCGAACTCAAAAGCCCGGTGGCAGGCGAAGTTGCCAAAGTGCTGGCCAAGGTGGGCGAACTTTCGCCGCAGGGCGTGGCGGTGGTGACCGTGGTTGATCTGAAAGACCAGTGGGTGGTGCTCAATGTGCGCGAAGACCACTTGCAGCGCTTTGCCAAAGATGCCGAGTTTGACGCCGTGCTGCCCGCACTGGGCAACAAGACCGTCCGTTTCAAGGTCTTTTACAGCGCCGCGCTGCCCGACTTCGCCACCTGGCGCGCCACCCGCGCCGGTCAGGGCTTTGATGCGCGCACCTTTGAGGTCCAAGCCCGGCCCGCCACCCCGATTGAGGGCGCGCGCCCGGGCATGAGTGTGCTGGTTCAATGAGCC
>JAABQI010000016.1 GCA_011391545.1 Rhodoferax sp.
CGGTCTATGGCGGTGCCGCCGCCAGCAGCCCCGAGGTGGCCGATGCGCTGGAACAGGAAGCCCAAAGCATTGCGCAAGACCTAGGCGTGTCTCACCTTGAATTTCGCAACGTCAAGCCGCGCCACCCCGACTGGCCGACCCAGGACTTGTATGTGACCTTTCGCAAGGAGATCATGGCCGACGAGGAAGCCAACATGCTGGCCATTCCGCGCAAGCAGCGCGCCATGGTGCGCAAGGGCATCAAGAACAATTTGCGCAGTGAAATCGACCCGGATGTGGAGCGCTTTTTTGCCGTGTTTGCCGACAATGTGCACCGCCACGGCACGCCGGCCCTGCCAAAGAAGTATTTCAAGGCCCTGATGACGGTGTTCGGCCCCGACTGCGAGGTGCTGACCGTGGTGGCCCCCGATGGCATGCCCCTTAGCAGCGTGCTGAGTTTTTATTTCCGCGACGAGGTCTTGCCCTACTACGCGGGCGATTTCGAGGCGGCGCGCGAGCTGGCCGCCAACGACTTCAAATACTGGGAGCTGATGCGCCGGGCCTGCGCCCGCGGTCTCAAGGTGTTTGACTTTGGCCGCAGCAAGCAAGGCACCGGCCCTTTTGCCTTCAAGAAAAACTGGGGGTTCGAGCCAACGCCGCTGCACTACGAGTATTGCCTGTACAAACGTGATGCTATACCGCAAAACAACCCGACAAACGCCAAGTTCAAGCTGCTGATTGAAACCTGGCGGCGCATGCCGATCGGTCTCGCCAACTGGCTCGGGCCTTTCATCGTGCGCAACCTGGCCTGAGGCGCAGCATGGGAAATCTGCTGTACCTGGTGCACCGGCTGCCTTACCCGCCCAACAAGGGCGACAAGGTGCGCTCCTACCATTTGCTGAAACACCTGCTGGCGCAACACCGGGTGTTTTTGGGCACCTTTGTCGATGATCCGGCGGACGAGGCTTACTTGGCTACCGTGCGCGACTTGTGCCCGGACCTGCATGTGGCGCGCCTGAACCCGCGCAGCGCCAAATTGCGCAGCCTGGCCGGCTTGCTGAGCCACGAGGCGCTGAGCCTGCATTACTACCACAACTCAGGGCTGCAGGACTGGGTCAGGCAGACAATGGCGACGCAGCAGATCGATGCTGTGGTCATTTTTTCGTCCGTCATGGCGCAGTATGTTGACGCCGAATGCGGCGTGCCCATGCTGGTCGATTTTGTCGATGTGGACTCGGCCAAGTGGACGCAATACGCGCCCGATCACACCTGGCCGCTGTCGTGGTTGTACCGCCGTGAAGGCGAGCGGCTGCTGGCTTACGAGCGCGCGGTGGCAGCGCGCGCCCAGCGCTCGTTTTTTGTCACCGACAACGAGGCCGACATGTTTCGCCGCCTGGCGCCTGAAAGCGCCGCCAGCGTTGACGCCGTGAGCAATGGCGTGGATGCCGACTTTTTTTCACCCGACCCGGCGCGAGCCTCGCCCTTTCCAGGGACCGGCGAGGCAACCCACATCCCGCTGGTGTTTACCGGCGCCATGGACTACTGGCCCAACATCGATGCCGTGACCTGGTTTGTCAACGACATCCTGCCAACCCTGCGCCAGCAATGGCCCCGGCTGTGCTTTTACATTGTCGGGCGCAGCCCGCCGCAGGCGGTGCTGGACCTGGCTGCAGCGGACGTGGTGGTGACCGGCACGGTGGCTGACGTGCGCCCCTACCTGCAGCATGCCGCGGTAGTGGTGGCACCCTTGCGCGTGGCGCGCGGCATACAAAACAAGATTCTTGAAGCCATGGCCATGGCCAGGCCGGTGGTGGCCTCACAATCGTGTGTGGCGGCGATCAGCGCCGAGCCTGAAACCGAATTGTTGGCGGCGACCAGTGTGGCCGACTTTGTGGCCCAGATCAACGCCCTGCTAGCCTCGCCCGAGCGCACGGCCAGCATTGGTGGCGCCGGTCGCCAGCGGGTGCTGCAAAGCTATAGTTGGGCTGCCCATTTGTCAAAGATTGACCGCTATCTGAATTTCAAAGCCAAACCATGACTCCTTCTGTGCAACTCGCCCCTAAGCGCCACTGGCAGCGCCCGGGCATCGTCTTTTTGCTGTTGCTGGGCTGGACGCTGTTCTGGTTTCGCGACACCGCCAGCGCCATCGTGCGCATCTGGCTGCACTCCGAGACCTTTACCCACGGTCTTCTGGTGGTGCCGATCGTGTTGTGGCTGGTCTGGCGCAAGCGGGCCGTGCTGGCCCCGCTGCAGCCGCGCCCCAATGCCTGGGCGATTTTGCTGCTGGCGCTGGCCGCCTTCGCCTGGTTGCTGGGCGACCTGGTGGCCGTGAATGCGCTGACGCAACTGGCCTTTGTGGCGATGCTGGTGTTGCTGGTGCCCGCCATCCTCGGCCTGGCGGTGACCCAGGCCATCGCTTTTCCGCTGGCGTTCATGTTTTTTGCCGTGCCGATTGGCGAGTTCGCCATGCCCCAGTTGATGAACTGGACCGCAGACTTCACCGTGCTGGCGCTGCGCCTGAGCGGCATACCGGTGTACCGCGAGGGCCTGCAGTTTGTCATTCCATCAGGCAACTGGTCGGTGGTCGAGGCCTGCAGCGGGGTGCGCTACCTGATTGCCTCGCTCACGGTGGGCACGCTGTTTGCCTACCTCAACTACCAGTCCACGCAGCGACGCGTGGCGTTCATCCTCGTCTCGATCATCGTGCCGGTGATCGCCAACTGGTTGCGCGCCTACATGATCGTGATGCTTGGGCATTATTCGGGCAACACGCTGGCCACCGGGGTGGACCACCTGATTTACGGCTGGCTGTTTTTTGGTGTGGTGATTCTGCTCATGTTCCTGGTTGGCGCGCGCTGGTCGGAGCCCGAGCCCAGCGTCGGCGCTACCGACATTGACAGCGTCACGCTGCAAAAATCACGCTTGCACCAGCAGCCTTCGGCAGCGCCCCGCTTTGAACTGGCCGCTGTGCTAGTGGCCTTACTGGTAGCGGCGCCGCTGTTGGGCCGCTCGGCGCTGGATGCGGCCAACAACGCCACATCACCCCAACTGGCGGCACCCGCCATGCTGTCGCCGGACTGGACGCTTGCGACTGAGCCCGTTGCTGTCTTCAAGCCGGCCTTTGTCAACCCATCTGCCGAGTTCAACGCCAGCTACGCCACCGCCGAAAACAAGGTGGGCCTGTACCTGGGGTATTACCGCCAGCAGGACTACAGCCGCAAACTCGTGAGCTCGCAGAATGTTCTGGTGACCTCCAACGATCGGCAGTGGGCGCGGGTGTCTGGCAGCACCTTTGACATCAGCTTTAACAGTGCGCCTATCAATCTGCGCGTAGCTGAACTGCGCCAAGCCGCGGCCGGCCTGTCGGACAACGCGAGGCTGACAGTATGGCAAGTCTATTGGGTCAACGGCAAGCTCACCAGCAGCGATATTCTGGCCAAAGCCTATGGCGCACTTTACCGCCTGCTGGGGCGGGGCGACGACGCTGCGGTGATCGTGCTCTACACGCCCAAGGGTGAGGGCCTTGAGGGCCACGCCCGCCTGCAGGCTTTTGTGCAAGCCAACGCGGCGGCCATCATGGCCTTGCTGGAGCAAACCCGGCAAGCCAGCCAGGCGAATTAGTCGGGCGCTTTCGGCGCGTTGCGCAAGAGCACGGGCTGACCGTCGCTGATCATGCTGCCAGGGTAAAGCAGCACGGCTTCTCCCTCGCGCAGACCCTCTTTGAGCCAGGCCACTTCGGCGTTGCGGTCGTTCAGCTGCACCGTCCGGGCGCGGGCGCGGCCGGCTTCCACAATAAACACGCGCCACTGCTCGCCGTCGCGCACCAGCGCCGCGGTGGGCACCAGCAAGGCGTCAAGCTGACTGAACAGCGTGATGCGGGCGTCGACACGAAAACCATCGCCCAGACGCTGAACCTCGGGGCTGCTCTGCGCCAAATCGACAATCACATTGACGCGCTGCTCCTCAATGCCCAGCGCCGACACCTTGGTGAATGCCACGGGTTCGATGCGCGTGACTTGGCCGGCCATGGGCGCGGCGCCACTGCCCAGCGAGAGTTGCACCGGGGCACCCGGCTGGATTTGCCGCACCTCGCCTGACAGCACATCGATCACCGCCTCCATCGCAGCGGTGTTGCCAATGTCCAGCAAGGGCTGGCCGGCGCTCACAGGCGCCGCGCTGTCGAGGTGCAGCTTGAGCACCTGGCCGTCGACAGGGCTTTTCAATTCCCAACGGCCCGTGACGCTGCCAACGCCCGCAGGTTCAGCGCGGCTCAGGGCGGCGCGCGCCTCGGCCAGAGAAAAGTCGGCCATGCCCTGCTCGGCCATGGCGGCGGTGAGCGCTTGCTGCGCAGCCTGGCGGGCCAGCGCGGATTGGTCACGGGCGGCCGCAGAAATGAAGTTGTCTTGCGCCAGCCTGGTGGCGCGCTCGACTTCCAGCGTGGCTTGCGCCAACGCGGTTTGCGCCCGCTGCACTTGCGCTGTGGCGGCGCGCCGGGCCGCGTCGGCACTGCCCACACGCTGCTGCAACACGCTGCGCGTGCGTGCATCGATCATTTGCGGTGCCACCGGCACCAGGGTGGCGACCACCTCGCCGGCGCGCACGCTGTCGCCCACCTTGAGCGTGGGGCGCAGCAACTCGGCCAGCGTGGGCGCGGTGATCACAAAACGATTTTTCAGGCGCAGGCGGCCATCTTCTTCGATGACCTGCTCAAAGGTGCCGGTGGTCACGGTGGCCACCTCCACCAGCAGCGCGCGCGGCCGGTAAACAGCCCAAACCAGCGCGGCCGCAGCGGCCAGCAGCAGCACCCCGGCGAGCCAGCGCTGGTATTTTTTTGAGGGAGTTTTGTTGTTCATTCGCGTACCTTTAAAACGGCCACCAGGTCGAGCTGGTCAATCTTGCGGCGCACCAGCAGCGCGCTGGCGATGCCGGCGGCCAGCACGATGAGCGCGGCCGACGCATAGGTGGCGGGCTCGATGATGACCGGGAAGTCAATGCTGTCAGACGACATCAACTGCATCATCAGCGATGCCAGACCCCAGCCGGCGAACAAGCCGATGGGCAACGCCAGCAGCAGTTCGGCACCGAGTTCGGCCAGCAACAGCACCGACACCTCGGCGCGCGTCATGCCCAGCACACGCAGGCTGGCGAGTTCCCAGGCGCGCTCGGACAGCGCAATACGCGCCGCGTTGTAAGTGATGCCCACCGCCATGGCCACGGCAAACAGCGTCAGGATGCCGCTGAAGATGCCCATGGTGCGCGAGGTGGTCTTGTTGAAGTTGGCCAGCGAACTGGCTTTGTCGAACACCGAGTTGATCACCGGGGCTGCCTTGACCGCCGACCAGAAGGCGCCCATGGCCTGCGGGTCCACCTGCAGTACGGCGTCGGCCGCGCCCTCGCCGTCACGGGCCAGTGCGTTCATGGCGGCCAGGTTCATGAACAGCAGGTTGCCGAACATGGTGTGCACAATGTCAACCACTTCCACCTCCGTATGCACCTGGCTCCACAGCCGAAACTCCAGCGCAAGGCGGTCGCCCACGCGCGCGCCCAGTTCGTTCGCCAGCAAGGCCGACAACACCGCGCCATGCGCCGGCATGGCGACCGCGCCGCGCTGCTCGTCCACCACGCGCATCAATTGGGCGTCAGAACGGTAGCCGATAAGCGCGGTGTCAACACTTCGGCCGCGCAAACGCAGTCGCACCGGCTCGGTGCGGTAGGGCTCGGCGGCCATCACGCCGGGCAGGCGCTGCAGGTCTTGCACCACGCGCAGCGGCACCGGGCGCTGAAAATTGACCAGCACATCGCCCTGCTGCACCTGGCGAAACTGCACATCGACGATGTGGGCAATGGCATCGAGCCAGAACGCGCCCGAAATCTGCAGCGCCACCGCCAGCGCAATGCCGGTCACGGTGAAGGCCGCGCGCAGCGGGCGGCGCTCAAAATTGCGGATCACCATCATGGCGCCCGTGCTGACAAAGCGGCCCAGGCCGAGTTGCTCGATCAGCGTCGGCTTGAAGGCGGGCGGGGACGGCGGCAGCATGGCCTGCGCCGGCCGCAGGCGCACCACTGCCCGAATGGCGGTCCAGGCGCCCAGGGCAGCGGCGCTGGCGGCGATCAGCGCCGACACCCCGATCAGCCAGGCTTCGGTCATGTAATCCAGCGTGTTGAAGCGAAACACCTCGTCGTACAGGCCCAGCATGGCTCGGCCGATCCAGACGCTCAAGCCCAGGCCGACCAGCACGCCCAGCCCGGCAATGAGCATGGCGAGCTGGATGTAGTGCCAGGCAATCGCCACGTCGCTGTAACCCAGCGCCTTGAGTGTGGCAATCTGACTGCGCTGGGTGGCCACCTGGCGGCTCAGCACCACGTTGAGAATGAACATGGCCACTGCCAGGAAGATGCTGGGCAGCACGGTGCCCATGACCTTGAGTTGCGACAGCTCGTCGGCCACGATCTTGGACGACAAATGCTTGTCGCGCCCGACGGCACCGATGGCGCCATAGGGTTCCAGCAGCCGGTCAACACCCTCAAGCACCGGCGCCACGGGCCTGCCCGCGTCGAGCCGCAACGCCAACTGGTTGAAGGCGCCCTGCATGTCAAAGGCCTCCGTCATGCGCGCAGCGTCGATCCACCAGATGCCGAACTGCTGGTCGTCGGGCGCGCCGCCCTGCGAGGTAAACACATACTCGGGCGAGGCCACCGTGCCCACCAGAAAAACGCGCTCGCGCCTGCCGTTGAGGATGGCGTGCACGCTGTCGCCTGGGTTCAGACTGCGCGCCGCGGCAAAACGGTCGCTGACCAGCGCCTCCAGCACATTGTTGCGCTCTGGCCAGCGCCCGCGCTTGAGCGTGAGTGCGTTGAGCCCCTGACGGCCTGCGTGCACGCGCGCCAGATCAAGCCCGATGAAGCGCCCGGTCACCGGCACCACCACGCCGGGCAGGTCGACCTGCGCGTCAAAGACCACATCGAGCTTGACCTCGGCAACCCCCTGCAGCGCGGCCAGCCGCTCGCGCAACTGCACCGGCGCGCGCTTGACATTGGCGAACACATCGGCCAGACGGTTGTCGCGGTAGAACGCGTCGCGCGAGCCCTTGAGCGATTCGTGCACCGAGAACATGCCAACGAAGCCGGCCGCACCAATCGCCACCACCAGCGCAATGGTGAACGCCTGCGCACGCAAGCGTGTGAGGTCGCGCCAGAGCTTGATGTGGAGGGCTTTCATGGCTTACCAGTTCAGGCTGGACGCCGCCACCTTGTGCGGGTTGACGCGGGTTTCGACAATACGGCCGTCGGCCAGGCGCAGCACGCGGTCGGCCATGTCGGCAATGGGGGCGTTGTGGGTGATGACGATGGTGGTGGTGCCAAGTGTGCGGTTCACCTGCTCGATGGCCTGCAGCACCATGATGCCGGTTGCGCAATCAAGCGCGCCGGTGGGCTCGTCGCACAGCAGCACCTGGGGCTGTTTGGCGATGGCGCGGGCAATGGCCACGCGCTGCTGCTCGCCACCCGAGAGCTGCGAAATAAAGTGATTTTTGCGCTCGATCAGGCCCACCAGTGCCAAGGCGTCTTCAGGCTTCATGGGGTTGTCGGCCAGGTCGGTCACCAGCGCCACGTTTTCACGCGCGGTGAGGCTTGGGATCAGGTTGTAGAACTGGAACACGAAACCCACATGCTCGCGCCGGTAACGCGTCAGCGCCGCGTCGTCAGCGCCAATGAGTTCGTGCGTGTCGCCGGCATGGGTCCAGCGCGCCGAACCGCTGGTGGCTGAGTCCAGCCCGCCCAGAATGTTGAGCAGGGTCGATTTGCCGCTGCCCGAGGCGCCCAGCAGCACCACGAATTCGCCACACACGATGTCCAGATCCACGCCGCGCAGGGCGTGCACAGCGGCTTCGCCTTCGCCATAGATTTTGGTCAAGCCCCGGGCCACGAAAACCAGTGGCGGGGCAGCGGTTGAGGTGTCCATCAGTTCCTGTGCAGATTGAAAATTCGCGGGTGCCATAAAGCACGCAATGAATTTTCACCACAACGCAGCGGCCAAGGATTGCGTTATGTCGACTTTTGGGAAAGTAAGTCTTTGAAGGGGAGACAAAATGAAATGCAAACGCGTCAACTCAGCCGGTCGCGCCTAGATCGCCTGTGAAATCACCGTTTGTTCCACCAGACGGTCGTCGCCCAGCACGATCATTGAAAACAGCAGCTCATCCATGTTGCTGGCCAGCGCCGTCTTGCGCGCCAGCAGTGGCGTGGCCTGCGGGTTCAGCACCACAAAGTCGGCCTCGCAGCCGAGCTGCAAATTGCCCACCACACCGGTCAGGCCAAGCGCCTGCGCGGCGCCGGCGGTGTGTTGCCACCACAGGTGCTGGGGACTCAGGCTCAAGCCCGGCTTGGTCTGCCCTTCGCGACCCACGGTGTAAGCGGCCAGCATGGTGTGAAACGGGCTGAAACTGGTGCCGCCACCGACGTCGTTGGCCAGCCCGTAAGAAAAACCGACCCGGTCTGCCCCGGCATAGTCAAAAAAGCCGCTGCCCAGGAACAGGTTGCTGGTGGGGCACACCGCGGCGGCCGCGCCGGTGTCGCGCATCAGCACCCGGTCCGCCTCATCCAGATGGATGCAGTGGGCGTAAATGGCGCGTTCGCGCAGCAAGCCAAAGTCGGCATAGGTGGCCAGGTAACTAGCGGATGCCGGGAAAAGATCGCGCGCCCAGGCG
>JAABQI010000017.1 GCA_011391545.1 Rhodoferax sp.
CGCTGCATTTCATCTTTGACCAGACGCCTGAGCGCGCCGCCGACATGAACGCCCTGATTGCGCGCGCGGTCGCCTCGCGGGCCAAGGAAGACTAAAAAGATGAATGCGCCGCGAGCACGGGTCTCCAGGCGCCCCGTGCATGGGGTGCTGCTGCTTGACAAGCCATTGGGCTGGTCGAGCAACGACGCCTTGCAGAAGGTGAAATGGCTGTTGCGTGCCGAAAAGGCGGGCCACACCGGCACGCTCGACCCCCTGGCCACGGGTGTGTTGCCATTGTGTTTTGGGGCGGCAACCAAATTCAGCCAATTGCAGCTGGATGCCGACAAGACCTATGAGGCTGTGCTGTGCCTGGGTCTCAAGACCAGCACAGGCGATGCCGAGGGAGAGGTCATTGAGACGCGGCCGGTGGCGGTGAGCACTGCCGATGTGGCGCGGGTGAAGGAACAGTTCACCGGATTGATCAGCCAGGTGCCGCCGATGCACAGCGCCTTGAAGAAGGACGGCAAGGCGCTTTACGAGTATGCGCGCGCCGGGATTGAAGTGGAACGGGCCTCGCGGGAGGTCAGAGTTTATGAATTGCAACTGACGCTGGCGTCAGTGGAAACGACGCAGCCAAGCGTCAAGCTGGTGGCGAAGTGCAGCAAGGGGACGTACATCCGCACGCTGGGCGAGGACATCGGCGAGGCACTGGGTTGCGGTGCGCACCTGAGTTCCTTGCGCCGCACCGGCACCGGTGGCTACACGGTGGCGCAGTGCGTCACCCTGGAAGCCCTGGAGGCCATGACCGAAGAACAGCGCCTGGCCTGTCTTTTGCCCGTGGATTCATTGCTGGGTGATCACACCGTGGTCACACTGGACGCGGAAAATGCAGGGCGTTTTCTTTCAGGATTGCGTCGGCGCGGCGATTGGCCGGATGCCGGGCAGGTGGCGGTGTATGCCGGTGTCGACGGCAGTTTGCTGGGCACGGCGCACGTCAAGTCAGGTGAATTGATTCCCGGCCGGCTTTTGAGTCCGCCAGAAATTGAACAGATGAAGAGTTTTAAAACGAGTGTGAAAGATGCCGGGACAAAAGTGAGCGCAGGGTGCGCGGTCCTGAACTAATTTAAGAGAAAGTGAACCATGATCAATAAACAAATCCGCAACATCGCCATCATCGCCCACGTTGACCATGGCAAAACCACCATGGTGGACCAGTTGCTGCGCCAGTCGGGCACCTTTGCCCAGCACGAAAAGGTGGTTGACACCGTGATGGACAACGACGCGATTGAAAAAGAGCGTGGCATCACGATTCTGGCCAAAAATTGCGCCGTGACCTGGAAAGGCACCCACATCAACATCGTCGACACCCCCGGCCACGCCGACTTCGGCGGTGAGGTGGAGCGCGCCCTGAGCATGGTCGACGGCGTGGTGTTGCTGATCGACGCGCAGGAAGGCCCGATGCCGCAGACCCGCTTTGTGACCAAGAAGGCACTGGCCCTGGGTCTCAAGCCGATCCTGGTGGTGAACAAGGTGGACAAGCCCGGTGCACGGCCCCAGTTTGTCGTGAACGCGGCTTTTGATTTGTTCGACAAGCTCGGCGCCACCGACGACCAGCTTGATTTTCCGGTGGTTTACGCCTCGGGCATCAACGGCTGGTCTTCGATGGAAGAGGGTGGTCAGGGTGAGCAGTGGGGTCCTGACATGTCGGCCCTGTTCGACACCATTCTTGACCACGTGCCGCACCAGCAGGGCGACCCGACTGCGCCGCTGCAACTGCAGATTTCGGCGCTCGACTTCTCCACCTTTGTGGGTCGTATTGGCGTGGGCCGCATCAGCCAGGGCACGATCAAGCCGATGATGGACGTGGTCGTCATGGAAGGCCTGGACGGCAAGGCTGTCAAGGGCCGCATCAACCAGGTGCTGACCTTCGAGGGTCTGGAGCGTGTGCAGGCCACCGAAGCCGGTCCTGGCGAAATTGTGCTGATCAACGGCCTGGCCGACATCGGCATCGGCGTCACCATTACCGACCCGGTCACCCCGATGCCGCTGCCCATGCTCAAGGTCGATGAGCCGACCCTGACCATGAACTTTTGCGTCAACACCAGCCCATTGGCCGGCCGCGAAGGCAAGTACGTCACCAGCCGCCAGATCTGGGACCGCCTGCAAAAGGAACTGCAGCACAACGTGGCGCTGCGCGTCAAGGAAACCGACGAAGAAGGTATCTTCGAGGTCATGGGCCGCGGCGAGCTGCACCTGACCATTCTGCTGGAAAACATGCGCCGCGAAGGCTATGAGCTGGCGGTATCCAAGCCGCGCGTGGTGTTCAAGGATGTGGACGGCGTGCGCTACGAACCCATCGAATTGGTGACGGCCGACATCGAAGAGCAGCACCAGGGCGGCGTCATGCAGGCACTGGGCGAGCGCAAGGGGGACCTGATCAACATGGAGCCGGACGGCCGTGGCCGTGTGCGTCTCGAGTACCGTATTCCGGCGCGTGGCCTGATTGGATTCACCAATGAATTCATGAACCTGACGCGTGGTTCCGGCCTGATCTCCAACATCTTTGACAGCTACGAGCCGCACAAGGGCGAGATTGGCGGGCGCAAGAATGGCGTGCTGATCTCGATGGATGCGGGCGAAATCTTCAACTATGCGCTGGGCAAGCTCGACGACCGCGGCCGCATGTTTGTCACGGCCAATGACCCGGTCTACGAAGGCATGATTGTGGGCATCCACAACCGTGACAACGACCTGGTGGTCAACGCCACCCGCACCAAACAGCTCACCAACTTCCGCGTCAGCGGCAAGGAGGATGCGATCAAGATCACGCCGCCGATCCAGTTGACGCTGGAATACGGCGTGGAATTCATCGAGGACGACGAGCTGGTCGAAATCACGCCCAAGTCGATCCGCCTGCGCAAGCGCCACCTGTCCGAGCACGATCGCAAAAAGGCCGGCCGCAACGGCTAACTTGAAGCTCACGCACAACCGGGCGGTCTGGGTGATGGTGGCGGTGACCCTGATGTGGTCCACCGCCGGCGTTGTCACGCGGCACCTGGAGCACGCGCAGAAGTTCGAGGTGACTTTCTGGCGCAGTTTCTTCACCATGATCAGCCTGCTGGTGTTGTTGCCGGCATTCAAGGGCCGTGCCGTGTTTGGCCGAATGCGCCAGGGTGGCGCCATCCTCTGGTTTTCCGGCCTGTGCTGGTGCGGCATGATGACCTTTTTCATGGTCGCCATCATGCTCACCACGGTGGCGAATGTGCTCGTGACCATGGCGCTGATCCCCTTGCTGACTGCCTTGGCATCCAGCTGGTTTCTCGGTCATCGCATCCCGATGCGCACCTGGCTGGCGATTGTGGTGGCGGGTGGCGGCATTGCATTCATGTACGCCAGTCAATTGAACCAGGGCATCAGCCTGGCCGGCACGCTGGTGGCACTTTGCCTGACGGTTGCCGGGGCGGCCAACTGGACCCTCAACCAATACGCGCAGGCACATGGCAAGAATGTCGATTTGATCCCTGCCGTGCTGATTGGCGCAACGCTGTCGGCCCTGCTGATGCTGCCGCTGGCCTGGCCGTTTCAGGCCTCGGCGCACGACATCGTGCTGCTGTTCGGCCTCGGTCTGGGTCAACTGGCCATACCCTGCGTTTTGGTGGTGGTCTGTGCGCGCGTGCTCAAGGCGCCCGAAGTGGCTCTGCTGGGTTTGCTCGAAATCATTTTTGGCATCCTGCTGGTCTGGCTCGGGGCCGGTGAAGTGCCTGGGCGCGAGGTGCTGGTGGGGGGCACGCTGGTGATTGGCGCCTTGGTGGCCAATGAACTGGTGGGCTGGCGCAGCAGGTCTGTGATGCTGTCATGAGCGAAGTGCTGTGCGAAATTCGTGGGGCGGTGGGCTTCATTACCCTGAACCGGCCACAAGCGCTCAATGCGCTGACCCTGTCCATGATCCGGGACTTGACCGCTTGCCTGCTGGCCTGGCGCGACGATGACCGTGTTGCCGAGGTCGCGATACGTGGCAGCAACAAGGCCGGACCTTTTGGCGCCTTTTGTGCTGGTGGCGACATCCGCTTTTTTTACCAGGCGCTGCTGTCCGGCGACCCGGCGCCCGAAGACTTTTTTACCGAGGAATACAGCCTCAACCACCTGATTCACAGCTACCCCAAACCCTTCATCGCCTTCATGGACGGCGTCGTCATGGGGGGTGGCATGGGTATCAGCCAGGGCGCGTCGCACCGGCTGGTCACGCAGCGCAGCAAATTGGCGATGCCGGAAACCACCATCGGGCTCTTTCCCGATGTCGGTGGCGGCTATTTTTTGAGCCGCTGCCCCGGTTTTGCGGGGGAGTGGCTGGCCCTGACCGGCACCAGTGTGGGCGCGGCGGAAGCAATCCAGTTGGGGTTGGCGGACCATTGCCTGGACGCCGGGCGCTTGCCGCAAGCCTGGGATGCGTTGGTCAACATCGATCTGCTGGATGCGGATCAGACAGCGGGTTGGCTGGCTGAATTTTCTTGCCTCGATGCGGCTGCCAAGCCGCTGGAAAGTAGCCTGATCGACGCCTTTTTTTCGCTGGACTCGGTAGGCGCCATCGTGCATGCGCTTGAAGCCGATGCCTCCGACTGGGCCCGGCGCGCCGCCACCCAATTGCGCCAGCGCTCGCCGCTGATGCTGCATGTGGCCCTGGAACACATCCGCCGCGCGCGCCGGCTCACGGTCGCGCAGGACTTGCGCTTGGAGCGCGACATGATGCGCCATTGTTTTTATCCAAGGCACCTGGGTCGCAGCGGCCGCCAGACCGAGGCCGCAGAAGGGATTCGTGCGCTGGCCATCGACAAGGACAACACCCCGGTCTGGCAACCGGCGCGCATTGAAGATGTCACGCCCGAGATGGTGCAGCCGTTTTTTGCCAGTCCCTGGGTGGCGCACAGCCATCCGCTGCGCGCGCTGACCTGACATTGGTTGCAGGCCGACTAAAGCTGGCGGTAAATCTCCTGGGCCAGTTGCATCAGTGATGCACGGGGTAACTGGCCAGCCAGTGCGTAACCAAATCCCTGATCGACCCAGTAGAAGCTGGGAACCGCTGCCTGCGATTCAAACCGGAACCCGGTTCCCTTGCCTGACACCCCCGCTGCCGCCTTGTCCAAGGCGCCCAGGTAGAGCGTGACGCGCTGACCAGCGGCGTTTTGAAACATGAACTGTGCCCGTGCCCCGGCTTCTCCTGGCAAGAGCCGCCCGCCCACCAGATTAAAGCCTTGCGTGGTCAGATCCGGCACCTTGAGGGGTTTGTCCAGTCGCTTGGACAGCCATTGCACCAGGTGCGTCTGTTCCTGCGCCGACACTTCGACCGGGTGACGGATTTCCGGTGTGTAAACGGCGTGGGCCAGCACGGCCTGATGCACAAATTCACGCTCCGGCTGGGCCCGTGCCATGCCGGGCACTGTTGATTCATGCGACCTCATGTCCTGCCAGCTGGTGTTAGCCAGCCAGCCGGCACCAAATGCCAGCACAACACCGGCCGCCATGCCGCCATAGCGCCACCCGGGGTGACCGGGGGAGCGCACGGTGTTGCCAGCTTGCGCCGCCTGCAGCAGTGCGGTCGGCACCGCTTCAGACAGCACCTGGGTGTGCAGGCGATGCAGGCTGTCGCGCTGGTGTTGCCATTTCGTAAACCTGGCCTGGGCGTCAGGGTCATCCGCCAGTTTCAGCCGCAGCGCTGCCAGATCGTCGAACGCACCCTGGCCGTCCACCAGGGCGTGGAGTTCATCGTCAGTCAAGGGGCGGTCAGGCTTGCGGTTCATGGTGGTGGAGGGTTTATTTCAAACGGTGCAGCGTCATGGGGCGGGCGGGTGCCGCATGATCGACTGCCGGGTCTGCCGGCACACGTGCGGGCGCATCCAGCATTGCCTGCAAACGGGCTCTGGCACGCGACAGGCGCGACATCACGGTTCCCATCGGAACGCCGGTGATCGTGGCAATTTCGGCATAACTCATGTCCTCCAAGCCGACCAGTAACAACACTTCACGCTGCTCTGGCGGCAGGCGCAGCAGGCAGCGTTGCAGGTCGAGCGCCTGGTCGGGGTTGATTGCCGGCGCCGGCAGGTCATCGGTCAGGTCGTCAATGTCCAGCATCGCTGGTCGCGCGCCACCTGCGGACTGGCGCAACTGATTGACAAACAGGTTGTGCATCACACTGAACAGCCAGGCGCGCAAGTTGGTTCCCACCAGCCACAAGCGCCATTTGTTGCAGGCACGCTCCAGCGTGTCCTGCACCAGGTCATCCGCCGCCCAGGTGTCGCCCGTGAGCGCCCGCGCATAACGGCGCAGCGAGGGAATCTGGGCCACCATGAGTTCGCGGCTCATGGGCTGATGTCAGGCGGGGGCAGCATGTGATGTTGTCGCACGACGCGCTGGGCTGCCGTCGGCGTGGAACAGTCAGGGTTTGGCGACATGCCAGACGTTGTTGAAGCCGTCGCCGGTCTTGTCGCCAGGCTTGCTGTCCTTGGCCCAGTAATACACTGGCTTGCCCTTGACCGCCCATTGTTTGCTGCCGTCATCGCGCGTGATGATGCTGAAGTCGCCGCTGGCGGCCTCGCCCGGGGCAGCCATCAGCGGCGGCCAATTGGTGGCGCAGGGCCCATTGCAGACCGACTTGCCGCTGCCGGCTGCATCCTTGTCGAAGGTGTACAGCGTCATGCCGTTGGCGCCAACCAGCACGCCATCAGAGACCTTGACAGGGTCGGCAGCCCAGGAGGCGCAAGCTGTCAACAGGGAAAAAGTGACCGAGGTCATGAAAAGTGTCGGTGATTTGAATGTCATGGTGAACTCCTGAGTTGGGGAAACGCAAACGGGCGTTTGCACTCACATGAACACGGTGCGCCGCGGTTTTATTCCCGCAGCCTGAAAATAAAAGAACGAATCCGGGTTGTGATGGCATGACTACAATCCGCGCGAGTCTTTATTCTATGAAACCCATCAAGAAATCCGTTTTATTCTGTGACAGCCCGGACGCATCGCGCTGGTGGGCGGCGCCTTGGTGATCGAGGCGCGGGTGGCCGGCGCCATGTTGGGCTGGCAGAGCGGGTTGGTGGCGCTGTGAGCCTGTTCAAGTCGGCCTCGGTGGTTTCGGGCCTGACGTTGCTGTCGCGCATCACCGGGCTGGTGCGCGAGTTGCTGATTGCCGCCACCTTTGGAGCCTCGGCAATGACCGACGCCTTCAACGTGGCGTTTCGCATCCCCAATCTGTTTAGGCGCTTCTTTGGCGAAGGGGCTTTCAGCCAGGCCTTTGTGCCGGTGCTGGCCGCCACCAAAGCGCAACAGGGCGACGCGGCCACCCGGCTGCTGGTTGACCGGGTGGCCACGGTGCTGGCCTGGGCTTTGCTGGGTTTGAGCGTGCTCGGTGTGCTGGGTGCGGCCGGACTGGTGTGGGCCATGGCCAGCGGCATGAAGCAAGACCCGCGCGGCTACGATGTGGCGGTGGTGCTGACCCGCTGGATGTTTCCCTACATTGCCTTCATGTCGCTGGTGGCGCTGGGCGCGGGTGTGCTCAACACCTACAAGCGTTTTGCGGTGCCCGCCGCCACCCCCGTGCTACTCAATATCTGCATGATTCTGGCCGCCTGGCTGGGTGCGCCGTGGTTCAAAACGCTGGGGCTGGAACCCATTTACGCCCTCGCCGGAGGCGTGCTTCTGGGCGGCGTGTTGCAGTTGGCGGTGCAATGGCTGGCCTTGAAGCGCATGGGGCTGCATCCACGGATGAGCTGGCGCTGGTCGGCCATCAAACTGGCCTGGGCCGATGGCGGCACGCAAAATATTCTCAAACTGATGGGCCCGGCCCTGCTGGGGGTCAGCGTGGCGCACCTGTCGATGCTGATCAACACCCAAATTGCCTCGCACCTGGCGCCGGGCAGCGTCAGCTGGATCACCTATGCCGACCGGCTCATGGAATTCCCCACGGCCATGCTGGGCGTGGCCATGGGCGTGGTGCTGATGCCGCAGCTGGCCGGTGCCCGTGCCAGCGGCGACACGCTCCGCTATTCGGCCATGCTTGACTGGGGCCTGCGTCTGGTGGTGTTGCTGGCCGTGCCCTGTGCGCTGGCATTGCTGGTATTTCCGCTGCCGCTGGTGTCGGTTCTCTACCACTATGGCGCCATGACCGACTTTGACGTGCAGCAGGTCACCCGTGCGCTGATGGGCTGGGGTGTGGGGCTGGTCGGCATTGTCGCCATCAAGGTGCTGGCCCCCGGTTATTACGCCAGCCAGGACACCAAAACCCCGGTCAAGGTGGCCGTGGTTGTGCTGGTGCTGACCCAGTTGCTCAACATCGTGCTGGTGCCAATTTTTGCCCATGCCGCGCTGACGCTGTCGATCGGCATTGGCGCCATGGTCAACGCGCTGTGGCTGCTTTTGGGCTTGATGAAGCGTGGCAGCTACAAGCCCGAGCCGGGCTGGGGCCTGTTTGTGCTGCAGGTGCTGGCGGCCTGCGTTCTGCTTGGTTTGTTCCTGATGTGGGCCAACGGCAACTTTGCCTGGATCGCGCTGCGCGCCGA
>JAABQI010000018.1 GCA_011391545.1 Rhodoferax sp.
CGCTGCCAAGGTGAGCCTGTCAGCCGATGCGCTGTTCGACTTCGACAAGTCGGTGCTCAAGGTGGGCGGCGTGGCCAAGCTCGATGAATTGGTGGCCAAGATCAAGGGCACGCAGCTGGATGTGGTGATTGCCACGGGGCATACCGACAGCGTCGGGTCTGACGCCTACAACCAGCGCTTGTCTGAGGCGCGCGCTGAGGCAGTGAAGGCGTATCTGGTGAGCCATGGCGTGGATGTCAAGCGCGTGCGGGCGATTGGCAAAGGTGAATCCGAGCCGGTGGCCGACAACGCCACGGCCGAGGGCCGCGCCAAGAACCGCCGTGTCGACGTTTCGGTGCAGTCGCTCGCGGAACTCGCCAAGTAAAAGCCAGCCTGGCCCTTGCGCCAGTTGAACTGTCGAAACACGGGCCTGTTGAGGCCTGTGGTTTTTTGTGCGGTCAGTTCAACAGCGGCGCATCAGGAAGCTCGTTGGGGTTGCTCTGTCCGGTCTGCAACGCAAAGTGGTGATGCAATAGCGCAGACACTTCCCTAACCGCCTGGGTCAGGCCGCCTTCAAAATCACCGGCCTTGAACGCTGCGCTCATGCTGGCCACCAGGCGTGGCCAGGTGTCCGGGGCAACCCGCTCGTTCAAGCCCCGGTCCGCCACAATTTCGATGCGGTGCTCGGCCAGCAGCAGGTAAATCAGCACGCCATTGTTGTGCGCGGTGTCCCAGACGCGCAGCTTGCCAAACATGGCCAGCGCTCGCTCGTGAGTGATCTGCGCCATGCTGGCAGGCTGCCACAGGTAGCTTAGCGGCAAGCCCGCTTCGACGTAAACGCGTATTTCGCCGCTGTGCCCTGCCTCGCTGGCCGCCACCTGTGCGGCCAGCTTGTCCAGCAAAGCGGGCGGCACGGCGCGCTGCACCGCATCGTCGCTTTGCCAGCGATGTTTCAGTATCCGGATCAAACGCGTCCACATCACCAGCCTCCCGAGGCGCCACCGCCGCCAAAATCGCCACCACCACCCGACCCAAAGCCACCTCCACCGCCACCGCCGAAGCCGCCGCCATGGCCCCAGCCCGCGTTGCCGCCTGCACCCGGCCAACCGCCACCCCGCTTGCCGGGTATGTTTTGCACCAGGGTAAAGAACATGGCCACGACGCCCACCAGGCCGGCAATAATTAAGCTGGCGGTGAGCCCCATGGCGATGACGCCAGCGATGCCGCCGGTGGCGACAGCGCCGACCCGGTTGCCCAAAATGCCTTTGGTGACCGCACCGATCACCGGCACGGCGATGAACATGAAGATGCCCAGTTGCATCCAGTCAAAACCGCCTGATGGCTGGCTGGCTTCAGCTGGCGTGGGCAAGGCCTCGCCGCTGATCAACGCCATGATGCGCGTCAGGCCGGCATCGATGCCGCCAGCGTAGTCGCCCTGCTTGAAGCGCGGCGTGATCGCCTCATCGATGATGCGCTTGGCCGCCAGGTCGGGGATCGCGCCCTCGAGCGTTTTGGCCACTTCGATACGCAGCTTGCGGTCCTGCACGGCCACGATCAGCAGCAGGCCGTCGCCAATTTCCTTGCGGCCGATTTTCCAGGTGTTGGCGACCCGGTTGGCATAACTGGCGATGTCTTCAGGCTGCGTGCTGGGCACCAGCAACACCACCACCTGCGCGCCGCGCGCCTGCTCGAACGTGGTCAACCTGGCTTCAAGCGCTTCGCGCTGGGCGCCGGACAAAGTGCCCGCGGTGTCCACCACGTGAGCGGTCAGGGCGGGTACGGCTTGTTGCGCCTGGGCCGTTCCAGGCGGACCCCATGCCCAAAAGCACAGCAGCAACAGCGCCCCAAGCCACCGAATATTCGGCAGTGCAGAGCGCACGCGCTGCAGCAAGGCGATCATTTTTTGTTGAAATCAACCACCGGCGGGGCTGAAATGGCGGCTTCGTTTTGCACCGAAAAATTCGCCTTGGGGCTGTAGCTGAACACCATGGCGGTCAGGTTGCTCGGGAAACTGCGTGCCAGCACGTTGTACTCCTGCACCGTCTGGATGTAGCGGTTGCGCGCCACCGTAATGCGGTTCTCGGTGCCTTCGAGCTGCACCCGCAAGTCGCTGAAGGCCTGGTTCGCCTTGAGGTTGGGGTATTGCTCCACGACCACCATCAATCGGCTCAGCGCCGAGCCCAACTCGCCTTGCGCCGCCTGAAACTTGTTGAAGGCTGCCGGGTCGTTGAGGGTTTCGGGCGTGACCTGGATCGACGTCGCCCGGGAACGCGCTTCAATCACCTTGGTCAAGGTGTCCTGCTCGAAGGCAGCCTCGCCCTTGACGGTGGCCACGATGTTGGGCACCAGGTCTGCGCGGCGCTGGTACTGGTTGAGCACCTCGCTCCAGGCCGATTTGGTTTGCTCGTCAAGCCGTTGAAAGTCGTTGTAGCCGCAGCCCGTCAGGGTCAGGGCGGTGATCAAAATCAAAAACCAGCGTTTCATAAATACCTCCACAAATAATGAACATGAGCGCTTGGGACTCGTTCATGAATATGCTGTGCATGTTATTTGATTACGAGCCCTCAGGCGTGCTGCCTTCAACTTTAACGCGTCGAGCGCTCCAGAAAGCGTTTGCGCCAGAAATACAGGCCCAGGCCACCCGCCGTGAGGGCCATTGAAATCATGGCCAGCCAGAAGCCATTGCTCCGGTGCAGCAGCGGAATGAAATCGAAGTTCATGCCGAAAATGCCGGCGATCAGGTTCAGTGGCAAGAAAATGGCGGTCAGCACGGTGAGCGTGCGCATGATCTCGTTGGTGCGATGACTTTGTGCGTTGAAGTGCATTTGCACCGTGGTTTCGGCATTTTGCTCCAGCCGTTGCACGTGGTGCAGCACGCGCTCGATGTGCTCCAGCACGTCACGGCTGCGCACCTGCAGCAGGTCGCGCTGTTGTCGGCTCAGCAATTCGTCGTGATCGGGCCAGGTTTTCAGGGACTCGATCCAGTCCTGGATGGCGGCGCGCTGGTCCTCGCAGATTTCATCCAGTTGGTGCAGCGACAGGCGGGCGCTGAGCAGGGCGTTCCAGTTGCTGAAGCGGGTTTTGGGGTTGAGCAGTTCGGCCTGCCAGTGGTCAAGCTGCTGGCTGAGTTCGCGGCGCAAGGCGAGGTAGCCGTCCACCATCTGGTTGACGATGCGCAGCATCAGGTCGGCGGGGTTGGCGGGAATGCCGCGCGCACCGGTGGATCGGCCGTCTGGTACGCCCTGCGGCAGGCTGGTCTGTGCACCGCTTTCGCTGCTTGAGAGCAGGCGCAGGGCGTAAGCGTCGCGCAGCGTGAAGTCGGTGGGGTGGACCGTCAGCAGGACACGGTCAAACACCACGAACCCGACCGGGCTGGTGTCGATGCGTCGCAAGATGGGTGGACCACCGCGCCGGGGCAAGTGTTTCAGGGGCTGGCTGGCCGCGCCTGATTCGGTGCCGCTCATCACCAGGCCGCGAAAAACAAGCAGGTCGTATTGCGAGGTGAAGTCAAAGCGCGAGGGCAGTTGCGCATTCAGCAGGTCGGACAGGTGGAGGTCCAGCAATTGCAGTTTGCACAGGGTTTGCAGCGCCACCTGAATCGGTAGTTGCAGTTGCTCAAGTTCGGCGCGTGAGCACGATAGCCACACATAGCCAGACTCGGGCAACTGCAGATCAGTGAGAGCCTCAGGGTGTTCGCCTAAAGCGATTTCAGAGACGCGGCTGCCGTGGATGGTGAAGATGCGCATGGCACGGTGACGCTGGCCAAACAGGCTGGTTCAGGGACGCAGCAAGCGGGCGGCGTCGCGGGCGAAATAGGTCAGGATGCCATCGGCCCCGGCGCGCTTGAAGGCCAGCAGGCTTTCCATCATGACCGCGTCATGGTCGAGCCAACCGTTTTGGGCGGCGGCCTTGAGCATGGCGTATTCGCCCGAGACCTGGTAGGCAAAGGTCGGCACCTTGAACGTGTCCTTGACGCGGCGCACCACGTCCAAGTAGGGCATGCCGGGCTTGACCATCACCATGTCGGCACCCTCGGCGATGTCCATTGCCACCTCGCGCAGCGCTTCGTCACTGTTGCCGGGGTCCATTTGATACACCTTTTTGTTGCTCTTGCCGAGGTTGGCGGCAGATCCCACGGCGTCGCGGAACGGGCCATAAAAGGCGCTCGCGTATTTGGCGCTGTAGGCCATGATGCGGGTGTGGATGAAGTGGTTGGCCTCCAGAGCCTGGCGGATGGCGCCAATGCGGCCGTCCATCATGTCGCTGGGCGCCACCATGTCAACGCCGGCGGCGGCTTGCGTCAGGGCCTGTTTAACCAGCACTTCGACGGTTTCGTCGTTCATGATGTACCCGTCTTCCAGCGGGTCAGGGCTGGGCAGGCCGTCCTGGCCGTGGCTGGTGAAGGGGTCCAGTGCCACATCGGTCATCACGCCCAGCGCCGGGAACTCTTTTTTGAGCGCGCGCACCACGCGCGGCACCAGGCCGTCGGGGTTGAAGGCTTCGCGGCCGTCGGGAGTCTTGAGGTGCTGCTCGATCACCGGGAACAACGCCATCACCGGAATGCCCAGTTTGACGCAGTCTTCAGCCACGGGCAGCAACAGGTCCAGGCTCAGGCGCTCCACGCCGGGCATGGAGGACACCACCTGGCGCTGCTGCTGGCCGTCCACCACAAACACCGGGTAAATCAGGTCGTTCGGGGTGAGCGTGTGCTCGCGCACCAGGTTGCGGGTAAAGCTGTCGCGGCGCAAACGGCGGGGGCGGCCTTGGGGGAAAGAGGCGTAGTGGTTCATGTTGAAATCAACTGATAGATGTATTTTTTGTCATCGTAACGACATTTTTTTTGCCCCTGGCTTGAAAAAGTTATTTTATTTTGGTAAATTACCACCCGAGCAGTTTACTGCTCCCCGCTTTTCCTCCCTGAGCGGGGCCTTGATGTGTGACAGCAAATAGGCTTATCACCCCAGCCCTTGTGCTGGGGTTTTTTTTGGAACCATCGCAAAGCCGTCGGGACAATTTTGCGAAAGTCCAGGGTTCATTTTCAAGCAACTTGCTGTCGCTTCTGGCGGGACGTTGCACCGCTGAGGTTTTAGCTCATGGCCATGCTCTGGATCAAGTCGCTCCATATTGTCTTTGTCGCCAGTTGGTTCGCCGGCTTGTTTTACCTGCCTCGCATTTTTGTGAATCTGGCCATGGTGCCCGCAGATTCAGTGGCCGAGCGAGACCGTTTGTTGCTGATGGCGCGCAAACTGCTGCGCTTCATGACCATCATCGCCATCCCGGCTGTGCTCCTGGGCATCTGGCTGTGGGCGGGGTACGGCATCGGCTGGGGGCCGGGCAACGCCTGGATGCATGCCAAACTGGCGGGCGTGCTGCTGGTGATCGGCTATCACCATGCCTGCAGCGTGATGCTGAAGAAATTTGTCAGCGGCCAGCAGCGCCACGGCCACGTCTGGTACCGCTGGTTCAACGAAGCGCCGGTGATCCTGATGCTGATCATCGTCAGCCTGGTCGTGCTCAAACCGTTCTGACGCCCTATGCCGATGCACAAGACTTCGGCATGGCCTTTGGCTCTGGTGTATGCGGGCCTGATTGCCTACGCCAGCCTGTTTCCTTTTGAAGGATGGCGCGATCAGGGCGTGATGCCCTGGTTTTTCCTGACTGCGCCGCTGCCCAAGTACTGGACGGCGTTTGATGTGGTGGCCAATCTTGTGGGCTATATGCCGCTGGGTTTTTTTCTGGTGCTGAGCGCGCTGCGCACCGGGCGGCCTCGCTACGCCTTGCGTCTGGCCATCCTGGTGGCCTCGGGTTTGTCGCTGCTGATGGAGTCGCTGCAGGTTTATCTGCCCAACCGGGTGCCGTCCAATCTTGATCTGATGCTCAATGTCGCGGGTGGCGCATTGGGTGCTTTCAGTGCCTGGAGCCTGGAAAAACTGGGCGTTTTGCAGCGCTGGAGTCGTTTCAGGGCCGACTGGTTTGTCGCTGATGCGCGCGGTGGGCTGGTGCTACTGGCCCTGTGGCCGCTGGCTTTGCTGTTTCCAACTGCCATTCCCCTGGGCTTGGGGCAAGTGGTGGAGCGGCTGGAAGCGAGGATCGTCGATCTGCTGGCAGGTACCCCGTTTCTGGAATGGTTGCCGGTGCGTGAGACGGAGTTGCAGCCGTTATTGCCTTCGGTGGAGTGGCTGGGTGTGTTGCTGGGCTTGCTGATCCCGTGCCTGCTCGGCTTCTGCATTATTCGCCGGGCCGGTAAGCGCCTTTGGTTATTGGTCTGGGTAGGCTTGTTTGGCGTCCTGGCGACCGCGCTGAGCGCGGCTTTGAGTGTGGGGCCCGAGCACGCCTGGGACTGGCTCGGTTTGCCGGTCAAAGCCGCGTTGGTGAGCGCCATGGTGCTGGCAATAACGCTGCTATGGGTGCCAAGCCGGGCCAGTGCGGCGCTGGCGCTGTTGGCGCTGGGCGTCAACCTGAGCCTGATCAACCAGACGCCGGTGAATCCCTATTTTGAGCAAACCCTGTTCCTGTGGGAGCAGGGGCGGTTCATTCGATTCCATGGCTTGGCGCAGTGGCTGGGCTGGCTTTGGCCTTTTGCAACTTTGGTCTATGTACTGAGCCTGTTATGGCGCCAGGAATCAAAAAACTAAAATCCTACGCATGACACATCCAATTTCCCCCAATTCTGCCGTTCCGTCTGCCGCTGAGGCAGCGCCCGGCACCAGCTATTACCAAAGGCATATTTTTTTCTGCTTGAATGAGCGCGGCAACGGCGAGGCATGCTGTGCCCAGCATGACGCACAAGCGGCGTTTGAGCGCTGCAAGTCGCAAGTCAAGGCGGCGGGCCTGGCCGGCCCGGGGCAAGTGCGCGTCAACAAGGCGGGTTGTCTGGACCGCTGCGCCGCCGGCCCAGTGGCCGTGGTCTATCCGGAGGCGGTGTGGTACAGCTATGTGGATGCCGGCGACATTGACGAGATCGTCGAGTCGCACCTCAAAAACGGCCTGGTGGTGCAGCGACTGCTGACGCCCGTGGACTTGGGGCGCTAGCCAGTTCTTGGTCCATTTCCCCCTGGAGTCTGCCAAACAAGCGTTGGTGGCTATTAAATTTAAAGCAATATTTGCCTCTTGACTGAAGAGGGGCGGCACATTAATGAAAAAAATACTTTTATCCCTGATGACTGCGGTTTGTCTGTCGGCCGCCGCGCAAACTCCGCAGCCGCCCGAAATTGCGGCGCGCTCCTATTTGTTGCTGGATGTCACCGCCGATCAAATATTGGCGCAAAAAGACATTGATACGCCCGTGGAGCCAGCCTCCCTAACCAAGCTGATGACGGCTTACCTCGTGTTTGATGCGCTGCGCAGCAAAAAACTCGACCTCAAGCAAACCCTGCCGGTGAGCGAGCGCGCCTGGAAAATGCCGGGCTCGCGCATGTTCATTGATCCCAAAATGAAAGTTCCGGTCGAAGATTTGATCAAGGGCATGATTGTGCAAAGCGGCAACGACGCCACCATGGCGCTGGCCGAAGGGGTCGGCGGCTCGCAGGAGCGTTTTGTGCAACTGATGAATGATCAGGCCAAGGCCTTGGGCATGAAAGCCACGGGTTACAAGAACCCGGAAGGCTTGACTGAAGCGGGCCATATCACCACAGCGCGCGACCTGAGCATTCTGGCGACCCGCCTGATGCTGGATTTTCCTGACTACGTGGGGTATTACGCGATCAAGAGGTATCGCTATGAGGGCACACCAGCCACTAATGACAGTAATCGCAATCTGTTGCTTTTTCGAGATCCGACGGTCGATGGCCTGAAGACCGGGTACACCAATGCCGCCGGCTATTGTTTGATTGCAACCGCCCGACGCGATGTGCCGGGGCTTGGTAAACCCGGTGCGCCCGCCGCCTCACCCGAGGCCTTGGGAAGCAGGCGCCTGCTGTCGATCGTGCTGGGTGCTGCCAGTGAAAACGCTCGCGCCAACGAGTCACAGAAATTGCTGAACTGGGGCTACACCGCGTTTGAAGCCGTCAAGCTGTTTGATGCCAACCAGGCTGTGGTGACGCCGGCTGTCTGGAAGGGCAAGGCGTCCACCGTGGCGCTGGGCCAGACCCGGGCCATTGTGGTGGCCGTGCCCGCCGGCACGGGATCCAAACTAAGCACACAGGTGGTTCGTCCCGAACCTTTGGTGGCACCTTTCAGCAAGGGCCAGCAGGTGGGGCTGCTCAAAATCAGCAGCGCAGGCCAAGCGGTGTCCGAGGTGCCGTTGCAGGTGCTTGATGGGGTGGAGCAGGCAGGGGTGCTGGGGCGTGCCTGGGATGCTTTGCGCCTGTGGATCAAATGACCAATTTGCACTTGGGTGCATGACCTGATATAGTAATGGGCTTTTCGGAATTTCCGAAGGGATTCACGTTTTTGTCAATAACATGCTTTCAAACGTTTAGGGACGTTTAGTTTTTAGGAGGCTCAATGCCAACCATCAATCAGTTAATCCGTCAGGG
>JAABQI010000019.1 GCA_011391545.1 Rhodoferax sp.
TACCGGGCCTGGCTGTGATTGCCATTTGCAGCGTACTGACTGCCCCCTTGGGTGCCAAGGCGGCACACAGACTGCCGGTCAAGCGTCTCAAACGCGTGTTTGCAAGTATCTTGTACGTGCTGGCAGCGTACATGCTTTACAAAGGCTTGCTGGCTTCATAGCGACATACTGCCAACTCAAAAATTCGAGGCAAAAAAAACCGCCAGTGCACAAACACTGGCGGTTTTTTTGCCAGATACGGGATCAGGCAGTTTCGCCGTAAACCGAAACGGTGATGTCAACCACCACATCAGTGTGCAGTGCCACGCTGACGGTGCTGTCGCTGACTGTCTTGATCGGGCCATTGGGCATCCGAACCTGTGCCTTGGTGACAGCAAAGCCTGACTTGGTCAGTTCTTCTGCGATGTCAGCGTTGGTCACTGAGCCAAACAGCCGGCCGTCGACGCCAGCTTTTTGCGTCAGTTTGCAGGTGTGGCCGGCGAGCTTTTCACCAATCGCCTGGCATTCGGCCAATTTGGCTGCAGCAGATTTTTCTAGTTCAGCACGGCGTGCTTCAAACTCCAGCTTGGCCGATGCCGTGGCGCGACGGGCGCGGCCGGTAGGAATCAAAAAATTGCGGGCATAACCGTCCTTGACACGAACGATTTCACCCAGGTTACCAAGGTTCACCACCTTGTCGAGCAGAATGATTTGCATGGTTGTGGTCCTTAGATCTTGTGCTGGTCGCTGTACGGCAACATGGCCAAAAAGCGCGCGCGCTTGATGGCGGTGTTGAGCTGACGCTGGAAAATGGCACGGGTGCCGGTCAGACGCGCGGGAATGATCTTGCCATTTTCGGCAATGAAATCACGCAGCGTGTCGATGTCCTTGTAGTCAATCTGTTCAACGCCCGTCACCGTGAAACGGCAGAAGCGTTTGCGCTTGAAAAGCAGATTTTGCGCGGGGCGCTTGGGGCGCTTGTCTTTGTTGTTGAAACGTTTTGGTCCGGCCATGATGGACTCCTTAAATTTTAAAAACTTTAACTTTGAGAAAATTCTTGTATGTGAAACACCAGTTGCTTTGTGCCGCGCGGGGAAGCCAAAAAGCCCTTGAAGAGCCAGTTGCTGCCAATTTCCTGTTTGGCCAATCGCTCGGCCACAGAACCAAATGACACGGATTTCAGCAGTGCCTTGACTTGCCTGACCTGACTGGCTTCAATCGTTTCGGAGGCATGCTCCAACAGACAATTCAAGGCAGGCACACCAGAGGGCGTATAACGCATGGTGCTGGATTCGACAAGTTGCGCCGTCAACATCAACTGATTAACGGCAACATTCGCACTCGGTGTTGTCACTCAATCGGTTCAAGCCTGGTATTCGGCTTGTTGCGTTTTGCGCGCGTCTTCACGCTCGACGGTCTTCATCATGGACGAAGGGCCGGTTTCGGCTTTTTTCATCAAAACCGTCAAATGACGCAACACGGCATCATTGAACTTGAAAGCATGCTCAAGTTCGGCCATGACAGCCTGGTCGGCTTCGATGTTGATGCACAGGTAATGGGCTTTGGCCAATTTGTTGATCAGATAGACCAGTTGACGACGGCCCCAGTCTTCGACACGGTGCACTTTGCCACCGCCGGCAACGATCATGCCTTTGTAGCGCTCCAGCATGGCTGGAACCTGTTCGCTCTGATCCGGATGGATCATGAGAATGATTTCATAATGACGCATTGAAACTCCTTTTGGATGAACCTCTGGTGAGGCAGAAAACCGCCCTCAGCGTCTAATTGAGGTGCGGCAAGGTAACTCGTGATTATAGTCGTATATCAGGCTTTTCCTGATCATCATGATCTTTGAGGGACGGCAACAGAACCTCGCGTCATCCAGCTGACGATCACGGTCACCACAAGTCCCGCACCAACGCCAAAAACACCCGCCGAGACCGGCTCAATGTCAAACCAGAGGCCAGACCCTTCCAATGACAGCAGCGTCCTGACTGTGGGAATGTTGATCACCATGTAATAAAGCGTCAAAAACAGACCCGTCAGCATGCCAGCAACCGCCGCAAAGCGCGTCACGCCCTTCCAGAAAATGCCCAGGATCATGACCGGCACAAAGGCGGAACCTGCCAGTGAAAACGAGGCAGAGACCAGGAACAAAATATCGGCAGGACGCTGTGCCGCCACATAGGCGGCGATCAAGGCCACCACGAGCAGCGCAAACTTCGACAGCATCACGCGCCGGACCGATCCGGCGCGGTCTGTGTTTTTCCAGTAAAACAAGTCATGCGACAAGGCGCTGCCAATGGTCAGCAACAGGCCATCGGCGGTGGACAAGGCCGCAGCAAGACCACCCGCCGCGACCAGACCGGACACCACATAAGGCAGGCCGCCCAGTTCCGGTGTGGCCAGCATCACAATGTCGGGTCCGAGTTGGAGTTCGGCAAACTGCAGGATTCGGTCGCCGTTGATGTCGCTCACAGAAATCAGGGCCGGATCGAGCTTTGCCCATTGCGCAATCCACACGGGCAGATCGTCAAAGGGTAAGCCCACCAATTGACTCATGACTTCGTGCTTCACCAAAACCGCCAGTGCAGGCGCTGAGAGGTACAAGAGGGCAATAAAAAACAACGACCAGGTAACCGAGTTCCGGGCCTCAGCCACGGTTCGTGTGGTGTAGAACCGCGTCAGCAAGTGGGGCAACCCGGCGGTGCCGATCATCAGGCAAAACATCAGGGCTAAAAAATTGCGCCGCGACACATCAAACAGGTTTTGCTCTTCAGCGGTCCCATGCGGGTTGCCGGCGAAAGGCTGCGTGTGCAGGGGCATACCCGCCAGGGGCTGGGCGCGCGCCAGATTTTCCTGCATGGCCTGGCTCCAGCGCTCACGGGCGGACGCCTCATCGCGCGGCAATGCCGCCAACTGGCGCCTGGCCGTCACAATGACAGACTCGTCTGCATGGGCGACCATCAGGCGCTCGATCATCTCCTTTTGCTCCCTCTTCTCTTGCTCAAGCGAGGCTGGCAATTGGCGCAGCTTGCGTTCATAGTCTTCGGCGCGGCGCTGGTATTCCAGGATCACCTGCTGCTCATCAGGCGCCTTGGCCAAACGCAATTCAAGCTCTGAAATTTTGGGCAATTGCTGGCCGTAAACCACGGCGGCCACTGGATTGCCCAACTGCTTGTAAGCGAGCCAGGAAACAGGAATCAAAAAGGCGAGGATGACCACCACATACTGTGTGACTTGGGTCCACGTCACGGCGCGCATGCCGCCTAAAAAGGAACACACCAGCACCCCGCCCAACCCCAGCAAGATGCCAATTTCGAACTGGACGCCGGTCAATCGGGAGGTGATCAGACCTACCCCATAGATTTGGGCCACAACATAAATGAACGAACACAAAACCGCCGACCAGGCGGCAATGATGCGAGGCCAGCGTCCGCCAAAACGCAGGCCAAAATAATCCGGCAGGGTAAAGAGGCTCAATCGCCGCAGGTAAGGCGCCACAAAGAGCGCCACCAGACAGAAGCCTCCGGTCCAGCCCAGCACATACACCAAGCCCCCCGGCTGCGCGCCCGAACCTGAAAAACCCTGCAAATAGAGCCCGCCTGCCATGCTGATGAACGATGCGGCGCTCATCCAGTCGGCGGCCACCGCCATGCCGTTGTACATGGCAGGAATGCGTCGGCCGGCCACATAATATTCCGACGCGTTGGACGTGCGCCCGTAAATGCCGATCAAGGCGTACAGGAAAACGGTGGCAAAAAGAAAGATGGCGCCGACCCAGATTTTTCGCAGCCCGGCGTGCTCTGCCCAGGCCAGCGCCAGGATGAACAGGATCAGCAGGACCACAAACGTGGCAAACCGGCGATGGATGCGCCGGTTGTACGCGCTGACCGCGTTAGAGACAGCGCTAACCTGCCCTTCGCGCCGATTGGCAACCCAGGCAAAAACCGCCACGATACCGATGAAGATGATGACGCTGCCCTGCGCTGCAAACCAATAGGAAACAGGCCAGCCCGCCACGACTTGTTGCAAGTCATGGGCAAAGAAAACAAGACCAAAAGAAGCGGCAAACCAAACCAGCAACAACCAGCCGTGCAACCCGGTCAGGTTGGCGGCAGGCGGGTTGCTGCTTGAAGGCACTGCTGTGTCAAACATCAGATGATGTTGGCAACCCCAGGTGCATGCCGGAAGGGCTGCTTACTTGCCTTGTGCAAGATTTTGCCAAGTCGCCACCACCGTGTCCGGGTTCAGGGAAATCGACGAAATGCCTTGCGCCATCAACCAGCGCGCAAAGTCGGGATGGTCACTGGGGCCCTGGCCACAAATGCCAATGTATTTGTTTTCTGCCAGACAGGCCGAGATCGCCAGGCTGATCAAGTTGGTGACCGCCGGGTCGCGCTCATCAAAATCCTTGGCAAGCAGTTCCAGACCCGAGTCGCGATCGAGTCCCAGTGTCAGTTGCGTCAAATCATTGGAACCAATGGAGAAGCCGTCAAAAAATTGCAGAAACTCCTTGGCCAGAATCGCGTTGCTGGGGATTTCGCACATCATGATCAACTTCAGATCATCGAGGCCGCGCTTGAGCCCCTTTTCAGCCAACAATTCGGTGACTTTCTGGGCCTGGCCCAGTGTGCGCACAAAGGGCACCATCACCTGTACATTGCTCAGGCCCATGTCGTTGCGCACGCGCTTGAGCGCTTCGCACTCCATGGCAAACGCCTCGCCGAAATCGGCGCTGATATAGCGCGCGGCGCCACGGAATCCCAGCATGGGGTTTTCTTCTTCGGGCTCGTAACGGCTGCCGCCAATGAGCTTGCGGTATTCGTTGCTTTTGAAGTCTGACAGGCGAACAATCACCGGCTTGGGCCAGAAGGCCGCAGCGATGGTGGCCACTCCCTCGGCGACCTTGTCCACATAGAAAGCGCGTGGCGAGGCATGGCCCCGTGCCACCGACTCCACAGCCTTTTTCAGGTCGGAGTCAATGTTCGGGTAGTCCAGAATGGCCTTGGGGTGCACGCCAATGTTGTTGTTGATGATGAACTCGAGGCGCGCCAGACCGACACCGGCATTGGGCAACTGGCAGAAGTCAAAGGCCAGTTGCGGGTTGCCCACATTCATCATGATCTTGGTTTCAATCTCGGGCATCTGGCCGCGCTGCACCTCGGTGACCTCGGTTTCCAGCAAGCCATCGTAAATGAAGCCGGTATCGCCCTCGGCGCAACTGACGGTGACAAGCATGCCATCCTTGAGCACCTGATCGGCGTGGCCACACCCAACCACTGCCGGGATGCCCAACTCGCGCGCAATAATGGCAGCGTGGCAGGTGCGCCCGCCACGGTTGGTGACGATGGCAGAAGCGCGCTTCATGACCGGCTCCCAGTTGGGGTCGGTCATGTCAGTCACCAGGATGTCACCGGCCTGGACCCGGTCCATCTCGCTGAGGTTGTGCACCACCTTGACCGGGCCTGTGCCAATTTTTTGTCCAATGGCGCGGCCCTCCACCAGCACGGGGCCCTTGCCTTTGAGTTTGTAGCGGTGTTCGACCTTGCCAGCCGCCTGGCTCTTGACGGTTTCAGGGCGCGCCTGAAGGATGTACAACTCACCGTCGATGCCGTCCTTGCCCCACTCGATGTCCATCGGACGGCCGTAATGCTCTTCGATCACCACGGCGTAGGAAGCCAGTTTTTGCACATCGGCGTCGGTCAGTGAGTAGCGGTTGCGCAACTCAGTGGGCACATCGGTTGTTTTCACAAGGTGACCATTGGCTGCTTTTTCTTCGGCCGTGGAAAACTGCATCTGGATCAGCTTGGAGCCCAGGCTTCGGCGAATCAGCGCCAGCTTGCCGGCTTTGAGCATCGGCTTGTGCACATAAAACTCGTCCGGATTCACGGCGCCCTGCACCACCGTTTCACCCAGCCCGTAGCTTGAGGTGATGAACACCACCTGGTCAAAGCCGGATTCGGTGTCGAGGGTGAACATGACGCCGGCGGCGCCCAGGTCGGAGCGCACCATGCGCTGCACGCCGGCACTCAAGGCCACATGTTCGTGGGCGAAACCCTTGTGGACGCGGTAGCTGATGGCGCGGTCGTTGTACAGCGAAGCAAACACCTCGCGCATTTTGTGCAGGATTTCATCAATACCCGTCACATTCAGAAAGGTTTCCTGCTGGCCGGCAAATGAGGCATCGGGCAAGTCTTCCGCTGTGGCCGATGAACGCACGGCAAATGAAGCCTTGACGTTGTCGCCACACAGGGTGCTGAATGCCTGGCGGATTTCCTTCTCAAGGTCGGCAGGAAAGGGCTGGGCCTCGATCATGGCGCGAATTTCGGAGCCGGCCACGGCCAGCGCGTTGACATCGTCGGTATCGAGTGTGCTCAGACGGTCGTTGATTTTGTCGGTGAGGCCATCAAAAGCCAGAAATTCACGAAACGCGTGCGCCGTGGTGGCAAACCCGGTGGGCACTTTCACGCCGGTGGGCAAATTGGAGATCATTTCGCCCAAGCTGGCATTTTTGCCACCCACCGAATCAACGTCGGTCATCCTCAAATCTTCAAAGGGAACGACCAAGGCGGTCGCTGCAAATCGTGCTGTCATGAAAAAACTCCAGAAGTTAAAAAACCGGCTTTTATGACGTGCATGGGAATCTGCACCTCATGGCGAGGCAAACGCATCCGCTTGTTGCTTGACTTGTCGAATCGTGTTGCGCTCTGAGAATTTGGTCGGATAATTATTGTAGGCTCTGACTCGCTCGAAAATTTACCCAAAGATTCTCTCAATATGCCCAACCGCACCGTATTCTTTGTCTCCGATGGCACCGGCATTACCGCCGAAACCTTTGGTCACGCCATCCTGAACCAGTTCGAGATTGACTTTCGCCGGGTTCGCCTGCCCTTTACCGACACGGTCGACAAAGCGCATCAAGCGGTCCGTCAAATCAACCAGGCAGGCGCCCTGGAGGGCAAAAAGCCGCTGGTGTTCACCACGCTGGCCAATGAAGAGGTCATGGAGGTGATCAGCCTGGGTTGCCAAGGCATGCTGATGGACATGTTCGACACCTTTGTCCATCCGCTCGAGCAGGAACTCGGCATCAAGTCCAACCACCGCATCGGCCGCTTCAGCGATGCCAGCAAAAGCAAGCAATACCAGTCACGCATTGATGCCATCAATTTCTCGCTCGACCATGATGATGGCCAGTCACATCGCGACCTGGCCGGTTCCGACGTGATTTTGGTGGGTGTCAGCCGCAGTGGCAAAACGCCCACCTCTCTGTATCTGGCCATGCAATATGGCCTCAAGGCATCCAATTACCCGCTGATTCCGGAGGATTTTGAACGGCAGGACCTGCCGCCAGCGCTCAAACCGCATACCAAAAAACTGTTCGGGCTGACCATTCAGCCGGAACGCCTGAGCGAAATCCGAAACGAGCGCCGGCCCCACTCCAAATACGCCTCACTGGAAAACTGTCGCCATGAAGTCAGGGAAGCCGAAGCCATGATGCGACGATCAGGCATCAAATGGCTGTCTACCACCACCAAATCCATCGAAGAGATTGCCACCACCATCCTGCAGGAACTGCGCATCGACCACTCGGCCTATTGAATCCCCAACGCGGCAATGCCGGCGCGCGCAATTTGTGCATCTTCGGTTGATTTCACACCGCTGACGCCTATGGCGCCCAGACAGTGTCCGTCTTTCATGATCGGCACACCACCTTCGAGCATGCCGGACAAGGCAGGCACGCTCAGGAAAGAACTTCTGCCGCCATTGATCACCTCCTCGTAAGCCTTGCTTTCGCGACGACCGAGGGCTGCCGTGTGCGCCTTGGCCGGTGCGATGTGAGCCGACAGCGCGGCTGCGCCATCGAGCCGTTGCAACCAGAGCAGATGGCCGCCGTCGTCCACCACGGCGATCGTCACCGGCCAGTTGTTTTTGAGGGCTTCGGCCTCGGCCGCCGCGGCCATGATTTTGAGGTCTGACAGTTCGAGGACTGGTTTGGTTTGCATGGTTTGGTTCCGTGTAAAAAGTCAGTGAAGCATAACGCGGCTTGGGCGCCGGTTTGCCTGCATGACGGGTTAAAGTATCCTCACGAAAAGTAGGAACACCACCCGAGTTGATTTCCTGCAATAGCAGTTTGCACCCTAGAATCCTCATCTGTTGTTTCACAGTAACCCACCAAGGAGTTTGAACATGACTGAAAACGTCCATTCCATTGAACGTAGCCATGGCTTAGGCGCCATGGCGCAAGAGCGCAACAAGGTCCTGCGCAATACCTATTGGCTGCTGGCCATCAGCCTGATCCCCACCGTGCTGGGCGCCTGGCTCGGTGTTGCCAGCGGCATCACCCAATCGCTGAGCGGCGGCATGGGCCTGATCCTGTTCCTGGGCGGCGCCTTCGGCTTCATTTATGCCATCGAGAAAACCAA